>JANYBD010000213.1 GCA_025360995.1 Gemmatimonadota bacterium
GCTTTCAAATTCGCCGCGATCTTCTTGAACCGATCGAGCGACGCAAGCGACGCGGCACGGTCGGTGTTGAAGGTTGGGACGCCGTTGCCGTCGTAGTTCTCGCGAAAGTGCGAGAGATCGCCGGTGATGAGCACGTTGCCCATCTCTTTTAATTTCACGAGCAAGCTGTGGTGGCCCGGCGTGTGGCCTGGCGTGTTGAGCACGATGACGGTACCGTCGCCGAATACGTCGCGATCGCCAGGTAGCGGCTCGACCTTACTGCCTCCGCCAATCCAATTACTGAATGGCGCGGGGTTCGCAACGGCAGCGAACTTCGGATCATTCAAGAGATCCCAATCGCCTTTGCCGATCAGCAGTGTGGATTGTGGGAACGCACTCACCTGACCCACGTGATCGCCGTGATAGTGACTGATGGCGACGAACTTGATCTGCGCCGGTGCGATCTTTAATTGCGCGATCAATTCCACCAAACTGGTTTTCGGCGCCGTCGCCGTCGTACCGACAGGATTGCCGGCGTCCCACACCAGATAGTCGTCACCGTGCCTGATGAGGTAGCAACTGAATGTCAGTTGAACTTTCAGGCCGCTAAAGGCGTAGGTGTCGGAGAATCGAAGGCCGACGTCGGTCGGCGCGGCGTTCGTGCCGCAACTTAGGCGCGTCAGCTCGACTATGGGCGGCGTTTGGGCCAACGCTGGCGTGTAAGCAACAAGAGTGGCGCACATACCGAATGCGATTTTGGTTAGCACGCGTTTCATAATGATCCCCTTCGTAGTGGAGTCGGCGGTGGTGGCGTAGGAAGGAAGTTAGCGGTAGCGCGGCGTCGCGGCTCGCACCATGTTCTATGACTATGCCACCACTTGCACGCCTCTGCCTTGCAACACTCGTCCTCGCCGCGTCGCCATCTTGCGCACCCGTCGGGAACACCCGCTCACTCACCGGCGAATGGGACGCCTACGTCGCGCTCGGCTCCACCGCCCACAGTGGTTTTGAAGGGTGGCGCCGAATGGGCTTCGCGCACTTCGCCAGCGCCGACTCCGGATTCGCCGGATCGGTTCGTCGCCGCACTGGCGAGAGTATGCTTGCCGTGTTGCACGTCACGACCGACGGCGACTCGCTCGTGCTCAGCGGCAGCAGCGACCAGTCGCTCAAGGGCGCCTGGCACGGTGACACACTCACCGGCGTGCTACTTACCGCAGGAAAGCCATCCGGCCGACGGATGCGGCTCGTGCGGCGGGCCGCGCCGTTCGTGGTAGAGAAAAACTACGCACTATGGCCCGGCGCAGTGTCTGATTCGCAGTACGCCGTCACCGAAGACACTGCAGTCTTTATGAAGACCCGCGACGGCGCGCGTCTCGTGAACTACATCGCGCGGCCGGTCGGAAACGGACCCTTCGGCGTGGTAATGCAACGCACACCGTACACACGCATTCTGCATTCCGCGGGAAAATATTGGGCGGCACGCGGCTACATCTTTATTGCCCAACACGTGCGCGGCCGTGACAGCTCCGACGGCAACGATTTCGGCGACTACGACACCGACGTTCGTGACGGCTACGACGCGGTCGAATGGGCGGCCGCATTACCCGGAGCGAACGGCAAGGTAGGACTCATCGGTCATTCCGATGAAGGCAGGCTGGCGTGGTACGCCGCCGTGAGCGCGCCACCACATCTCGCCGCCATCGCGCCTTCCGCAGCGACCGGTGATCCGTGGCGCATCGTGCCGTTCGAGGACATGGTCTTCTCGCCGATCAACGTCGCGTGGACTTGTCTCATGCGCGCGCGGACATTGCAGAACACCAATGAACTCGACATCGGCGCGAACATCATGCACCTGCCGCTCGCTGACCTGCCGCAGAAACTTGGATGCGGCCAGGTACCGCTCTGGGACCGCTGGATCGCGCATCCGTCGCTCGACGCCTACTGGCGCGCCCACGCTGTCACCACCAACATCGCTAAGGTACGCGCACCGGTGTTGCAAATCTCGGGCTGGTACGACGACTCGCGCGGACCGATCGATTACACGGACGCCCTCAACAAAATTCCCGGTCATCCGTTCATTCGCCTCGTCATGGGCCCGGGCGCGCACAAGGGCGTCGATTACGTGGCCGGCGAATTCGGCGCCGAGTCGCGCGTCGAAACGCGTCGCTTGCAGCTACGCTGGTTCGACCACTACCTACTCGGCAAGGACAACGGGGTCGAACGGGAGCCGCCGGTCGACATCTTCGTCCTCGGCGACAACAGGTGGCGCAAGGAAGCGGCGTGGCCCATCGCCCGCGCCGTACCGACCAAGTGGTATCTCGCGTCGAGAGGTAATGCACACAGCAGCGCCGGTGACGGCGGGCTCGACACTCTTCCGCCTACCGGTGCCCCGGCAGACACGTTCACGTACGATCCCGCGAATCCGAATCCTTATCTCATTGACTCGCGCGAACTCGAGACGTCGCTCAACGAAGATTTCACCATACCCAACGCGACGCGCCGCGACGGGCTCGTTTTCACGACGAGGGCGCTGACGAGCCGCGTCGAAATCACCGGCCCGATGTCCGCCACCTTGTGGGCGTCGAGCGACGCCCGGGACACCGACTGGACCGTGATGCTCCTCGACGTTTTTCCTGA
>JANYBD010000029.1 GCA_025360995.1 Gemmatimonadota bacterium
AACGTGCCGAATGCCACCTACTGTCATCCGGAGGTCGCCAGCATCGGCCTCACCGAAGCACAGTGCAAAGAGAAGAAACTCGATTACAAAGTGGGCAAGTTCCCGTTCAGCGCGAATGGACGTGCCCGGACGTCAGGTGAAACGGAAGGCTTCGTGAAAATAATTCGCGACGCTAAATACGGTGAGATCCTGGGCGCACACATCGTTGGCGCTCATGCGACGGAATTGATTCACGAGCTCGTCGTGGCCCGCGAGAACGAGTTCACAGTCGAAGAAATAGAACTGGCGATTCATGCCCACCCCACGCTCAGCGAAGCTATCGCCGAAGCGGTGCTGGATTCGCTCGGGAGAATGATCCACGCTTAACGTGCCGGAGCCGCGGGAACTTTGGGTCGCGCAACTCGGGCTTCGGCCATACGCCGAAGCACTTGAACTGCAGCGCGCCTTGGCGCGGGCGCGCATCGCTGGTGAGATAGCGCAGGATGTTCTTCTATTACTCGAACACCCGCCCGTGGTGACGCTCGGGCGATCAGCTCGCGACCCCGGAACATTAATCGCAACGCCCGAGTTACTCGCCGCCCGCGGCGTTGAATTATTCGAGGTAGACCGCGGTGGCGATGTCACGTTTCACGGGCCCGGCCAACTCGTTGGCTATCCGATCATGGACTTGAACCGTCACAAACCGGACCTGCACTGGTATTTACGACAGGTCGAAGAAGTGCTCATCCGCGCGCTCGCGACTTTCGACATCCCGGCAGTGCGCAATCCGGGGCTCACCGGTGTGTGGACAGGGGGGCGTAAGATTGCGTCCATTGGCGTGCATGCACGCCAATGGGTCACGTGGCATGGCTTCGCTCTTAATGTCACCACTGACCTCTCGTACTTTGACTTGATGGTTCCGTGCGGGATTCAAGGCGTGACGATGACATCCGTGGAACAGGAATTGTTGCGGCGGGCCGGTGGCGCTTGCTTCGCTCCCTCGGCATCGCTGGCCGATGACGTGGCAAATGCCGTCATGCGCGCCGCTGGTGCTGTCTTTGATCTCACGACGGTGAGTATTGATCCCGCCATGCTCGCGCTCGACGTCGCGCACAGCACATGATGCGACGATGGCTGGGCGCCGCGCTCGCGATGGCAATCGTCGGCTGCGGCGGCGCGGCGCGAGTACCCACAAACATTGTGGTGCCACCGCCCGCAGCTGCGCCACTCCGACGGGCCGTCGCGCCGCGATCATATGCCGCCCTCGACAGTGGTCCGGTGCGCCTCACGATTTTCGTTGCTACCACTCGCAATGCCATAAACAGCGAACGCCCTGGTGACAGGTACGGCCCGGATGATGTCGATCAACTCCAGTTTGCCGCAGTCGCCGTAAACGTCCCGCCCTACCGTGCGCGCGGCACCGGCGACTTGCCGCGGCCAAACACCATTCGCAGCAATGTGTTTGCGTATAACCCCGACCCAACGAAGGATTTTTTTGTGTCGTCGGTGATTCAGGTGGATTCCAACCGATTTGTGCAGCGCGTCGCCGAAGATCTCGCCCTGACCAAATCGCGTGACGTGTTGGTTTTCGTCCACGGGTTCAATACTTCGTTCGAGGACGCCGTCTTGCGCGCCGCACAGGTTGCGGCCGATATCAACTTCGACGGCACGGTGTTGGTATTTTCATGGCCGTCAGCGGCATCGGTGAGTTCGTACGTCCGCGATCAGCAGACGGCACGGAACTCGGGCTTTCACTTACTTCGCTTGCTTAACGGACCGCTGCACGCCGCACTGCCCGATCACGTCAACTTGCTCGGTCATTCGATGGGCTCCGAAGTAATCGCGAAGTCGCTCTCTCTCATGACGGCAACGGATTCATTGCCGCGCTTCAATCAGGTCGTATTTGCCGCCCCCGACATCGATGCGCGTGTGTTTCGTCGCGAGATTCTGCCAGCGCTGACGAACCGCGCCGGGCGCGTGACGCTTTATGCATCCACGGACGACGAAGCCCTCCGGGCGTCGCGGTCGCTCAACGGCGTCTGGCGTCTCGGCCTTGGAGGCGATTCGCTTACGGTTGTGCGCGGCATGGATACCATTGATGCATCTCGCGTTCGGGCCGACGTGCTCGGTCACACGCTATTTGGAAATCAGGCATTTCTCGCCGACCTGGCCGTGCTACTCGCCGAAGGCAGATCACCCGCAGAGCGGCGTTTACTCGCCGTCAACCGCGGCGCGCTGATGTTCTGGCGCTTTCGAGGCGATCCGCGTTAGTTAGCGCGGTTGCGCGGTTGGGTAGACGGCGCGAAAGTGTCGG
>JANYBD010000052.1 GCA_025360995.1 Gemmatimonadota bacterium
CGCGGCTATCGACGTGGAACATCCGGAGACGCTGCCGGCGTTAGTTGAACAGCTCGGCGTGGAATCCATTTTGCTTACGTTGAGCGAACACGGAATGGCATTGATCGAGAAAGGCGCGACGGGAGTGCATCGGATTCCGACGACGGCACGGGAAGTGTATGACGTGGTGGGAGCGGGGGATACGGTTACTGCGTATCTGGCGGCGATGTTGGCTTCAGGGGCGACGGCGTTGGAGGCGGCGGTGATTGCTAACTATGCTGCTGGGGTGGAAGTGGGGAAATTGGGGGCGGCTACTGTTTCGGTGGGAGAGGTATTGGAGGCGTTTGATTTGAGGCAGGATGGATAGCGAGTCACCGGGCGGATGAGTTTTTTTGGGAAGGGTCGTGGAGGATTACGGGGCGGACGGCGGACAGGGATTCACCTAGAGGTCGAATTCCTGGGTTGGGTCGTGGGGGCCTGCTGGGCGGACGGCGGACAACGTTTTAAATGCCGGGGATGAATGTGTTGGGGGGGAGGCGGGAATGTTGGTTGCGTTGGGTGGCGATCAGGATTCGGCGCAGGCGGGCTAGGTGGGTGTAGCGGGCGAATAGGGTTGCGTCGCCCAGTGAAATACGGAAGGACGCGTACCAGGTGATTGCTTCCCTGGTGGAACCCAATGCGTACGCAATGAATCGCGATCGATCTGCCAACGTGGGTCGGCTGTAGCCTTCCGCGATATTCGCGCTGATTGAAATGACGGCCTTCAGTAATTGTCTTCGAGCGCCTGCAAGATCGCCATGGCGGGCGCGCCGCATATCAGTCGTCGAGAGTTCTACCAAATAGAGCGCGAGCCGATACGAATCCAACGTCCATAAAACATCAGTGCGAAGTAGTTCCGGTTGGGCCGCCTCCCACTTTTCATATTGCTCTTCGAAGACAGAATCCCTCATCCCGCATTTTTGTATCGCGAATCCTATTCACAACAATCATTTCAACGCCATCCGCATCCGCTGACCGCCGTCCGCCCAGTAATCCCCCACGACCCTTCGCAACAACCCGACCCATCAGTGACTCCCTGTCCGCCGTCCGCTCAGTAATCCCCCACGACCCTTCGCAACAACCCGACCCATCAGTGACTCCCTGTCCGCCGTCCGCCCAGTAATCCCCCACGACCTTTCATTTCCAAGCGTAGTCCCGACTACATTCCACAATGCCTTCGCTCGCCCTAGACGTCGTAGTCACCCGCGCAGATACCATCGAATCTCGCCACTTGGTTCACGCAGCTGTCATCGGTCCCAATGATGACTTGATCGCCACTGCCCACGACCAGTCGATGGTGACGATGTGGCGGTCTTGCTCCAAGATGTTTCAAGTAATGCCGTTCCTCAGTTCCGGTGGATTCGACAAACTCGGATGGGGCAACGAAGAACTCGCCCTCGCCTGCGCGTCGCACGGAGGCGAACCCGAGCATCTTGTGGTGGCGGAACGCATGCTCGCTTCGATGGGTTTGGAAGAGGGCGATCTGGCCTGCGGTCCACACGAACCTCTCTCGGCGCGCGGCGTCAAAATGGCCCGCGAAAGTGGGCGGCAGTATTCGCGCTTGCACAATAATTGTTCCGGCAAACACGCCGCGATGCTCGGTCGCGCCTACACCGCTGGTTGGGCGTTGCAAGGCTACGAGCGCGCCGACCATCAAGTGCAGCGCAGCTGTTTAAACGAAGTCTCGGCCTGGAGTGGCGTCGCGGTGGATGACATGCCGATTGGCGTTGATGGATGTGGCGTGGTAGTGATGGCGCTGCCGCTCGACCGGATGGCGCTGGCGTACTCACGATGGGCGCGCGCCGTGCACTCGGGCGAGGAACTTCCGTCGCGCATCGCTGCGGCGATTCGCGCCCATCCGCATTTGATTGGTGGGACTGATCGCTTCGACACGATGATATTGCAGGAGACTGGCGGTCGTGTGATTGCGAAGGTGGGCGCTGAAGGCGTGCACTCGCTGGCGATCCCGGAGTCGGGGATTGGGATCGCGATCAAGGTCGAAGATGGCGCGCTGCGTGCGCAACACATCGCGGTGATTCGGGCGTTGCAGTTGTTGGGGGAGTTGCCGGAGACGTTGACGCCCCGCATAGCCGAGTGGGCGCACAAGCCGATTCGCAACACGCGCAATGAGATTGTTGGCGAGGTTCGTCTCGCGCGCTAGTCGAGTGGGAGGCTTACACTTTGGGCGCGCGGTCGGGCGAACACATTCACTCCTTCGGGCCTGCAAGTGGCATCCGTATGCCATCGGCCAACTGGCCCATGGCACACGGCAGCCACGGGGCCCTGTGGAGTGAATGCGCTCGCCCTTCCTTCGAGCTAGTGTGCGCGGGCGGGCTACGAACTGCGCGAGCGAGCCGAATCGTCGCTGAGCTCAGCGCGCGTGATGAGCCTCGGCGAGTGCGCTTGGCAAAAAACAAAAAGTTGGTGGGGCGGGTTCGGGGGGCTCGCGCCGACGGGCCCATCGCGTAGCGCGAGACTCGCCTTTAGGGCGAGGCTCGATGCGTGTAAGCGATAGGCCCGTCAAAGCGAGCTTCCCGAGCCCGACCCGCGCGCCGAACTTTATTTGTTAAAGAAAGAGCACTACTTGAACTGCACCTGCACGATGTACGCACCCGGCTTCGCGATCGCCGTATCGAACGTCCACTTTTTCGCGAGCTGATTCAAACACGCGTCCACTATATTGCCCGCTGTCGACGTCCACTCGGATTTCTGAATGCGAACAATATCCGACCCCATCACATTCATATTCACCCAGAACGATACCGTTCCGGCGAGATACGGATCCGTCGCTCGGCCGACTTTAAAGCATTGGGCTGTGGTATCGGCGGCGAGAGTGGCGACGCTGTCGCGCATTTTCACGCTGCCGACTTGGTACCCCTTACCCAGTTTTTCGACGACGGTCTTCGCGCTCGATGAGGCGTTGAGGACGGAGTCGGCGAACTGCTGCTGACGGGCCCGATATTCCTGCGGACTCTGCGCGGTGACGGGTTTCTCTTCGTCGTCTTTGCCTTTGTCCTTGGAGCAGGCGGCAGTGGCGAGAAGCGACAGCAACAGCAGTACTTTCGTTTGATTCAGGTTCATTCGTGCCTCTGAAAGACAATCGGTCAGTATGGATAGGCTAAATTTAGCAAAGTCGCGCCGTTTTTGCTCGCGGCCTTGGCTCCTATGCAATAACCCGCCCCCATGGGAAATGTTTCGATGACGCCACACCCGAACTCCGTTGCTACTATTCCCTCGTTCGATGACGCAACTGCGTCGCTCGTGCGCCTCGCCGCCCGGATCACCGGAGGTTCCGAGCAGGCAGTGCGCGAAGCGTTCGCTGAATGTCTAGGTGCCGGGAAAGACGGCGGAGGCAACAGTGGCGGCAGTTGCAACAGTGGCGGCAGTGACGGCAGTGACGGCAGTGGCGGCAAAGGCGACGTTGGCACGGGAGGAAGCGTTCCAACGGTGTGGATGGAGGAGGTTGTACTGCAATCGTACCTATTCGCCGGTTTCCCTCGGGCACTGAACGCCGCCCGAGAGTGGCGGCGGGCGTTGGGCGGGAGCGGAGCGGAGCGGAACGAGAAGGGAGGTTCGTATGAGAATGTGTTCAGTTGGAGGTTGCAGGGCGAGGAGACGTGCGAAGTCGTCTATGGGAAGAACTACGAGAAGCTTCGCAAAAACATTCGCGCCCTCCACCCAGCACTCGACGACTGGATGATTGTCGAAGGGTACGGCAAGGTCCTCTCCCGGCCGGGACTTGATTTACAACGCAGGGAACTGTGTATCATCGCCGCATGTGTCGCTGCCGGTCAGGACCGACAACTCCACTCGCATCTCCACGGCGCCCTCAACGCGGGCGTCCCGACGCCAGTGGTTTCCGCGGCCCTGGCATGTCTCGAGGGAGTTGTCGACGCGGCAAATTTGAATCGGGCACAAATGTTGTGGGCCCGAGTCCAAGGAAAGTAGCGCGCAACTCACGCTGCCCTCCGTCCGCCCAATAATCCAAATCGACCCCTCGGCCTTCAGTTCGTGCCAATTGTAAGCTTTCCCCCTGTAACCCCTTAGTTTTGACGCATGTTCATTGACCGAGTAGTAGTGAAAGCAGTAGCCGGCAACGGCGGTTCCGGTTGCAGTTCGTTCCGTAGAGAATGGCGCGAGCCTATGGGCGGCCCTGACGGCGGCGAAGGGGGCAAGGGTGGTGACATCACTGTCGTGGGCGACAACAACCTCGCCACTTTGCTCGACTATACGTATCGCGACAAATGGGAAGCCGATAGCGGCGAGCATGGCAGCGGCTCGAATAAATCGGGTCGAGGTGGCGCGAGCATTGTGCTTCCTGTTCCGCCGGGCACTGTTATTAAAGATCTCAACACCGGCCAGGTACTCGGTGAGATTCTTGAAGCGGGTCAGGAAATAATTGTCGCGAAGGGTGGGCGTGGCGGAAAAGGGAATTTGTTTTTTCAGACGGCGACGCATCAGGCGCCGCGCGAATTCCAGCCGGGCGAGGAGGGCCAGACCCGTTCGTTGGAATTCGAACTCAAACTCATCGCCGATATTGGTTTGGTTGGTCAGCCCAACGCTGGTAAATCGACATTGCTCTCGGTGATTTCTGCGGCCCGTCCCAAAATCGCCGACTATCCGTTCACGACCCTCGCGCCGAACCTTGGTGTGATTCAGCTCTCCGATTCCCGCACATTCGTGGTCGCCGATATTCCTGGCATCATCGAAGGTGCGCACGAAGGGAAAGGATTGGGACTGCAATTTCTGCGGCACATCGAACGCACGCGGGTACTGGCGTTCTTGATCCCGATCGACGCAATGGATTGGCAGGCGGACTACGATCAGCTGCGCGCCGAGATTATTGCGTATTCACCGGAACTCGCCGCGAAGCCGCATTGTGTGGTGTTTACCAAGCTCGATCTGCTCGGTGAGCATTACGTGCCGGAAATCGTGACGACGGGCGCATTTGGCCTGTATTCCATTTCGGCGGCGGGCCGGATCGGGCTCGACGCGCTCAAGGACGCCTGGTGGCGAAAACTCTTGGAATTGAAGAAGGCCGACGAGCTGACCCGGGTTCGAGAGCCGCTCGCTCCGTAAAGCGGATCGAGATCGGCGCATACCCGGAGTCGCTAAAGGAACTCCTGCGGCCGCCCAGCCCGTTGTATGCGATTGGCCGCACGGATTTACTTGCGGCCTCGCCAGGCCGGCTGGTCGCGATTGTCGGCACCCGTGATGCCTCACCATACGGAATGCGGGTCGCGGACGAGCTCGCCCGGGCATTTGTGGCAGTTGGCGTCGGCGTCGTGTCCGGACTGGCCCGTGGAATCGATTCTGCGGCCCATCGGGGCGCTCTTGAGGGTGCAGGGGACACTATTGCCGTGCTTGGGACTGGGGTGAACGTGCCTTACCCCGCGGCGCATCGGGCCTTGCACTCTGAGATCGGGGACCGGGGATTGCTGATCTCGGAATACGAGCCCGGCACCAAGGCCTTCCAGGGCTCCTTCCCGCAGCGAAATCGAATCATTGCGGCGTTGGCCAAGGTGACGATAGTGGTCGAAGCGCCGTACAAATCCGGGGCGGTGAATACGGCGACTCACGCGCTGGAATTGGGGCGGGTTGTCGCCGCCGTGCCTGGTCAGATCGACTCGCCGAGGAGTGCAGGATGCAACCAATTGCTTCGTGATGGGGCGCAGGTGATCAGTTCTATTGCCGATGCCTTGGGTCTCTTCGGGCTGGCCGATAAGCGGCCGACCAACGTGCCGTCGCTGACCTATCCGGAGACCAGAGTCTGGGACGCATTGGCACCGGGGGAGGCAAGTGTGGATAATTTGGCGTATAGGCTTGGGATGTCGGTTCGGCAGGTGATAGAGACGGTGGGCAGGTTGGAAGTGTTGGGAATTATACAGCAACGGTCGGATGGGATGGTTTGGAGACGCTAAGGAGCCGGGCAGGTTGCAGGGTGCAGCTTGCAGGTTACAGCGTACTTCCTCAAAGCTTGACGCTGACCGTCGCCCGCTGAGTAGGTCCCGCCGGTACCTCGCAGGGCCACTCGGGCTGGGAGAGTACGTTGCTGCACGCTGC
>JANYBD010000138.1 GCA_025360995.1 Gemmatimonadota bacterium
CGACCAACTACGACTCGGCGCCGCACCACGTTCGCATGCGCTTGAATGCGGTGATGGCCAGCCTGACCCTGACGCGCGACGGGCGTTAGACTCGCTTTTCGCATTTAACGCGTTAGAAAATAAGGTTGCGCGCGGTCGGGCCTGGGGAGTTCACTTCGGCTCGCGAGTGCATTCTCGCGGCACTCGCAGACCGACTCACGGTCCGCACAGGTGGGAGATCAGGTCGGGCGAGCGCATTCGCTCCACAGGGCCCCGTGGCTGCCGTGTGCCATGGGCCGGTTGGCCGATGGCATACGGATGCCACTTGCAGGCCCGAAGGAGTGAATGCGCTTGCCCGACCACGCAAAAAACGGGCTGCACGCTGCTAGCTGTACTACCGAGCGCTCGGAGCAAAGGAGCGACCGTGCCAGCTATGCTATGAGCTTCGCAGCGACTTCCGTAAGCTTTTTCGCAGCAGTCGATGTCGGATCGGCAACGACAATCGGCGTGCCGCTGTCACCGCCCACCAACACCGGCGGATAGAGCGGAATCTCGCCGAGCAACGGCACACCGAGCTCATCGGCCAGACGCTTTCCACCACCAGTGCCAAAAATCGCCAACGGTTTGCCTGTTTCCGGACTCTCGAAGTAACTCATATTCTCAACAACGCCCATCACCGGCACACCGACGCGCTCAAACATCTTCGCGCCGCGAAGTGCATCGCCGACCGCCACGTCCTGAGGCGTGGTCACGATCACCGCGCCATTGACTTGCGTGGCCTGGACCAGCGATAACTGGGCATCGCCAGTACCCGGTGGCATATCCACAAACAAATAGTCGAGCTGCCCCCAATTCACATCCCGCAAAAATTGCGTGATGATTTTCATGACAATCGGTCCGCGCCAAATCGCTGGTTGATCGCGCTCGATCAGAAATCCAAGGGAGATCAACTTCACGCCGTGTGCTTCCAGCGGCATGATTTTTTCGTCTTCCACCGGCGGCGGGGCATTCACGCCCATCATCCGCGGAATATTCGGGCCGTAGATATCGGCATCCATGATACCGATGCGCTTGCCCATTTTTGCGAGCGCCACGGCGATATTTACGGTCACAGTCGATTTTCCGACGCCGCCCTTCCCCGACGACACGGCGATCACTTTCCCCAGTTGTGGATACGTGACGGGAGTCGGAGCGGCGACACGCGGTGCGGCTGCGGGTTGCTCCATCATCGGAAGTGCAGCGCGCTTCGGTGCGGCGGTTGCCGCCTGCGCGGCTTTCGCCTGACTCGCGTCTTTTACGTCCACGCGTACGTCGGTCACTCCGTCAACAGCTTCGAGTGCCTGGCGCACGCTACGGGCGATCGTCGCATCATCGTTCGCCGCGAGGAGCAGCGTAAGGCGAACCTTGCCATCGGTAGTGGTTGCGACGTCGCATACCTGACCCGACGATAGCACGTTGGTGCCGGTCCGCGGATTCTTCACCGCAGTGAGGGCGCGATCGATTCTGGTCGTGAGGGCTTCGGGCATACGCTAAATCTAACGAACGATTACGGCGTCCCTGTAGCGATCATGGCCCGCGCCGCGACCAATACCCGCTCGCGCACTTCATCAACGGTCCCCGAGACTAAGGCACCTGCAGCACGCGCGTGCCCTCCGCCCCCGAATTGTTTGGCCAGCGCATTCACATCCAGTCCGCGCACGGAGCGAAATGAGATTTTCACTTTTCCATGTCCCAAGTCACGGAACAGGAGTGCCAATCGTGTACCCACCAGCGATCGCGGATACTCCGCGATGCCGTCCAGATCTTCGCCGGTGACGCCATACAGCTCCAGCGCACCCGCCGCGATCGTCACCCATGCAATACCGTTCGCATCGTCCACACCGAGCGACGCCAACGCATCGCGCAACAAACCAAGCCGCCCACGCGGCACCGAGGCATAGATGCGCCGGTACATCTCCTCGGGGTCAACCCCAGCCGCCAGTAGCCGCGATGCAATCGCATGACAGCGCGGCGACGTGTTGCTGAAGCGAAAGCCGCCCGTGTCCGTCAGCATCGCGGTGTAGAGCGCGGTAGCGATCGGGGCAGTGATCGTCAGTCCCAACGTCGCCGCAAAATCGTAGATCAGTTCGCCGGTCGCGCACGCCGTAACATCAGTAACCATGATCGGGCCCGGCGGCTCTTCACCCGGGAGATGATGGTCAATGACGAGCGGCGGGACCTTGAGCGCCCGCACCGCGTCGGCAAGGTTGCCCAACCGCCGCACATCGCTGATATCCAACACGATCAACCGATCAATGCTCTTCAGCGCGCCCGCGCCGTCGCTCGTGCGGTCGCTCACCGCGGCGGTGCCGTCGCCGAGCAGGTAGTTATACATCGTCGGCCACGGCGTCGGGTTCACGATGTGCGCATCGATCCCCATTTGGCCGAGGAGCCCTGCAAGCGCAGATTCCGAACCACAGCCGTCGCCATCGGCATTGATATGGGTCGACAGCGCTATGTGTTGGCCTCGCACTAACTCCGCAGCAAGGCGCTCGATGGCCTGGCGCCTGGCGGCGGGTACTTGAATCGGGTCGTCCGCAAGATTCTGAGTCATTCGTGAATGAAAGGAAAAGACAGCGGCGCCCGGACAGTGTCCGGGCGCCGCCTTAAAGATACTCGCCGTGATTCCCAGACGCTGTTACGCGCCTTCCTTTTCCAAAAGAGAGTGGCTCTTGCCGTAGGCGAAATACAAGACGAGTCCGAGTGCCAACCAAACACCGAGCCGGGCCCAATTCGTCCACCCAAGCCCATAGATCATGGCGCCGCATGTGATAATGCCAAGCGTACACACGACCGGTACCGCCGGTACTCGAAACGCGCGATGCAGTTCGGGGCGGCGACGACGCAGAATCCAGACGCCGGCGCATACGAGGATGAAAGCAAACAACGTTCCAATGCTCGTCATTTCACCGACGATGCTGTCCGGCAAGAATCCGGCAAACAGCGACGTGAATACGAAGAACAGCATGTTCGACTTCCACGGCGTGCGGAACTTGGGATGGACATCCGAAAAGATTTTCGGAACGAGTCCGTCGCGGCTCATGGAATAGAACACACGAGACTGGCCGAGCAACATGACGAGAATAACCGAACTGAACCCGGCGAGAATCGCCACGGTCACGAGCTTGGCCAGCCAGCCGTACCCGATCATGTACTTCTGAATGGCGTACGCCACAGATGCCTCGCCGCCGGCGCCGCGGAAATCTTCAACCGTCGCAACGCCGCTGAGCACGTGCGCAAAGAGCACATAGAGAATCGTGCAAATCACGAGCGAACCCAAAATGCCAATCGGCATGTCGCGCGACGGATTCTTCGCTTCCTGCGCAGCTGTTGATACGGCGTCAAAACCGATATAAGCGAAGAACACCACGCCGGCCGCGCCGAGAATCCCCATGATGCCGCCATACGCGTGCGTCACGCCTTGCGCCGTCGTATACGTCGTAGCCGCCGGGATGTACGGGACATGGTTGGCCGGGTTCATGAAACCCCACCCGATCGAAATCACCAATATCACGATGGCGACTTTTGCGATCACGATGATGCCGTTGACGATCGCCGATTCTTGCGTGCCACGCACCAGCACCAGCGAGAGCAACAATAGAATCACAATGGCGGGAATATTTACAATGCCGTGTATACCGGTCCCGACCATCGTCTCGAGTGGCGAGTGACTCCACTGATACGGCACCGGACTCATCCCCAAAACATTCAGCAGATTGTTCAGGTACTGGCTCCACGCGATGGCGACCGTCGCGGCGCCAACGGCGTACTCGAGTACCAAGTCCCACCCGATGATCCACGCCACCAGCTCACCCATCGTGGTATACGAGTAGGTATACGCGCTTCCGGCGATCGGGATCATCGACGCAAACTCGGCGTAGCACAACCCGGCGAACGCACAGCCGACACCGGCGACGATGAATGCTATGGTCACCGATGGACCTGCCCGTTCGGCGATCGCCGCCGCGGTGCGAACAAACAAACCGGCGCCGATAATCGCGCCGATCCCGAGGCCGATCAGTGACCACGCACCCAACGTGCGCTTGAGGCTCGTCTCACCAGTTTGTGCGCTGTCGACTAACAGGCGGTCGATCGACTTGGTCCGAAACAGTGCGTTGGCCAAAATGTCCCCCTAGGGTTTCCTGAATTCACGGCAACGGGCATGAACATGCCAGTCGGGGTACGACCTCGTCAAGAACTACACGCTGTAGTTCGGCGCTTCTCGCGTAATCGTCACGTCGTGGGGGTGCGACTCACGCAGCCCCGCTGCAGTTATACGCACGAACTGCGCTTCCGTTCGCAGGGCCTCGATCGTCGCGCAACCGGTATACCCCATGCCACTCCGTAGCCCACCGACCATTTGATAGAGCACGTCGGCCACGGGGCCCTTATATGGTACGCGTCCTTCGATACCCTCCGGAACGAATTTCCGGGCGCTCATTTCGCCCTCCTGAAAATACCGGTCAGCGCTACCGTCCTGCATGGCGCTCAGCGAGCCCATACCACGAATCATTTTGAATCGGCGCCCTTCCATCAGGAGCGACTCGCCCGGACTCTCTTCGGTACCGGCAAGCATCGAACCCATCATCACCGTAGACGCGCCAGCCGCAATCGCTTTTACGATGTCGCCCGAGTATTTGATGCCGCCGTCGGCAATGACCGGCACATCACCGGCCCCTTCGACGGCGTCCATTATCGCGGTCAACTGCGGCACACCGACACCAGTCACAATGCGAGTGGTACAGATCGACCCCGGGCCAACTCCGACTTTCACGGCGTCCACGCCGCGTTCCACCAACGCGGCGGCCGCTTCGCGCGATGCAATGTTCCCGACAATGAGTTGCACCTCAGGGAACGCATCACGAATTGCCGCCGTGGCGTCGAGGACACCGTGATGGTGGCCGTGCGCGGTATCAATCACCAACGCGTCCACTCCCGCATCAACCAGTGCGCGGGCGCGGTCAAGAAAGTTTCCCGCTGCGCCAATCGCCGCCGCGACGAGCAATCGCCCGTGAGAATCTTTCGCCGCAAACGGGAACTGCCGCCGTTTCAAAATATCCTTGACGGTGATCAGACCGATGAGTTGCCGGTTCTTGTCTACCACCGGCAGTTTCTCAATGCGATGCTTGGCCATGATCTGCTCCGCTTCATCAAGCGTCGTGCCCTGAGGCGCAGTGATGAGGCCGTCGCCGGTCATTGCGGCACTGACAGGGCGGTCCAGGCTGCGCTCGAATTGCAGATCGCGATTGGTGATGATCCCGACCAACCGCTCCTGCCCATTCACAATCGGCACACCGGAGATGCGGAACTTGGCCATGAGCGCTGCGGCTTCGCGCATCGTCGCCGTTTCCGGAAGCGTATATGGCTTGAGAATCATGCCGCTTTCGGAACGTTTTACGCGATCCACTTCGGCAGCCTGACGGTCAATCGACATGTTCTTGTGCAACACGCCAATCCCGCCGTGCCGCGCCATGGCGATCGCCATCTCGCTTTCGGTGACGGTGTCCATGGCGGCGGCAACTAAAGGAACATTCAGTGTGAGCCCGCGCGAAAAGCGGGTGACCGTACTGACGTCCTTTGGATGTGTCAGCGAGTGCAGCGGCACCAGCAGCACGTCATCAAAGGTCAGTGCGGCATCGGTGCGAATGCGCGAAGCGCCAGGCTGCGGCGTGGCGCCGTTAATGCGCGACGGCCCGCTTCCGGTGGTTGCCGGTACGGGCCGTTTTTCTTTCGAGTTGTGACGAGTTGTGGGTCCCATAGCGGAATGTAACTCCACTATGGGGTCGAGTTCAACTCCTTTGTGACCGGCACTGGGGCCGGGGCCTCCTCAACGGGCTTAGCTGAACCGCTGGAACTGACCCGCGCCACCGCCCCGGTGGCCGCCCCCGCGATCTCCGAGGCCACAGACTTTCCGGCCGCTGTTACACCGTTCAGCACACCCATCGCCTTGCTCAACAGCCCCATCGTCTCCGAGACCGCGCTGGCCGAGATCTTTCCGGCGCGCATGGTGTCTTCGACTCCCTCGGCGAAGCGCTGAAACACGTTTGGCGTCGCCGGCTTGTGCTCGGCGTACTTCGACTCTAGAAACTCGATATAATCGAGCACCTGATATAGCCGCTCATCAGAGAGCGTTTCGAGTCGGCGATTCAGCCGGTCTTTCAAAAAGTTGTTCATCTGGGTTCACCCCTTCCAGCGTTTGCGAGTACCGCGGACGTCTATATGTACGTATGCAGACCTACCGGAGTTACCGTACAGCCCCAATCCACCGGTGAGCTCGGGGTGGTTACGCTCCACCCGCTCGACGGCGCGGGCGACCGCCAGTACGTCCAAATATGTCACCTTGCCATCTTGATCCACGTCGATCGCCAGATCCGCAGCGTCGCCATATTGGTGGCGGCTATCGGTCGCCGCCCGGGGCACCCGCTGATTGTGCAGGGGCGTGCGGTACCCGGAGTTGAGATTGATCGCCATGTCGTGATCTGCCGACCCCAAATACTCTAACACCAGCTCGACCTTGTCGAGGATTCGCGCATCGAGCGCCACGTATCGCGGCCAACGTTGCTGCTCATCGTGCGTCAGAAAATCTCCAACACGAAAATGCTTGCTCACCGGCAATTCGATGTACTCCGGCCGCACCTCAAGAAACCCGATCGGCGGGGGCGTCGCGTCGCCGCGCAACCGTTCCCACGAATACGTGCCGATCTTATAACCGTTAAGCGTCGTGCCACTCTTCGCCGAAAACGGCACCATTACGCCGACGAGGATTGAGTCGATAATGTTCCGGCGTGTGGAATCGACAACCAACAGGTGATAGAACCCGGGCCGCTCGGGCGCGATGACGGTCATCCCGACCAGTGTTCGTGCCGGATCAAATGCCGCTGAGTCGTTCGCGCGGAGCCACTGATACTGAGCGCCTGGTCTTTTTTCGCCGAAGTCCACGGGAAACTCAAATGGTTCCCCGGGAAGTCGAATCTGCAATCGGACGTCGCCACTGAGTCCGAAGGCGCCGGGGAATGTCGTGACGACGGGGGGCCTCGCTTCTTCGGCGAACGGCGCCGACAGCATCATCTGCGGCGGGTGCGACACAATCAGCACTAGCACAACCAGCGCGAGTGCGCCGGCGCCGAGTATGGTAGCAGGTGACCAGCGACCGTCCGGACGGTTCTGCTGATTCACCGCTCAGTAGATGTAGACGGGAGTTCCGACCGGGACGATGCGAAAGAGCAGCTCGGCGTCTTCGTTGCGCACTCGCACGCAGCCGTGGCTGGCATCGCGGCCGATAGAGTTCGGTTCATCCGTACCGTGAATCCCGTATCCATCACCTAAGTACAACCGGTTACTGCCTAAAGTGCCAAAGTATTTGCGCTGATTCGTGCCAAAGGGTGGAATGACCAGCCTGCCGCCGATGGTCAGTTCTTTCCCTTCGCGCACTTCGAGCGGCACAGCGCGTCCGTCCGGATAGCGCGTGACAACTTCGTTGCCGTCAACTGTAACTACGGCGCCGCCCTCAACGGGAATGGCCTGGCCGCGTTCGAGCGGCGTCGCATGCAATCCTTTCCGTTTTGCCACCTCAACAAAATGCCAGTCGGGCGGCACCCACGGCGGATCGATGTCCTTACGTTCGACCACGAGCCGGCCGCGCGGCGTTTCGAATTTCCAGTGCTGGCCACCCGCCTGTTCGAGATTCTTGCCCGTCCCTGTAGCGACACGGGTGCTAAACAGCACGTCCTGGCCGCGCTTGAACCAGAGCCGGTGTTCGGCAATGCTCACGACGATATACGGGCGCTCGCCCGCCGAGTCGGGTGCTAATGCGCGCACTTGTTGGAGCGTGTCGAGGCTCGCTCCGACCGCTTTCTTCACGTCGTCGAGCAACTCGAGGTTGTCATTGAACGCCATCCGGGTGACGTCGCGATGGTAGCGGATACCGGCAACATAGGCGGCAAGCCAAAATGTGCCCGCCACGAGGAATGGCAGCACGAGAATCGTTGCCCATACCCAAGCGCGATTCCCGATTTCCTTTTGTGGTTGATGATTCTCGTCGGCCATCTGTCGTCTTTCCCGGCGTTCCGGCTAGTAGAAATACACGTGTTGACCCGCCTTCAAACTCGGTCCGATAATTTTAAGATCCTTTGCATCCACGCGAACGCTCCCTGATCGCGTCGTACTGCTGTCCCCTTGCCCGCGCGCATAGATCATCGCTCCGCCGCTAAGTACGATCGCCGTATCACCGAGCAACTGTTCGATGGTGCGCGCGCCGCGTGGTGCCGTAAGGCGTAAGGAATCGCGTTTCCCGGTGCGGACCCAACTGTCCGGGCCAATGTCGGCGTGGACGGCACGTAGTGTGGCGCCGTCCTGCTCCAGCGAAAGTACCGCGCTGTCGAGGGCCACCGAGAGGTGCAGGCCGTTGTCCACTCGCGCCTGACGGCGGGCGAGCTCGATCATCACCTGTAGCCGATTGGAGTCCGACACCAACGCGGCATCGAGTCTGGAGCGCTCTACGGTCGACATTCCGGCGCGGAGTCGGGCCGATTCGCCAGCGTAGATAACCCCTTTCACTGCAAAGAATGCATCGCCCGCGACGATCAGAAGCGCGGCACCCCAAACCAGTCGCACCGTCCACGGATAGCGATCGGCAAGTGCCCGAAACCCTCGCGGCAGATACATACCTAGCGCCTGACGATCGACGTGAGGTCGAGAATCGGTGTACCGGCCGGTTCACTGCGTCCGGTCCTCACGCGTGCCGTGACAATCAAAGACGTCAACGCCGGAATTGTTTTGGCTTCGGCCAACAGCGATGGCGGTACGGCCAAGTACAGGATTGCGTTTTCACTTCCTGGGCCACGGGCGAGGAAGTAAGGCTCGTCTTTTGCTAGTTCGCGGCGCAACGGGTCAGCGATTTGCAACGACAGGATTTGCACTTCCCATCGGACGATTTTCCCCTTGGTACCATCAGGGTCGGTGCGCAGGTCAGCGGCAGTCAGGGCAGACCCAAATGCACTGTCTGCCGGGTTGAGATCTTTTTCGTTTATCCAGCCTTCCACGTGCACTTTCACCCACCCTCGATCGCGTGCTAACGGTGTGACGATCGCGCCGGAAACGAGATCGCCCGACTGTTTTCCACCGGGAGCGACGAACAGCTTGGCGCCGCGTGGCGCGGACATCGAGCCCGTTGGGGCGGCGATCAGCGGTGGCTCGGCTGCTACGACCAGCGCTTTTGCCGGAGATTTCTCCGGCACCTTTTGCGGCGGCACCTTTTGCGTCGGCACCTTTTGCGTCGGCACCCCGATTGCCGGCAAGGCGCTCGACGCAATCCAAACGCTGCGTCGCATATGCGTCCACGTGCCCTGCTTTCCAATCGTTGTCAGTCCGACACCGGGACGCAGTTCCGCGAGGATCGTGCCCTTGAGGGACGGCGTCGCCCGCACGTGCAATGGGATTTTCCCGCCGACGGAGGCTGGAAATGAATCCCGCTTGCCGCCAACTCGGGATGCGTCAACCCACCCCTCAATCACAATTCGTGCTGCATCACCCTTCACGTCGCGGCTGGTGACTTTGGCACCAGCACTGACGGTGCCGATGACGGTGCCGCCAGGGGCAGAACGTGCCGGCGCACGATGCATCACCGCCACCTGCGCGGCGAGGGGCATTGAAGCGCAACACCAGAGGATCGCGAGAGTGGAACGAACGAGGCGCATCGCTGGTAGGGGGGCGTGATGGGGACTACATTTGTCGTGAGGCGTGCCGAATGCGCGCACCGGACAAACGGAAGAATTCCCCTTCCTTCGAAGTTACTACCTCACACTCCACTGAGCCAAGATGGCGAGTGCAGTCAGCCGTCCCGTTGTGCTCGTTGTGCTCGACGGATGGGGCTACCGCGAGGCACGCGAAGGAAATGCCGTGCGTCTCGCCCAGGTCCCGACGTGGGACCGGCTCTGGTCACGCGCGCCCCATACCCTGCTCCACGCCTCTGGCGTGGCCGTTGGCCTCCCCGAAGGCCAAATGGGAAACAGTGAAGTGGGTCACTTGAACCTCGGGGCCGGACGCGTCGTCATGCAGGACCTTGGCCGCATTCACGAAGCTGTGAAGGACGGCAGTTTTGCACGCAACGACGCGCTCCGCACCGCCTGCGCGCACGCGAAGAAATCTGGCGGAACGCTGCATCTCGTCGGCCTCGTCGGCGATGGCGGTGTGCACGCACATCAAGAGCATCTTCTCGCATTAGTCGCACTGGCGGAACACGAGGGCGTACCACGCGTGGCGATTCACGCAATGCTCGACGGACGCGATACAATGCCCGTATCCGGCCTTGGTTTTCTGCAACAACTCGTGAACGCCGTGGACAATCGCGCCGTGATCGGCAGTATTGGCGGACGCTATTACGGCATGGACCGCGATCAGCGTTGGCCGCGAACCGAACTCTGGTACCGCGCCGCAGTCGACGGCACGGGACCGTCCGCCACTGACGCAGTCGCGTGCATTCACGAAGCCTATGGTCGCGGCGAAACGGACGAATTCATCAAGCCGGCGGTGATCGTGCGCGATGGTCGGCCAGTAGCGCCCATGCGCGATGGCGATGCCGTGATCTGTTGGAATTTCCGGTCGGATCGGATGCGGCAAATCGTGCGGTCGCTGACCGCACCGGGCTTCGATGGCTTTGATATCGCCCGCCGTCCAAAACTGTTCGTCACCACCATGACCCAATACGACGCGACCTTCGAAGTCCCGGTCGCCTTCGCACCCTTCTCGATGGCAAAGATCGTCGCCGAGGTCTTGTGCGATGCAGGTAAGACGACGCTGCGCACAGCGGAAACGGAGAAATACCCGCACGTGACCTATTTTTTCAATGGCGGGGTAGAAATTCCCTATCGCGGCGAAGAACGCATTCTCGTGCCGAGCCAAAAAGTCGCCACATACGATCTGATGCCGGAAATGAGCGCGCCAGGTATTACCGATGTCCTCTGCAAGAGTATTGAATCGGGGAGTCACGACTTTACGTTATGTAACTATGCCAATGGCGACATGGTCGGGCATAGCGGCAACCTCGCGGCGACAATCCAAGCGTGCGAAGTCGTCGATGCGTGCTTAGCGCGCATCGTGGCCAGCGCCGAGAAAAGTGGCGCGCGGTTGCTCATTACCGCCGACCACGGCAACTGCGAAATGATGATTGACCCGGCGACCGGTGGGCCACACACGGCGCACACGACAAACCCGGTGCCGTTCTTGATCGTTGACCCAAATAACCACGCGCCGTTGCGTACCGGCGGCGCACTCTGTGATGTTGGACCGACCATCCTCCGAATGCTCGGCGAGGATTGCCCCGCCGAGATGACCGGACGAGATCTTCGACTTGCTGGAGTAACCGCGTGATAAATCGATCTTCCCTGTTCGCGATCGCTGCTACTTGCCTGCTTAACTCGACATTGGCCGCGCAAATCGGCTCTCTCCCCGAAAAGAGCCCCTATCGCGACCTTGACGACCACTCGCGATTCGGCGTGGTGGCCGGCTATCTCTTTACCGGATCGGATCCGGCTGGCGTCGGTCCGAAATCGGCGCCGATGCTCGGCGTGCGATACGACCTGCATTTCACTTCCGCGGCATATCTCAACGCCACGTTGTTTACGGCGAGCACCAGTCGGCCCGTACTCGACTACACGAAATCTGCGGCGACCCGCAACGTGGGGAGCCGAAATGTGATGCTCACCGGAGTGACGGTCGCGCTTGCCGTATCGCTCACCGGCGAGCGCAGTTGGCACAATTGGCAACCGCTGATCACGCTCGGTAGTGGGTTTGTCTCCGGGTTCGGCGATATCAACGGCGACCGTTCTGC
The DNA here is from genome assembly GCA_025360995.1 of Gemmatimonadota bacterium. Taxonomy (GTDB): domain Bacteria; phylum Gemmatimonadota; class Gemmatimonadetes; order Gemmatimonadales; family Gemmatimonadaceae; genus Fen-1231. Next base: position 11,846 of record JANYBD010000138.1, read on the forward strand.
ATACAAATTTGAGTCAAAATTGCTGATCGACTATGGATTCGGAGCACGGTACATCATCAACAACAACTCCGAATTCCGATTTGACGTCAACTGGCTCGCTTGGCAAATGAAATATCCCGACACGTTCAAGTCGACGGCCGCAGATCCGATTCCTATTGCTCCGAACGGCAAGCTCTCGCCATGGACGCAGAACAAAGCCGTGACGGTGTCATACACGCGCGCCATTTTCCGGTGATCCTATGGGCATCGCGTCCCTAACCCGCCGCGTTTACTTTGCCGCCGCGCATCGCTATCGCCGGCCAGAGTGGAGCGACGCCAAAAACGAAGAAATGTTCGGGCTGTGTGCACGTCCGGAATATCACGGCCACACCTACACGTGCGATGTGACCGTGAGCGGGCCAATTGACGACACGACAGGTATGGTACTCGATCTCCGGTTGCTCGACCTGGTACTCTCGGCGGAGGTCGTCGAGCGATTCGACCATCACAACCTCAATACCGATATTCCGGAATTTGCCGACGGCAAACAAATTCCGACCTGCGAGAATGTGGCGCGACTTATTGCCGGGAGGGTGCAGTTGGTGTTGGGCACACGTGCCAGAGTCACCGAGGTCGTAGTGGCAGAAAGTCCAACGCTCTGCGCCACTTGGCGCAGCACCGGATGACGACCGCGCCGCGCTGCACCGGCGTCCTTCTCGCCGGCGGCCGCGCGCAGCGGTTCGGCGGGATGGCCAAAGGTCTCGAGCGCGTGGGCGGTATCAGAATCATTGACCGCGCGATGACCGCACTTCGCGAAGCGGCCGACGACGTGATTATTGCGGCCAATGATCTATTGGCGCACGAATGGATTCCTGGCGTGCGGACGGTGGCCGACACGAAGACCGGCGCCGGAGCTCTCGGCGGGCTACACACGGCACTCGCCGCGTCAGGCACCGATGTGCTGATTCTTGCCTGGGACTCGCCGTTCGTACCGGGCGCGCTGCTTCGGGCATTGCGCGACGCGGGCGAGTTGAATGACGCCGATGCCGCGGTGCCGTCGAGTGAATCGCCCTTCGGATTCGAACCGCTTTGTGCGTGGTACTCGGCTCGCTGCCTTCCCGTCATTGAGGAGGCGCTTGCAACAGGCGATCTTCGCGCAGGCGCGTGGCAGCCGGCCGCGCGGACCGTGCATCTGGATGTCTCAGCGTGGGGCGATACAAATGAATTGTTTTTCAACGTGAATTCGCCGGACGATCTCGTGCGGGCCAATATGCTGGCCGGGACAACGCGCTGATGCGGCGCCTGATTTTCGTCGGCGCGTGGGTGGGCAGCGCGATCTCGGCTGGCGCCTGTGCGGGCCACATGCAGTCGGCAAAAAGCCCCGCCCCGACGGCGCCAAGCCCGCGGGCTGAGTTTCGCGCCACGGTGGATTCGCTGATCGGCGATCGTAACTTTCGCAGTGCGCAATGGGGATTAGTCGTTGTTGATCCGATCACGCACGACACACTCGTGTCGCACAATGCGGGAAAACTTTTTGTACCCGCCTCCAACCAGAAGATTCTCACGAGCGCCACAGCCCTCGCGCAACTCGGCCCCGAGTTCCGATTTGTCACCCGCTTCGCGACAAACGGCACAGTGCACGACGCGACACTCGACGGCGACCTGATCATCGTCGGCCGCGGCGATCCGACATTCAGTGACGCGATGCGCGGCGACTTCCGGAATGCCTTCCGCGAGATGGCCGACTCGCTCGCGCGACTCGGCATTACACGAATTCGCGGATCGCTCCGGCGCGCCGGCGATGCATTTCCCGATGACCAGTACGGTTACGGCTGGGAATTCGACGACCAGGACGAGCCCTATGGCGCCGGTGTCGACGAGTTGTACGTCAACGAAGGATTCGTTCGCGCGTTACGGCCAAACGTAGGGCGCGAACCGGTGATGCGAAACGTTGCGATTCGTGATCACGCTGCGGCGTTTCTGGGCGCACTGCGCGATGCGCTGGCCGAACGCACCATTGCGCTGACAGGCGAAGTACAAAGCGACATTCCCGTGAGCGACTCGGGGCTCACCACACTGTTCTCGTTGACCTCCGTGCCACTCCGCCAGATTCTTCCGCACTTAATGAAGCCGTCGCAAAACCAAATCGCCGAAATTTTGTACAAGACGCTGGCACTAGAGAAAGCTGGGATCGGGTCCGCCGACAGCGCGCGACGCATCATTGAGCGCCAACTCACGTTGTGGGGCGCCGAGCCAGACGGATTCGTGGTGCGAGATGGCAGTGGATTGTCGCGTCACGATTTCGTCACTCCGGAAACTTTAGTCCGGGTGCTCGACGCCATGCGCTTGCATCGGGACTTCGCAGCATTCTACGAGTCGCTCCCGATCGCCGGAGTTGACGGCACGCTCGCGAACCGGATGAAGGGATCCGCCGCCGATCATAACGTTCGCGCAAAAACCGGGACGGTCGACAAAGCACGGTCCCTCTCCGGCTACATCACCACCGCCGACGGACGTCAACTGATATTCAGTTTTCTGTGCAACAATTTTATGGTGCCGAACCGCGAAGTCGAACGTGTGCAAGATGCGATCCTGGTGTGGCTGGCCTCGCGTCCGTTCCCGGCGCGCTAGCCAATGACCATTGACACACTGCTTGAAGTGCCGGACGCTGTCGCGCGTATTCTCGCGGACGTGCGGCCACTCAGCACGGCCCGCGTTCCACTGCTCGAAGCATATGGGCTGGTACTTGCCCGCGACGCCGTCGCCTCAGTTACCCTCCCCCCCTGGAACAACTCGGCGATGGATGGTTACGCCGTGCAACGTTCCGACCTTGCGTCATTGCCAACAGTGTTACGGGTAACCGAGACCGTGCCAGCCGGCGGCTTTCCGACCCGAGCGGTCGAGCGAGGCACCGCCACGCGGATTATGACCGGCGCCCCAGTGCCCGATGGCGCGGATACTGTAGTACGAGTCGAGGACACCGACGGCGGCACAAGCCAGGTCGAGATTCGCAGCGACCGCGACGCCGGTAAGAATATTCGCCCGCGAGGCGAAGATATCATTGAAGGTCGGACAGCGATTCCCGCCGGCACGACGCTTGGAGCAGCGCAAATCGGCGTCCTTGCATCGCTGGGGTTTGTAGATGTGGAAGTGCATCGCCGTCCCCGTGTGGCCATTCTCACGTCCGGCGACGAGCTCGTCGAGATCGCGCATTTTGATCAAGTGCGGGCCGGCAAGAAAATTGTGTCGTCGAACAGCTATACCCTGCAAGCGCTCGTGCGGGCCGCAGGCGGCGAGCCGACGTATTTGGGAATCGCCGCCGACACGCCAGACTCCTTACGCGAACATTTGGTGCGGGCAAGCACCTTTGATCTCATCATCACTTCGGCAGGCATTTCCGTGGGCGAACACGACTACGTACGTGATGTCCTCGCAGGGCTCGGTGCCGAGATGAAGTTCTGGCGCGTTCGCATGCGGCCCGGCGCGCCAATCGGATTCGGATTATTCAGTGGCATCCCCTGGATCGGACTGCCGGGAAATCCGGTCTCGACGATGGTGACATTTGAATTGTTTTGCCGCCCGGCAATACGAAAACTTCTAGGCCATACCGCGCTGTTTCGGCGGCCATTCGACGTCACAATGGAAGGGCCGGTCACGATCAATGCCCCGTTAATGCATTTTCTGCGCGCCGTGGTGACCACATCAGCGACGCAACGTTCGGCGCGCCTCACGGGCCCGCAGAGTTCGGGAATTCTTACCAGTATGTCCATGGCAAATGCACTGTTGGTTATTCCTGCCGACCGTCAGCAGATCAAAGCCGGCGAAACCGTTCGCGCGCTCCCACTGAGCGACGACGCACAACTGACTACCGATTTTGCACTCTGAATCTTTGGACACCGCTGACGACGCTGCAGCACTCGACCGCCGGTTTGTACTGACAACCGCCGACGTCGCACTCCCAGGCGGCACCGTGACACTCTCCAAACCGCGCAGCGCGGATGACCTATTGAGTGAGGCGGATTTCGAGCGCGATGAACGGCTGCCATATTGGGCCGACATCTGGCCGTCTTCCACTGCACTCGCCGGCGTCGTCGCCGCGCTCGATGGTCGCGGCAAGAGCTGTATCGAACTCGGCTGCGGGCTCGGGCTCGTGACGATTGGTGCAATGCGGGCTGGCTTTGACGTGCTAGCGACCGATTACTATGACGATGCACTGTTATTCGCGCGTCGCAACGCCCGTATAGCGACTGGACACGAACCCGCTACGCGCATGGTGGATTGGCGCGCTTTCCCCAAGGATCTCGGCCGGTTTGATCTGGTATTGGCGTCGGATGTGTTGTACGAACGTCAGTATGCCGACCTCGTAGCGCAGGCCATTGTGGCATCACTCAAGCCGGAGGGCGTGGCGCTCGTTGCCGACCCAGGACGCATCGCGTTGCTCGCCTTTATTTCTGCCTGCGAAGATCGCGGGTGTGTGACCGGCATTCAGGTTCGGGTGCCGTGGGAAGAAGGAACGGTGAAACAGACGATCACCATTCACGAAATACGGATGGCAGGCACCGCGTGAACGAACTCGTTAGCAGCGCACAGTCGAAATTTCTTGGCATCGCGGTCGCGATGTTGATTGTCGCCGTTGCGTCCATCCGTGTAATAACGGTTTCGATCAAGCAGCGGCTTGGTCCGGGCTCGCGGGCGGGCGGGAAGTCGTTCGCGCCGCAGCATGCAGAGTCTGTGCCGCAGGACCTGCTGAAAGAGGCGCTCGCTCGGGGACTGGTCACTCCGTCGCAACTGGCCAATATGTCGGATGAGGAGCGGCAATTCGTATTTGTGTCGCTCCGCAAGACACTTCGCGATGAAGGTCGTCGCTGACAGGGCTTTTATTTGCGACGCATCACATAGCCGGTCGGTCCGCGAACACAGCCGATCTTTTCAAAGAAGAGCCGACTCTCGGGCTGTGCGCCAAGGAAGAGCGTGTTGCCGGGCGCCGCGGCAAGTGCGCGCCTCATCAACTCGGCGCCAATGCCACGACGCTGATGTGCCGGGTCGACGAGAATCTCCGGCACGGTAGAAAAGAGGTACCCATCAGTCAGCACCCGCACCGAACCGACAAGCACCGGACCATCCCATGCACCGATATTGATCGTTTTTTCCAACGCGTCAGCAATAGCCGCGAAATCGTAACTCCGCGGCCATACGCGTTGCGCGAGCGCAAGGAACGATTCGGCCGTCACGCCGACGGTATCGAAGCGGATCGAAGCAAGAGCTCGAGCACGGGCCGCCTCACGCGCCGGATCAACAGCTGCAGGGGCGGTTGCGCGGGCAGGCACCGGTGTTGAATCCGCCGCATATTCCGTGCGCCGCGAGCGGTGCACCTGTTCCCAAATGCGACCGGCGATCCAGCCCATCCCCATGCCGATCACACCACCGACGGCGGATCCGATGAGAATGGCGGCCATGAAATACACGAGGCCGCTTGTGAAATCGCTGCGGTCGAATCGCATGGCGAGACTCGACCACGCCATAGGCGCAGGGGCGAACAAGCCAAGGATGGCACCGATGAGGGCGCCGGAATCGGCGATGGATTTCCGGCGAAGGCTATAGAATTCGGACAGGATGAGCTCGGGGACGCAGGATTAAGTTCGGGATGGCTAGCCGGGAATTTCACCGCGCAGTATTGTCGCAAGCTTCGCCGCGTCGATATTCCCTCCACTGACAATACACACGATGCGTTTCGCATCGGGCAAACCATCCAGCGCGGCCGCGACCGGGGCCGCCCCCGCGCCTTCCGCCACCACCCGGCATCGTTCGACGAGCAACTGAACCGCAGCTGCCACTTTGTTCACCGGTACAACGACGGTTCCGTCTACCAAGAGCTGCAGCAGCGGCCACATCTCCGCCGAAACACTCTTGCTTCCCATTCCATCGATGAAGGTGCGGGTGTAGCTCACGGTATCTGGCGCGCCCATTCGACGCGATGCCGTGAGCGGGGCGGCGGTCTCGGCTTCGACTGCGTAGACCATGGTATGTAATCCGAGCGCTCGCACGGCGGAGGCGATTCCGCAAATAAGTCCGCCGCCACCGAACGGAACGATAATCGCGTCTATGTCAGTCAACGCATCGGCGATTTCCAGGCCAATGGTTCCGTTGCCTGCCATCACTGCGGGATCGGCGAACGGATGCACGAACAGTCCTGCAAAATCCGGATGACCGTGATCAAGCATCGTTTGCCACCATTCGTCAAACGGCACGCGGAATACTGCGCCGCCGAGCCGTTCGATCGCGGCGAGTTTGGTGCGCGGTGCCGTATCGGGAACGATCACCTGGCAAGGCACACCAAGTTCGCGGGCACACCACGCCACGCCCTGCGCCATGTTGCCGGCGCTGGCGGTGTACACTCCGCCAGCGAATGCGTCGCGGCCGGCGAGCGCCATGGCATTCGCGGCGCCGCGAATCTTGAACGAGCCAATCGGCTGGAGCGATTCGAGTTTGACGAAGACTTCCGGGATATCACCGGGGAGGCTAAGTCGAGTGAGCGGCGTGCGCACGGCAATGCCATCCAGTCGGACTTGAGCGGCACGGAGGTCGGACAGTGACACCGGAGCTAGTGGTCCGCGCACTATGTCCTGCCCGGCCCATGTAGCCCAGCGAGGCGTGCTATGGTATTCACATTTCGCACCGTCACGCGCGCCTTGAGCGCCTTTTCAAATCCTACCTTGAAGAACGCCGAATCGCTCTGTCTGGTCTGACATGCCCAGTATACTTCGCGCCCATTGCAACGAAAGTCGTCGTCAGTCGATTTGTACTTCATCAATCTCGCCACAGCGTCAGCGCTCGGTGGTTCGGTGAGAAATCCCACGTTCAACGCTGTCGCCGATTTTAGTACGCTATCCTTGAATGGTTTGTACTTAGCGACCGCGACGACCTCGGCTACGCTTCGAACAAACGTCGCTACCTCATAGCCAAGTGACTTGAGGAGCTGAACTTCAATTTTCTTCTCCATCGCTGCCGTGTTCGCCGTGCGGGCCTCGAAAATGATATTGCCACTGGCAATAAACGATTCCGCGTTCGAAAAGCCAATCGATTCAAAATGCGCACAGAGGTCGGTCATCTTGACGCGATGGCCGCCAACATTGAGGCCACGGAGGAATGCAATATATTTTGCCACAGATTCGTCCGGAGAATACACTCGACGAGCGCGGGTGCGATAAACAGCTTGGAATATGGCGGGCACCGAAACGCTGGCGCGGTTCCCGCGGCTGGACCACTACTATAGAACGGCGTAACTTCATTTGCTAGCACAATCACACTTTATACGGCGAAAATCGCCGGAGCGTCTCATGCTGCGATCTGCCGTCGCCCTGCTCGCCCTGTCTGCTGGCCCGCTCAGCGCACAGTCGCCGGCCGCAGTACCGAAGAACGACTACGCGGTGGAGGCGAACTGGCTTTGCCGCCCAGGACGCAGCGACGCCTGCACTACGGATCTCACAACGACCGTGATCGCGACAAATGGCGCGCTTAGCCGCGAGTCGTGGAAGTCGAACCCGGATGCCCCGATTGATTGTTTCTATGTCTATCCGACTGTATCGAAAGACACGACCCCCAACAGTGATATGATTCCCGGGCCTGAAGAAGTAAATGTGGTCCTCAATCAATTCGCACGGTTTGGGTCGCAGTGCCGCACCTACGCGCCGATGTACCGACAGATCACCTTGAAGGCTTTGCGGATGATGATGGTTGGGGCCGCGACAGCTACAGACCGGGCGCTCGGCTACAATGATGTGCGAGATGCCTGGAATTACTATCTCGAACATGACAACAAGGGCCGCGGTGTCGTCTTGATCGGTCATTCACAGGGCTCAGGTGTGCTGTTGCAGTTGATCCGGAACGAGATTGACGGAAAGCCCGTGCAGGCCCGGATAGTATCAGCGCTGCTGATGGGAACGAGTCTGCCTGTCCCGATCGGCAAGGATGTGGGTGGAGGGTTTCGAAACATTCCACTGTGCCGCTCGGCGACCCAGACAGGATGCGTGATCACCTACTCGTCCTTTCGCGCCGACGCGCCGCCGCCACCGAATGCGAAATTCGGACGCGTTTCTTCCCCTGAGATGATGGCGGGTTGCACTAATCCCGCGTCGCTCGGCGGCGGAAGCGGCGAGTTGCACGGGTACTTTCCGACCGGCAGCAGCGCGGCAGCCGGTACAATGTCTGACGCGCGGAACCAGTGGCTGAATCCGCCGCAGTCCATCACCTCGCCTCAGGTGAGTGTCCCCGGAATGCTCTCGGCGGAATGCGTTACCAGTGCGAACGGGTCGTTTCTAGCGATCACCGTGCATCCCGTTTCGACAGGCCCGCGCACCAACACATTGACCGGCGATTTGATCATTGGCGGCCAGGTTCAGGCCGATTGGGGGTTGCATCTCATCGACGTGAACGCGGCGATGGGGAACTTGGTGGAGATTGTCGGCAAGCAGGCAAAGGCGTTTGTGTCGGCGCGC
>JANYBD010000131.1 GCA_025360995.1 Gemmatimonadota bacterium
CGTTTCGGTGCGCTCAAGCTTCCGCCAAAGAGATCGCCTTCCTCTTCGTCGCCCGGACCCTCCGCGGCGTCGACAAGTTCCGTCGCTTCAGCGTCATCATCATCGTCCGATTCTTCGGCGCTGTCCCACAGCGAATCACTCTGATCTTTGTTGATTACCCAACCGCCATCTTCATCTTCGTCATCATCATATGGAATTCCGCCGCTGAAACCGCCGAGCTCTTCCCCCTCGTCGTCGCGGTCGGAGAAACCTCTCTCAGTCGCCATATCATCGCCGCGCGCCATTGGAGCCTCCGTCCCAAATTTGAAAATATGCAAGTGGATATCACCGCTGAATACAATGCGCGGCCGACGTCGTCAAGTCGGCCTTCGCCAGAACCTAGTCGCGGGGTTCGGGCAAAGGCAGTGTGCCACCGTCGTGCATCACAATTCCCAATGCGTCAATGAGCGCCGGATCATGCTGCTTACCGGCCGTTTCGAGCAGGCGGGCGAAGGCGACCCGTGGGGCCAAGGTCGCCTGAAATTGATTCGGCGATGTGAGCACATCAAAGGTGTCGGCGACCGCGATTATTCGGGCGACGAGTGGAATTGCTTCACCTTTCAGTCCGTCAGGATAGCCAGCTCCGTCCCAACGCTCATACTGCGACGCGACGCCCGGAAGCGTGCCGGCCAATGCAGAAATTGGCGAAAGGATTCGCACTCCAATTTTGACGTGCGCTCTCACCTGCTCAATGTCATCGGCGGTCAGTGGCGACGTCTGGATCAGCAATGCCTCCGGAACGCCAATTTTTCCAATATCGTGGAGCAGCGCAGCGGTGTGAAGATGCCTTACGGCCTCGCCTGCCGCACCCAACTTGGCCGCGATTGCTACGGCAACTGTCGCGACCCGTCTTGAGTGCCCGCGGCGAAACGGATCATGCTCTTCACGGGCATCAACAATTGCGCACAGCGTGTTGACGACGGCGGTCTCAAGTACGGACAGGTCACGCTGAATGTCGGTCGTGCGGAGCGCAATCTCTTCGCGTACAAAGCGTTCGACCGTGCGCTGGTGAATGTCGAGATCGCGTTTGACCAGCGCACGCTCCACCGCGCGTGCGAGGTCAGCGAACTCGATCGGCTTCATCAGGTAGTCCATAGCACCCTGAGCCAACGCTTCCGTCGCGGTGGGTGCATCGTTCACCGCGGTAAGCATCAGTACGGCAAGATCGGGCGTGATCTCGAGCGCGCGGGGAACGACGTCGAGACCCGTCATATCGGGCATCCGAATGTCGCACAACAACACGTCGAATTTTTCGGCGTGCAACAGGGTCAGCGCGGCAGCGCCAGCTTCTGCGGTGACCACGTGGTAACCGCGGGATCGAAGAAATTTCCCCATCGAGACGCGAATGGATTCTTCGTCATCCACAACGAGCACGCGCCGCACTCCCCCATCGATCAACTCCGTAAAAACCCGGGGTCGAGCAATGGTCGCCTTCGTTTTATCGCTCACGGCCTTCTACTCGGCGACAAACTCAACAGTGACCTCGTGTGGAATGATGCCTGCCGCCACTCCGCGAGCCAAGAACAGACGAATTGCCTCACGGCCCCGCTCTCCGTAATCGAGAGTCCAGTCATTGACATACATCCCAACAAAAGTGTCGGCTTTCGACCGATCAAGCCCACGGGCGTAGCGCATAGCATGATCCAGAGCGAGCTCTCTATGTTCTAATGCATACGCAATACTGGCGCGTAAGTGTCTCGAAATCTTCTTCAAAAGAGCCTCTCCTAAGTCTTTTCTAACAACGTTGCCGCCGAGCGGAAGCGGAAGGCCGGTTTCTTCAAACCACCATTCGCCCATGTCGGCGACCAGGTGCAGGCCTCTCTCGCCGAAGGTCAGTTGTCCTTCGTGAATGAGCAGTCCCATATCGACTGTACCGTCGACGACTGCGTCTTCGATTTGGTCGAACGGAATGAACACCGCCTCAAAATCAGGCTCGTATAAACGGAGGGCCAGGTAGGCGCTGGTTTTCGGACCTGGAATCGCTATCCGTTTGCCTTTCACATCGGACTTGGTCGCTGCGGTTCGGGCGACGAGCCGTGGGCCATATCGGTCTCCCATCGACGCGCCGCTGGTGAGTAAGGCGTAGCGATCCGTAAGGAATGCGTAAGCGTGTATGGAAACGGCAGTGACTTCAAGCTCGCCCAACAGTGCGCGTTGGTTTAACGATTCGATGTCCTGCAGTTCGTGGATATACGTGAGTCCTTCGGTATCCACTTTGTGTTCGGCAAGTGCATAAAACATGAACGCGTCGTCGGAGTCGGGGCTGTGGGCGACGCGGATAGTGGTCTGCGGCATAGTTGCGGTACGAGGATGCGGGTTAGGGCTTCGCTCCGCGTGCAGCGGTCAGCTCAGCGTCGATGTCGTTCTTGTGATCTGCGTATTCCTTCAATTTCTTCATGCGCTCGGCTGGAACTGCCGCCAGAAATGTTTTTACGAATTGGGTGCGGGCGGTCATGTCTTGTCGCAGCCCTGCCGCTTTTATGGCGAGAATAAGGCCCAGTAGATGTGTTGGAGCGTGTGCAAGGATTGTGTCGGCCTCTGCTTTGGCGAAGTTGGCGTCGCCCGCAATGACGGCGATCATTCCCTCGTCGTATCGGATGTGCAAGTCCGGTGGTCCGATCATTTCGTAAGCGCGAATCGCCATTGGGGCAAAGAAACGCACACTGTCCTGCTTTCCTTCCTGCCCCAGGCGCATAATAAGGTCGAATAGCTTAGCGGCGCGATCTTCCGGTGACATCGAAGAAATATCAGGCGCCCGCGGCCCACGTCCGTCAGCCGGCGCGGCGGAGGTCATTCCGGACGTCGATGCGACAGGGTCGGTGGCCGCAGTTCCCGCGTGTCCGAGTCGTTGGCCAATCAAAAAGGTTACCAAAAGAAGCACGGCGATCGCTGGAACGAGCCAGGCAATGGCAAACGGGGCAGCTGTTGCAACGGCCGCGCCCTCCAAGCCGACGGCAGTACCGCAATGGTGGCAGAAACGGCCATTCGGTGGCAGCGGCCTCGAACAAGCCGGGCAGGCTGACGAGCCTAGCGCGGCACCGCAGTTGGAGCAAAAATGTCCGGCTGCTGCCGTGTTGCAGCGCGGACAGCGGACAGTCGCGGATGACACCGGGGAATCCATGGCTGAAAAGTACACCCGGCGCCCCATCGCGTGGCATCATGCCGCCCGAAGGATTTGCTGTGTGTGCGTCACGTATCCGATATTCCCTTGGCAAGGGTTCGGTCAGACTGCCAAACCTGCTCAAACATCAGAGGCTTCGATTGACTGGTTCGACCCGCGCACTGCTCGCCGACCTGACCGGCGCAACGAAGCAGGACATTCTTGACCTCGCGCGAACTCATTCGGTGCGTTTTCTGCGGTTGATGTTCACCGACATATTGGGCGTGAACAAGAACGTGGAGATTCCGGCATCGCAGTTCGTCAAGGCGCTCGACGGCGACATCATGTTCGACGGCTCGTCGATTGAAGGATTTGTGCGCATCGAGGAGTCGGACATGCTGTTGAGCCCCGATCTCGCGACGTTCAAGATCTTTCCTGGCGGCGACGAACATAATCGAGTTGCGCGTTTGATTTGCGACATAACGACGCCTGAGGGCGCATCGTTCGACGGCGATCCGCGTGCCGCGCTCAAGCGGCAAGTGGCACGCGCCTCGAAGGCTGGATACACGATGAACGCGGGTATGGAAGCCGAGTTTTTCATGTTCAGGCTGGGCCCCGACGGCTCGCCCAGTACCACCACGCACGACGCCGGTTCCTATTTTGATCTGACGCCAATGGATCTCGGCGAGGATGCGCGGCGGGCAATTGTCGATGTCCTGGAGCAGATGGGCTTTGAAATTGAAGCCGCGCACCATGAGGTGGCTCACGGCCAACATGAGATTGACTTTCGCTATGCGGACGCGCTGACGACGGCGGACAATTTGGCGACGTTCCGGTTTGTCGTGCGGAATGTGGCGCAGCAGTTTGGATTGCACGCGTCGTTTATGCCGAAGCCGATATTTGGGCAGAATGGCAGCGGCATGCATACACATCAGTCGTTGTTCCGTGGCGGAAAGAACGCGTTTTTCGACCCCAAGGGAGACTTTCAGCTATCGGCGGTCGCCAATCACTACATCGGTGGCCTGCTGACGCATGCTCGGGGGATGAGCGCGATAACGAATCCATTGGTGAATTCGTATAAACGACTGGTTCCCGGATACGAAGCACCGGTGAATGTGGCGTGGAGTATGCGGAACCGTTCGCCGTTGATTCGTGTGCCGGCTCGGCGCGGCACAGGGACGCGTGTAGAGTTGCGCAGTCCGGATCCGTCCGCGAACCCTTATCTCGCGCTCGCCGTCATGTTGGCGGCAGGGCTCGATGGAGTGGAAACAGAGGCCAGTTCGCGTGAGCCTGTGAATGAGAACATCTGGGAGATGTCGCATCGGGAAAAGCGGCGGTTGCGCATTGATGACTTGCCCCACGACCTGAACGAAGCGTGTGATGAGCTTGAAAAAAGTGATGTAATTCAGGCGGCGCTTGGCAAGCACATTACCATGCAGTTTCTGGCCGCGAAACGACAGGAGTGGAGCGATTATATCTCCCAGGTTAGCCAGTGGGAGTTGGATCACTATTTAGCAAAATACTGACCCCCTGCGGATGCTGGTTGCAACGAACGACACCAGTGAGTTCATCCCCTAGTAGCGCTGACACAGGCACGGACGCAATTTTCCGGGGATAGTGAGCGAATTTTTACGTCCCGACTCACGCTTAGGTCAACGCATCGACTCCACGCCGCTTCATCGTTTCCGCCGGTTCACGCTTGGCCTCACCGCCAGTGGCGCGTGGTTGATCGGCAGTTCCAGCGCCGGTGCGCAAGTGCCGGCGGTCGGTGGCTGTACCACAGACACCCTGACCATCGGCTTTCCGGCAAAGTGGATGGGCACAACGATCGGACAAATAAACGTTCGATCGCGCCGGGTTGACCTACTGAACGCAACGGTAACAAGACTGGCTCAAGCCGTGCACCAGTCGACTCGACCCAACGTAGTGCTGAATGAAATGAGCTTTGCTCCCGGTCAGTTGGTTGACTCGGTCGAGGTGCTCGAGTCTGTCCGGCGGCTTCGGCTCACGAACCTCGTCAGTGAGGTGATCCTTGAGGGTGTCCAGTGTGAGGCTGGGCGCACAGACTTTACGATTTGGACACGAGATGCATGGAGTTTGCGCACCGGATTTCGATTTGCCGATGCGGGGACGTCGCGTATCGCTGTGTCAGAAACGAATTTGTTCGGTACCGGCAAGACAGTGGGAGTTTCCGCCGATCAGATTAATGATCGCCGCTCGATAAGCGTGATCCTTGCGGACCCATATTTATTTGACACACGAATGAGTGGCGCTGCGACGCTACGAAACTATCCGGACGGACGCACGTGGTATTGGAATATCCATACGCGTGAATTATCTCCGCGCGATAGGTGGCGTGGCACTATCGCCGCTATTCAATCGCGCCGTTTCGACGACGACCCAGTGGCGCATACGCACACGGACATTACACGTCGCGATGCCGCAGTGACGGTGAACAGTTTACTCGGGATCACGCCTACGATGGCGTGGGCTCTGGTCGCCGGTCTAGAGCACGATTATGCCAATATATTCGTGATTCGTCCCGGAAGACGATTGAGCAAGACAACCGTGCGACGCGATCTCGCCGCTCCGCTCATTGGTGTGTCGCTGCAGTCCAATCGCTTTGGCTCAATCAATTGGCTGGTCCCGAATCAGACTCCAACGGAAGTCCTTATTGGGATTCAGGGTGAAGTCGTGGTGGGTATTGGACATGACGCCGTATCGGGCCGCCAGATGACACATCTCGATTCATGGATTGGCGGCACAGCGATGCCGAGTTCGAATTCGATGGTCACCGGTGACGTGTGGACATCGGGATATTATTCGGCTGATTCGATATCTGGCGGAAACATTCGCTTGTCGCTAGCCATGTACCAGAAAGCATGGATGGGTATGTGGATCGTGCGTGTAACAGGCGAGAGGCTTTACAATCCAGATCCAGACGTATTCGCGCTGTCGACGGTTGATGCGGCATTGCGCGTACTCGCCCCGAAGTCACGTGTTGCAGAGCGCGCCGTCAATGTGCAGTTGGAACGTTCATGGCGTTTGATCAGCTATCAAGGTCGGTGGACGTTCGACGGCGCCGTCACGGCGTCCTATTCGGCACGAGACCGTAGCATCGACGAGGTGAGCCTCACGCCAACCAACCCGCAAGCGCTGGTCGTTGGAATTGGATTTCGTCATATTCGAAATCAGGCGGCGCAAGCGCCACTGCGACTCGACATTGGTCGTGCAGTGTGGCGCACGAAGGGCCTGCCCGACCGCTGGATTATTGGGCTCTCCACGGTGGCGTGGATCAATTCCAGTCGAACACGCGACGGTGTTCGCGACGTGTCGCGCTGAGGCGAGCTTGCCCGGGGCCACGCGACGGCTACACCGGGAACAGCATCTCACGATAGCGCGGCAGAGGCCAGCGGGAATCTGCCATGGAGACCTCGAGCGCGTCACTGGTTTCGCGCACCGATGCCATCGCGTCGGCTCCGCCGGATGTTAACAGCTTCGCCTGTTTTTCAGGATCGTGATGGAGCGATTCGGCCTTCGCAATTACAACGTGCAGTTCGGCGGTTCGTTTTTGCAGAGTGGCCACGAGCTTTCCGGTGTCATTTGCCGCTTTGAGTTGCGGCGCGAACTTGATGCCGGCACGCTTGGCATTTGCGGCCGCCGCAGCAAGGGAACCGAGGTACTCATATCCTGCCGGCAGCACCATGGTATCAGCGATTTCGGTGAGCGTGTGGAGCTCGATCAGCATGTCCTTGATATACCGCTCGAGCCGGATGTGATACCGTGACTCGACCTCTTCCCTGGAGAGGATCCCGAGCGACGTGAACAACTCGACGGACTGTTTGGTGACGATCTGGGACAATGCTTCCGGCGTACGCCGAAAATTCGGGAGGCCGCGCTTTTTGGCTTCAGTGACCCAAGCATCGGCGTAGTTGTTGCCTTCAAACCGGATGTTTTTCGTCTCTTTGAATGCGTCGCGAACGACCTTGAGCATAGCGTCCTCTTTGGACGCGGTATTCTTGAGTTCCTTGCGCAGTGAACCAATGAGTTCGCCGATCGCGTCGGCAACCGTGGCGTTCAGTAGCATGACCGGGAACGCGATCGATTGACTGGAGCCGACGGCGCGAAACTCGAATTTGGCGCCGGTGAATGCAAAGGGTGACGTGCGGTTGCGATCAGTATTGTCCTTGGCGACCTCAGGAAGCTTTGCGACTCCAAGTTGGATCATCGCTTGCGCCGCGCCCTGTTTGCCAGTTTTGCCGGCGGCGATATCATCTATCACGCGGGTGAGCATGTCGCCCATAAATACCGAGATGATCGCCGGTGGGGCTTCGTTCGCACCGAGTCGGTGTTCGTTCCCGCTCGTGGCAATGCCGGACCGAATGAGTCCAGCGTGCTTATGCACACCCTTAAGCACGGCCGCCAGAACAAAAAGAAAACGAATGTTCTGATGCGGCGTCTTGCCCGGCTTGAGCAAGTTGACGCCGTCGAGATCATTGTCCGCGGCGATTGCCATGGACCAATTGCAATGCTTGCCGGATCCATTGATGCCCGCGAACGGTTTCTCCGCGAGCAACGCCTGCAGTCCATGGCGATGTGCCACCTTTTTCAGAATCGTCATCACAAGCTGATTGTGATCAACGGCGATATCGGTTTCTTCGAATACCGGCGCCATCTCAAACTGGCAGGGTGCAACTTCATTGTGCCGCGTGACAATCGGCACACCAAGTTTGTAGAGTTCGTACTCCACCTCAGCGATGCAGGCGAGAACGCGCTCCGGAATGCCGCCGAAATAGTGATCTTCGAGCTGCTGCCCACGCGGGGGTGGCGCACCAATCAGCGTACGGCCGGCCATAACGAGGTCGGGGCGAAGCGCGAAGTGTTCACGATCAATCAGAAAATATTCCTGCTCGGCGCCAAGTGTCGTGACGACGCGAAGCGCACCCTGATCGCCGATGAGCTCCAGCAATTCCATCGACTTCCGGGAGAGGATCTCGCTGGAGCGGAGCAATGGTGTCATTTCGTCCAATGCTTCGCCGTGATACCCGATGAACACGGATGGAATGCAGAGGGTTTTGGCGCCTGGTGATTCCATGATGAACACCGGCGATGCCGGATTCCACGCGGTATAACCTCGCGCTTCCCACGTAGCGCGCAGGCCGCCGGAGGGAAACGATGACGCATCGGGTTCGCTCTGGATGAGCTGATCACCCGTGAACTGCTCGACGGCCACTTTGTTTTCGTCGAAGTTCAAGAACGCGTCGTGTTTCTCTGCCGTGAGTCCGGTCTGCGGCTGGAACCAGTGGCAGAAGTGCGTCACCCCGCGCGCAACGGCCCATTCCTTGATGACTTGAGCGACGGTCGGCGCAATCTCGACGTCAAGTTTCTTTCCGAGCCGGATGGCGGCGACGAGCTTGACATAAACGTCCTTCGGCAACTTGTCGCGCATTTGCCGCGCGCCAAAGGTGTTTATCCCGAAGTACTCCGACGCCGGAATCGGATTTTCACTTGAGACCGGAATGTTCGGAGCTGTGACAGAACGCGTGCTGATGGCGCGTATGGCGGCGGCGCGGGGGGACAATGAGGACGACATATTTGGCTCGTGTACTGGCGTGGGAGATCCATCAATTGCCATCAAAAATATGCCTATTATGCAATAATATTACTGAAATAGTCGAAATTCAATGGTAAACTGGCAAAATTGATAACCCACTAGTGCGTAATTGCCGAAATTATTCCAATTTCCATGATTCCTGCTAGCGAACGACAATCGTCCCTGTCATACCTCTATGTGTGCTGCAAATGTATGGGTACCGACCAGGGGTTGCCGCTACCCAGCGGAATCGTCTGCCGCGCTTCAGGCGACCCGAATCCCAGAAGCCGCCGCGGCTCGTTGCCGTGTGTGTGACGATGTCGGTGTTGAACCAAACAATTGTGTCACCGCGCGCCACCGCTAATTCGGTCGGTCGGTAACCGTCAGCCGCCATCGTAATTTCGTGCGACGCGGGAGTATGCACCGAAGAGTGCGCCGCGGGAATCGCAAGGATGGAGGCTACGAAGATGAGCGGATGCAAACGCATGGTACCATAAGCTACGGCGCGCTAAGGCAATACGGATGCCCCGACGCGCCGTGTGATATTTGGCCAACCGGCGAGACTTACTGCGGCGGACCACCACGGCCGCCGCCACGAGCGCCACCTGGACCGCCGAAGACGGCCGTCGGATTCTTGATCCGCTCTGGAAGTTTGGCCCACTGTTCTTTCGTGAGAATAATCTGTGCTTCGCGCACGGCTTTGGCCCCCAGATCTTGCGCCTCGGCAAGCACTGGTCGCAAGTACGCCGTCAGGGCCGCTTGATCGACATTATTGCCGGCTTTTTTCACGCGGTCTTCGAGATGCACAGAGAGAGTGTCGATCTGTTTTGCCATCGAATCACCGAGAATTTTCAACAATGATTTCTGTGACTCGTTCAGGCCAAGTTTGAGCGTGTCGGCGCGATCGAGAATGTCCTTGAAGATGTTTGGTGCGTAACGGCGAACCATGCCAGCGACAGCGCCGCCGGGCCCCGCGATCGCTCCGCCGCGACCGCCGCGAGCTGCGCCCTGCGCTGCGAGGAGTGCTTCCCGCGCCCGGTCCGGTCCGATCGTATAACGAGCCGTTAACGAAACCTGAAACGGTTGCTGAATCACGGTCGTTGTTGTCGAGCGTTGATCACCAAACCGCTCGTTGACCTGATACAGAAAGCGATTGGTCGACGGATCGAAACCCGTGACGTAGAGCAATTGATTGTCGACGCGGTTCGTCTGGCCCCAGCCCTGAAGGTTGTTGATGCCGTGCAACGCGATATCTAGTCCCGCGAGCGGATTCAGTAGCGAGGCTGAAATCATCAAATTGCGTTTGAGCCCGAAACGATCAGGACGATAATTCAACTGCAGACTGAGATTTGGCTGCCAGCCAGCGGTGCAACTGTTGCGCCCGGCAATCTGGCCGAGTTGCGACACAAGGCACGCACGAATATGCGCCGGTGCGTGATCAATCAACCGTGTCATGCCATTGGCAATCGCCGTATCGGGTGCGTGTGATGGGTCGAAGATGAACGCGCGATCGTTGCGGGCACCGTCGCCGTTGATGTCACCGTTTACCCGTGGCGTATACGGCGCACCGGAGTTGTACCGAAGCACGCCAGTCAATTCGAGTGACGGTGTGATCGGCCAACTGGCCGTCGTGACAAAGGTGTGCATGCGCTGCAGATCGCTGGTGCCCCACTCGATGACATTGGGATTGCCAGCCGTGGTCGGAGACGAGAAGCCGCCGGCTGCCGAGCCACCGGAAAACGAACTCTGGTCCGTCGAGCGTGAATACGTGTACGAGAAGCTGACTTGCATGCCGAAACTGTTGAAGCCATTGATAGACGCGACGAGCTGTCCGGTTTTTGACTGCAGCCCAGAAAAGACGTTGAACACGTTGCCGAACTGGGGCGCCACACGTGCCTGAAGGTTCTGCACGGCACCTGTGGTTGGCACAATAGCAGCAGGCGGCACGTAAATCGGACGATTGCCTTCAGCCGCAATGGTGAACTGTGGCGTGGATTTCAAATTAAGGTCGCCAACGCCATACAGGTTTTTCCCCAGTGTATACGACGCGTCGAGCGTTCCGGTATAGCGGCCAAAAAGATGGTGTTGCACTCCGAGGGATCCGCGCCAGGAGCGCGGGGCGCCAAAATCAGGCGTGAAGGTGGTGACGTTTCGCTTCGTCGCGGCAAATACACTTGCCGCGGCGTTTCCGCCGTCGGCGCAAACCGACGGAATGCTGGTTGGGTCGGCGAGGTACGCGGCCCAATTTGCCACCGGTGTTGCCGGTCCAATACACACGAGCTGGGATTCGGCACCACTCAGGCCGGTTGCGCCAAGGGCGCTGGTGAAGAGTCCGGTTGGTGCTTTGCCCCGAAACTCACCGATGCCACCACGCACAATCCATGACGACTGCCCGGCAAAGAAATTTGCCCCGCCACCGGCCCCGCCAGGATTCCCGCCACCGCCGCGACCGCCGCGTCCACCACCACCGGCTGGCTGTCCGCTTGCCGCTGCCGCCAATTGGCGCGCCGCGTCAGCTGCGCGTGTGCTGTCGTTCTGCACGCGGGCCGGAGGAATGTTTGACGTCCACGTGAAACCGATTCGCGGACTCGCATGTACTTCGGACGGAAAATTATCTGTCCGGCGATTGAAGAGCGAATCGACAATCGGGTTGTATGCCGGTCGGCCGTCAAAGCGAGTGCCTTCCATCCGCACGCCAAACGTGGTCTGAAACCCACGCGTCACGCGCCAGGTGTCTCCGATATAGAGGGCAGCGTTGGTGACATCTCCCTGACGACGCGTCGGCTCGAGGGTGCGCGTGTACTGAGAAGGAATGTTTGCGGCGAAATCGGACAGCGAATTAAATGTGAATGAACCAAAGAGATTCGATGACGCCGTTTGATCAAACGTTCCAATGTTGAGTAGCACGCCTAGCTTCGGACGATGGAGGCTTCCGCCTTTGAGGTACGATATTTCGTCGCTGAACTCAAGCTGTTTCGTGGTGTTGTCGGACGGGAGTCCACCGTTGCCGCCGAAGGTCAACGTGCTGATACCGAGGCTGTTGTCGTTCAGAATCGACGACACGCGAACCCGTCCCTCAGGCATAATCAGAAATGCATTCTGATTGCTGTTCGTCATACTGGCGTAGATACGGCCTTCGTTAATAATGCCATTGTCAAACGTCGAGCTGATCGAGGCAAGGAAACCGCCTCCGAGCGAGCGAAGGTTGCCGCCGTGCGATGGAACGGCGAGCGAACTGGTTCGCGTAACATCCTGCCGCGCGAAATTCCAATCGCCACGCAGTGTCAGGGTATGACGGTCACCAATCGCGAAATCTTCGCGCGTTAGGGCGTTAAAGGAGTCGGTATTATGTCCGGCCGGCACGAGCGCCGTCACGGTGGGAACACCGTATCCCTGCAACACACTGAGAAATCGAGCCGCGGAATCTGGAGCGACATTATTT
Organism: Gemmatimonadota bacterium; assembly: GCA_025360995.1. Lineage (GTDB taxonomy): Bacteria > Gemmatimonadota > Gemmatimonadetes > Gemmatimonadales > Gemmatimonadaceae > Fen-1231. Next base: position 12,175 of record JANYBD010000131.1, read on the forward strand.
CTCAGGAGGATCTGGTCGTTGGCGGTGAGCAGTGACTGCAACCCAGTGCTGTTGAATCGTGCGGACGCTGAACCAAACCAGAATGCGGCATCCCGTACGATTGGGCCGCCAAGTCCGAAGCTGAGCTGATTGGAGATGAATTTCTGACCGGATGCCGTGGTTGACGAATCGTCGAACTGGAGATCGGGTTCATTCAGCAAATAGCCTATCGATCCTTGAACGGCATTCGTGCCACTGCGGGTGGTGCTCGCGACCTGACCACCAGTGAACTGACCGCGGGCCACGTCGAATGTATTGGTGATCACACGGGTGTTCCGAACGGCTTCGGAGGGGACGCCGCTGGAGCCGAAAGACATGCCATCGAGTGTGATTTGATTCTGATCGGTACGCTGACCGGCAACGGAGAAAGCGCTCGACGTCGAGTCGGTCGCGCTCAGCGTTACGACGCCTGGCGCAAGTCCAGCGAGAGCCGCGATATCACTTGGGTCAATCGGGAGCCGATACAATTGCTCGGCAGTGAGATTGCGCTCAGTGCTACCCGGCGTGGGACGGTCGTTGGCATTAGGAGTCGGCTGGCGCGCATTCACATTGAACGCCGCGAGCGTCGTAGTATTCTTTGAAAGTTTGGCGTTCAGTTCGAGTCGATCCTCGTCGGCTTGCCGGATGACCGTCTGCGAAAAAGGGGCAAACCCGATCGCCTTGACCGCCACGCGGTATTGGCCACCACCGTCCGGAAAGAGCAGGGTGTAAATACCTTTATCGTTGGTATTACGGCCGCGAGTGGTCTGCAGATCGATAGACATGACCTCAACGCGCGCACCGACCACAGGCTGTCCGTCGGGGCCCGTGACCTTTCCGGTGATAATGTCGGTGGTCGAGCCAACTTGGGCCTGCGCAATACCGGGGAGGCCGAGCGCAGCAACACAAAAAATCCTAACGAAGATCCGTTTCATGCTTCTATTGACGCGTTGACCGCCCTCGGCGTTCATAGCGCCCACAGGAATACTCTGTGGGAGCGCTACCACCAGCCCAGCACGCGCCACCAGAGTAGGCCGAAGACCGTCCAAATTGTAATTGTGACTGCCGAAATGAGCAGGCCGAGTCGCCACCAGTCGCGCTGCGAGACATAACCCGCCCCGAAATAGATGGGAGCAGTTGTTGTACCAAAGTGTGTGAGCGAAGCCGAGAGATTGGAGAAGTACGCGAGAAACAACACAGCCAAAAGTGGAGGAGTGCCGGCGGCCAGTAAAACCAGCAGAAAGGGCGTAAACATCGCCGTGATGTGTGCGGTAATGCTGGCAAACCCGTAGTGGGCGTAGAAATACACGAGCAGGAGCACGGCGAGGGCGGCTCCCCACTCCCATCCGGCGGAGATTCCCGCGGAGGCCTGTGCGAACCGAGCGGTAAGTCCACTGTCACCGAGGGCTCCGGCCATTCGCACGAGCCCGCCATACCAAATAAAAACGTCGAATGCAGCCCGCTCTCCAGTGACATCATTCCAAGTAAGGACACCCGTCACGACCAGCGTACCCACGCCGAGCATTGCTACGATCGCGTAGTCAATGTGGTGAAGTGGGGCGGTCATCCAGAGCGCCGCGACCAAAACGAAGACGGCGAGCATTGTCTTTTCTTCGCGTCGCATAGGGCCCATACGATGCAATTCGGCTGCGGCCATACGAGCGGCGTCGGGCGTATGCTTCACGGCGGGCGGGTACACCTGCATCAGCAGCCACGGCACGAATGCCAATGAAAGCAGGGCTGGTACCGCAGCACCGGTCAACCACTTGGCGTAGCTGATGTCGATTCCGGTTGCATCCTTGGCCAGTCTTACTGCGAGCACATTGGAGACTTGGCCGGTCAGGAATGTCGCACAGGCAATGACATCGCACTGGTATACGGTAAAGAGCAAATACGCGCCCAGCTGGCGCGCCGATGGGCCCGGCGTAGAGTCGTACGCTTCGGCAATACTGCGGGTGATGGGGAACACCACACCGCCAGCACGTGCGCTGTTCGAGGGCAGCACGGTTGCAAGGAGCACATCGCTTGAAACCAATGCATAGGCGAGTCCCAGCGAATGGTGGCCAATGGCACGAATGAATACGAATGCAATTCGACGACCGAGTCCGGACTTGAGGACGCCGCGTGACATGAAGAACGCCGAAAGCACGAGCCAAGCGAGGGGCTCTGCGTAGCCGCCGAGCGCTTGTGCAGGCGTGAGCGTCTTTGTGATGGCAAGCGCGGTGACCCCAAGAAAAACAATGGCGCCGGCTGGAAGCGGCCTGACGATCGATCCAACGATGGTCGCGGCGAAGATCGCGAAGAGATGCCACGACGCTGGTGTGATGCCGACAGGTACCGGGATCATCAAGACGATCACGGCGGCTCCCAGCACGGCAATCCATCTGAAGATGAGAGTCATTGGCCGCGAATATATGGAATCCCGCCGTGATTCGCCTTGAGGAAGAGGTTGGCGATGGCTAGTTTCCCCTCACGCGGCGCCGTGGCCAAGTGGTAAGGCAGGAGACTGCAAATCTCCCAT
>JANYBD010000148.1 GCA_025360995.1 Gemmatimonadota bacterium
TGGCGAGTCGCAATTCGGCTTCTATGGTGCGCCCGCGTACGAGCCGATCGAGCATCGAGGCCAAGAGCGCAAGTCCGCCGACCAAAACTGCGGCGAATGCCACACCCACAGCGAGGTCGGTGGATGGCAGGCCGGCGGCAGCGGCATTCGCGGGCCGCACGACTGGAATGAAATGCGCTGCTGCCATTCCCGTGAAGTGCATGCCGGAGATCGCGAGCCCCATGACGACCGCCGCCGCGGCGCGCCACAGGTGAACCTGGCGCGTTTCAGAGTTTCGAAAATGCCGAGCTATGAAGAGTGCAACAAAGCTTGCCGCGATGGCGATGGCCACCGAGAGCGCAACGATCGGGATGTTGTACTGTGTGTCGGCATCAAGTCGCATTGCCGCCATGCCGATGTAATGCATGCCGGCGATCGCCGCTCCCATTACTATGGAAGCGAGCACACGTTGCCACCAGCGCACGGTCGGCCGGCCGATCTGCCAGAGCGAAAATGCCGATGCGGCGATGGCGACGAGAACGGAGACGAATACGCCGGCCGGATCGTACGTCACCGCAACCGGAAGTTGCATCGCGAGCATGCCGATGAAGTGCATACTCCAAATGCCGGTTCCCATTGCGACGGCGCCGCCAAGAATCCAGAACGCCTTGACGCGTCCGGCAGACGAATACACCCGTCCGGCGATATCGAGCGCGGTATACGATGCCAGCGTCGCGATGACGACGGAAAGGACAACCAGCCATGGCGTGAAGTTGTGCGCGTAGTCCATAGGCATAGTGATCAATACACTATAGAACGGCAGTTAGCGAACCGCGGGTTAGGCGACTCCCTTATCGTCCTCAGCCGTCATACCGTGATGTTCGCTTGGATTATTTGCCATCGTTACTTCCGCCGTTGTCTTCAAATTCCTTCACCAACCGCTCCGACTCGCCCTGCGCGTGACCGTACCGCTCGCGCAACTTTCCCACGAGTTGATTGCGCTGGCTGGCGATGACTTCCATATCCTGATCGGTCAGCTTGCCCCACTGCTCCCGCACCTTGCCCTTCATATTCTGCCAATTGCCCTTGAGTTCGTTCTCGTTCATGGGATGCCTTCCTGAATTGGGAATTGTTGAAGCGTCAATGCGCCGCGAAGTTGAGCGTAGCGCGGCGCCGATACGGACGTTCGTACATGCACCGATTTGCGGGTATCAGTCAAACGTGTGAACGGAGCAGTACGCCAATTGGGGGATTTCACATTTGGCGTACCGGGTGCGATTCAACCAACCGTTAGTACCGCTCGGTGCCCGGCTGGAACGTCCGCCAACCGGCGGATCGCCAAGCGGCCGGTGCGCCAACGAGTATGGCCGCGCCGAACACCGCGCGCACCACCAACCGCACACTGTATATCAGATACGCGACGTCAATGCTCCGCATCCGTTGGCTACCCGGCAGCGGCATAACGAAGTACACGTTGGCAATCTCGAAGAGGATCACCCCGATCACGCCAACAGCGAAGAGCTTCTTCATCGGGATATGGTTCTCATAGCCACGTGGCGAACTTCCTGATGTACCATCCTTTCACAATCTGCGTGAGCACCGAGTAGGTGAGAAGAATCGCGAACAGCCAGAGGAAATAACTGGCGGCCAGCGGTTCAAGACCGAGCTTCGGACCGAGCGGCGAGAATGGGAGGACGATGCCCACCAACATGATCGTTGCGGTGAGCGACAGTACGGGCCAGGTGGCGCGACTCTGAAAAAACGGAACTTTGGCTGTTCGGATCATATGCACAATGAGCGTTTGGGTCAGCAAAGACTCGATGAACCAGCCGGACTGAAAGAGCCCTTGATGCGCCGAGTTGTTGGCGCCGAATACGAACCACATCAACGCGAATGTGAGGATGTCAAAGATGGAGCTAATGGGCCCAATGAACAACATGAAGCGCCCAATGTCGTCGGCGCGCCACTTCCGTGGGACCGTCAGATACTCCGGGTCCATATCGTCCCACGGAATTGATGTTTGTGAGAAATCGTATAGAAGGTTCAACGTCAACAGCTGAATCGGCA
>JANYBD010000149.1 GCA_025360995.1 Gemmatimonadota bacterium
GCGATCATCGCCGACATGCGGACGGAAATCACGCGTCTGGTTGGTGCGACGCGTGAGCAGCGGTATTGGGCCCTCTTCGAAGAGATCCGTGCCACCGTTGGGTATGCTGACTACCTCGGTGCGCTCCAGCGTTTCCGGCTCGAAGATCCACACGACGTCAACTTGTTGGCGATCTCCTCGCAATTCGTGAACTACCCCTTCGCCACGCGGCTGTACGACGGCGCATTTGACGTACTCAAGTACTTAGACACGTTTGGCGAGACCGTGATTCTTACCGATGGCGATGTGGTCTTTCAGCCATTGAAACTTGAAAAGTCCGGCCTGTTCGACGCCGTCGGCGGTCGCGTACTGCTCTACGTGCACAAGGAACTCGAGCTCGACGATGTCATCCGACGATTCCCAGCAGACCACTATGTATTTATTGATGACAAAGTCCGTTTGCTGACCGCCATCAAACAGGCTTGGGGTGCGCAAGTCACGACCATATTTCCGCGTCAAGGCCATTACGCATTCGCCAATGATGTCACGGGCTATCCAACGCCCGACCTCACCGTTGACCGTATCAGCGACCTGCTCATCTACTCGCCGCCGTTCGACACCGCCGCACCGGGAGAATCCTCATGACGCTCACAGCGCGGCCCGCCTGGAAGGCGCTCGAAGCCCACTGCGCCGCAGTTGGTGCAACGCATTTGCGAACGCTGTTTGCTGACGATCCGGATCGTGGAGAGCGATTGCGCTCAGAGGCAGCGGGTTTGTATGTCGATTACTCCAAGCAACGGGTCACGGACGAAACACTTCGTCTGCTCCGTGCGCTGGCCGATGAATGTCAGTTGCGTCATCGCATAGACGCGATGTGGCGCGGGGACAAGATCAACACATCCGAGAAGCGTGCCGTACTGCACGTTGCCCTTCGCGCACCGCGCGGTTCATCTATCGAACTGGATGGTGAAAACGTCGTGCCAAACGTGCACGATGTGCTCGACCGGATGGGGACGTTTGCCCGCGGTGTGCGCGACGGTTCATGGAAAGGCCACACCGGTGCGCGAATCAAAAATGTTGTCAACATTGGCATTGGTGGTTCCGACTTGGGTCCGGTGATGGCCTATGAGGCGCTCCGCTGGTATGCCAATCGCGATCTCACGCTGCGCTTTGTTTCCAACGTCGATGGAACCGATTTCGTCGAGGCGACGCGCGATCTCGATCCGCGAGAGACACTGTTCATCATCTCGTCCAAGACCTTCACGACACTCGAGACCATGACCAACGCACAGAGTGCGAGGGCGTGGGCGTTGAATATCCTGAAAGACCAATCGGCAATCGCGCGGCACTTTGTTGCTGTTTCGACGAACGCCGCCGAGGTCGCGAAGTTCGGCATAGACACGGAGAACATGTTCGGCTTTTGGGATTGGGTCGGCGGCCGCTACTCAATGGATTCGGCGATCGGACTCTCCACAATGCTCGCCATCGGACCCGAGCACTTTCGCGAGTTGCTCGACGGATTTCACATGATGGACGAGCACTTTCACACCGCGCCATTTGAGAACAACCTGCCGGTGATTCTCGGACTGCTCACTATTTGGAATTGCAACTTTCTCGGCGCCGCAACGGTGGCCGTATTGCCGTATGCCCAGTACCTCAAACGGTTCCCGGCATATTTGCAACAACTCACGATGGAGTCGAACGGCAAGCATGTCACACTCGACGGCGCGTCTATCGCCTATGAGACGAGCCCAATTATTTGGGGCGAGCCGGGGACGAATGGACAACACTCCTTTTACCAGCTCATTCATCAGGGCACGCGAATCGTCCCCTGCGACTTCATTGCATTCTCGAAATCACTCAACCCGATTGGCAACCACCAAGAGTTGCTGATGGCGAATGTGTTCGCCCAGACAGAAGCACTCGCCTTTGGCAAGATGGCTGATCAAGTGAAAGCCGAAGGCACTCCGGATTGGCTTGTGCCGCACCGGGTATTTGAAGGGAACAGACCCACGACTACCATCCTCGCCGACCAACTGACACCAGCCACGCTTGGTGCGCTCATCGCATTGTACGAACACAGCGTGTTTACGCAGGGCGTAATCTGGGGAATCGACTCGTTCGATCAATGGGGCGTGGAACTCGGCAAAGCGCTCGCGCAACAGATCGCCAAAGAGCTCGGTGCCGCTGATACTACAGCGACCACGCACGACAGCTCGACCAATGCGCTGATGCGCCGCTATCGGAATGCACGATGACAACTCGTGACCCGGCTCTCGACGAACTCTGTGTCAATACGATCCGCACGCTGGCCATTGATACCGTCGAAAAGGCGAATTCCGGACATCCCGGAATGCCCATGGGCGCGGCGACGATGGCGTACGTACTTTGGACGCGTCATCTCCGCCATCACCCATCGAATCCGCATTGGTTCGATCGCGATCGGTTTGTTCTGTCGGCCGGTCACGCCAGTGCCTTACTCTATTCATTGCTCTTTCTCACCGGGTATGATCTTTCGCTCGACGATCTCAAATCTTTTCGTCAATGGGGGAGCCGTACACCGGGTCACCCGGAGAACGGTCACACGAGCGGCGTGGAAGTCACCACCGGACCCCTTGGTCAAGGATTTGCTAACGCCGTTGGACTGGCCATGGCTGAGCGCTGGCTTGCTGCGACGTACAATCGGCCCGGTCACGACATCGTTGACCACTATACGTATGTGATTGCCAGCGACGGCGACATGATGGAAGGTGTGTCCGCCGAGGCCGCCTCGATGGCCGGCGATCTGCGACTCGGCCGACTCATTGTGCTGTACGACTCCAACCGTGTCACGCTCTCAGGAACGACGGACGTCTCATTCACCGAGAATGTCGGCGGCCGCTTTGGGGCGCAGGGTTGGCACGTACAACACGTTGACGGAATGAGCGTTGAGGACATGGACGCCGCGCTCACCGAGGCACGCCAGATGACGAGTCGACCGTCCCTTATTGTGGCCAGTACGCACATCGGATTTGGAAGTCCAAATAAGCACGACAGTTTCCATGCGCACGGTGAGCCACTCGGCGCCGACGAAGCACGGCTCGCTAAGCGCGCATATGGCTGGCCTGAAGATCAACCCTTTTTCCTGCCCGAAACGGCGCTCGCCGAATTCCGCAGTGCTGAATCGCGTGGTGTGGATTTGGAAAATGGATGGCTCCGCGCCGTGGCGGGATACCAAGCGGCTCATCCGGAAGTCGCGGCAGAATTCGCGCGCGTTGTCGCCGGCGAACTTCCGTCTCAATGGGACGCGACACTCCCGGTCTTCACGCCGAAGGATGGTGAACTCTCCACACGTGTTGCGGGCGGTAAGGCCATTGAGCGTATTTCAGCCGCCGTGTCGAATTTCATTGGTGGATCAGCGGACCTCGATCCGTCGACGATGACTATGATGAAAGATCTTGGTGATTTTCAAAGCCCGGATTTCTCTACAACAGGAGAAGTCCCGCCCACGCAGGGAATGTCCGGCGGCGTGCTGGGTTACGCCGGCCGAAATATTCATTTCGGTATTCGCGAACACGCAATGACGGCAATCATCACTGGAATGGCTCATCACGGCGGCGTGATTCCGTTTGGCGCGACGTTTCTGACATTCTCTGATTATATGCGGCCGAGTGTCCGGTTGGCGGCGCTTAGCAAAGCGCACGTGATCTACGTTTGGACGCACGACAGCATTGCGCTCGGCGAAGACGGTCCGACCCATCAGCCAGTTGAGCAGATCGCCAGCTTGAGGGCGATGCCAAATATGACGGTGCTGCGGCCAGCCGATGCGACTGAGACCGTCGAGGCGTGGCGAGTCGCCATGACGCACAAGACGGGTCCGGTGGGATTGATACTCACCCGCCAAAAACTTCCCGTGCTGGACCGTACGGCACTGCCGCCGGCCTCGGGGGTAGCAATGGGAGCATACGTGTTGCGCGATGCCGCTGGAGGTGCGCCAGAACTCCTGCTCATTGCTACCGGATCGGAAGTGACGCTGGCGCTTAGCGCCCAGGCGACACTGACGACAGACGGGATTCGTTGCCGAGTTGTCTCGATGCCCTCATGGGAGTTGTTCGAGGCCCAGTCACAGAGTTACCGTGACAGTGTGCTACCACCGGCAATCCGTGCGCGGGTTAGCATTGAGGCCGCTTCTCCGTTTGGTTGGGAACGCTATGTGGGATTGGACGGTGCAATTATTGGTGTGAATCGATTCGGGGCGTCCGCTCCCGGGCCGACCGTGATGAAAGAATTTGGCTTTACTGTAGAACACGTTGTTGCGGTCGCCAAGTCATTGTATGCGAAAACCCGAAACGTCTGAGGAATCGATCGTATATGCCCGGTAATTTTTTTGACATCCACGCCGCGGCACGCCGCGCAATGATCGCCAATGGTTTTCAGCCGGACATCCCGGCCGCTGTTACCGCAGAAGTGTCGAAGGCCGCTGAGCCAACCGCTACGTTGGCGGGAAATGTTCAGGACCTTCGGGCGTTACTGTGGTCGAGCATCGATAACGACTCGTCAAAAGATCTTGACCAACTTGAGATCGCCGAAAAGTTGCCGACGGGCGACGTGCGCGTGCGAGTCGCCATCGCCGATGTAGATGGTACAGTTGCGAAAGGATCGGCGACCGATCAGTTCGCGGCACTCAATTCTACTTCGGTGTATACGGGTGTCTCGACGTTTCCGATGCTTCCGGACCAGCTGTCCACCCACCTCACCTCACTTGGCCAGAACGACGACCGGCCTTCCGTGGTGATCGAGTTTGTCGTGGGTTCCGACGGGGACATTAAATCACATACGGTGTTTTTGGCGCGTGTGAAGAATCAGGCGAAGCTCGCGTACAGCAGCGTCGGTGCCTGGCTCGACGGTCACGGTACCCTTCCCCCGTCGGCCACGCCCGCCATTCAAGATCAGTTGCGTCTGCAAGACAGCGTTGCCCAAACACTGCGGGCGAATCGGGCGCGACGTGGTGCCTTGAGTCTGGAGACGATTGAAGCCCAGTCAGTCCTGCGTGCCGATCAAACCATGAGCGTTGAGCTCGTGCAGAAAACTCGCGCAAGTCATCTGATTGAAGATTTCATGATCGCGGCCAACGTGGCGATGGCACAGTTTCTCGACGAACACAATTCACCGAGCATCCGACGGATCGTCCGCACGCCGGAGCGGTGGGATCGCATCGTCGCCCTGGCGGCAACATTAGGCGAAAAACTTCCTGCCGCACCGGACTCAGCGGCGCTCGAAGCGTTTCTGACAAAGCGTCACGCCTCCGATCCGGATCATTTTCCTGATCTCTCGCTTTCTATTGTGAAGTTGATTGGCCCGGGCGAATACGCATTGCACTTGCCGGGTTCGGCAGACGCGGGCCACTTTGGGCTCGCCACGCACGACTACACTCAC
>JANYBD010000218.1 GCA_025360995.1 Gemmatimonadota bacterium
TGCGCAATCTCAATGGCGAAATTGTTGTACGACCATCGCCGGACAGCGCAGTGCACGTCACCGCGTCGGCAACGTGGCACAAAGGAAACCCCAAGCGTGATATGAATTTTCAGGTCGTGACCAGCGGTAGCGACGTGACCATCTGCGCCATCTGGGGGCACGGAACCTGCTCGGCGACGACGTACCACTCTTCCTCAAGCGGTTTCAGTAAACTCTTCGGCCGTTCCACCGACGCCAACGTGACACTGACGGTGCTGGTACCGGCCCGCGTGTTGGTCGATGCCACGACAATGAATGGAGACGTGAATGTCGCTGCTTCCGCTCCCGTCCGTGCCCGGACGGTGAACGGCGACGTCAAAGTGGGCACGGCAGTCGGGCCGGTGGATGCGGTCACGGTCAACGGCAGTGTCGACGTTCGCATGACCACGCTGATTGGAACCGATCCGGTGCGCGCCGAGTCGGTGACGGGCGACGTCAATGTGTGGTTGCCGGTGACGCTTGATGCGAATGTTTCGCTTGCAACGGTCACCGGCGATGTGAGTGCCGACTACGGCGTCGCGGCATCGTCCGGGAAAAAACTTTCCGCAACTATTGGCGCTGGCGGACGCACGGTAACCGTGAAATCAGTGACCGGTTCGGCACGTCTCGGGCGACTTGCCGCAGACGGATCGATAGCCAAGCCGTAACCGTATACAGAACAACAAGTTGGCCCATGTACGGAACTGTGCATTGGGCCACCTGTTATAATTCAGAACAACCTCTCTCTTCGGAGTCGAGTCTCGATGGGCTTTTCCCGATTCGCAGTTCCCGATTCGCTGGTCGTTCGCACGGGCGCCGAGCGCGCCACGTTGGTGCGTCGAACGTATTCACTTGTGCTGGTCAGTATTGTCGTCACGATGTTTGGGACTTGGTTCGGTCTGTCGAACGAATCCGTGCTCCAGACAGTCGCCCGGCACCCGATCATCACTATGCTGTTGGCGTTCGCCCCATTGCTTATGGCACAACGCGTGCGCAATGCGTTCCCGCAAAACATTGGGTTTGTATTTCTGTTCACGTTCATGATGGGCGTGATGATGTCGCCGTTGATCTACATCTATAGTCAGCGACAACCTGGTGTTGTCGCACAGGCCGCCGGCCTGACGCTCAGCACCTTCACCATTCTTACACTGTACGCCTGGTTCAGCCGCCGCGACTTCAGCGCATGGGGCGGGTTTTTCATCACCGGCCTTTGGGTGCTGATCGCCACGTCGCTGTTGAACATATTTTTCCAGAACCAAACAGCATCGCTCTGGATTTCGTCGGCCACCGTGCTCGTCTTCAGTGGGCTGCTCGTGTTCGACACGTGGCGCCTCAAGAACGTATTCGGGCCGGACGACTATGTAATGGCCGCCGTGACCATCTATCTCGATCTGCTCAACATGTTCATGGCCATACTGTCGCTGCTCGGCGGCGGACGTCGGAACTAACGAGACATCTAAGTACCAAAGCGGGGCAAGACGTTATGTCTTGTCCCGCTTTCGTTTTCACTCTACTGACACTTTGTCCATCTCCCTCGCCAGCGCGATGTCGTTCTGCGAAATCCCGCCGGAATCGTGGGTCGACAACGATGCCGTGATCTTGGTGTAGCGAATATCGAGATCCGGATGATGCTGCATGTCCTCAGCGGCCTCGGCCACTCGAGTAACGAAGGTGATTCCCGCCGGAAAAGTCGCAAATGCAAAGGTCTTCACCAGCGCATCCCCTTTGCGAGTCCACCCGGGAAGCGTGCCCAGCTCGCGCTGGATTTCAATATCGGATAATCGGGCCACACGCATATTGCCTCCTCAGTCGGTCGTGCCGGATATCGTTGATTCCCCGTACGTCGCTTCCTGGTCATGTTCCATCGTTGTGCCGCCACGACGCCGTGAGCCGGCGCGCCGAACCGCAATCATCTCGGCGACCACACTGACGGCAATCTCCTCTGGCGTGTCGGCCCCAATCGGCATTCCCACTGGCGCATGCATTCGTGAAATGTCGGTCTCGCTCACATCCCATTCCCTCAAAACCTTTGCCGTCAGCGCGATTTTTCGGCGGCTGCCCAACATCCCCAGGTATCGCAACTGCCGTGGTGCCAGTTGCGCGGCGAGCACGATGTCGTGCTGGTGTCCACGCGTCGCAATCACCACATAGCTATCGGCGTCGAGCGCGACTGCCGAGAGCACGTCATGAAAATCACAGACCATCACACGCTCGGCGAACGGTAGACGCGTCGCGTCGGCGAAATCCGGGCGGTCATCCACCACGGTCACGCGCCAGCCGGCGAACGCGGCCGCCTCAGCGACCCGCGCACCAACGTGACCGCCGCCAAACACCACTAATCGCGGTCTGCCGGTGATTGGTTCGATGAACATGCCATTCTCAAATTCCGGCGCATCGGTGCGCGAATCGTGCGCATCCAGTTCGCGCACCGTTTTGCGCGGCCCCACCGACCAATCGAGCGCTGTTTCCATTATCGCGCGATCACCGCGGGCGACAACGGCCGCCGCGCTGGCGTACACCGATGCGAGTGTGACGTCAACAAATACCGGCTCGATAAATATTTCCGCTGTGCCGCCGCAGGTCAGACCGTAGTCGCCGGCGAGCTCGGCGTTCAGCGAATGGCGCGACAGCGCCGGTACCCGGCGTTCCATTACGTCCATCGCCCGTTCGACAATCTCGGCCTCGAGACAGCCGCCACCCACGGTGCCGAACCGCGCTCCGCTGGCAGTGACGAGCATCTTGGCTGTCGCGCTCATTGGCAACGAGCCGTGACGCTTCGCCACCGATGCGAGTGCACCTGCCCCCGCACCGCCAGCCAGTCGCGCGCACTCCGCGAGAATATCCGGTAAACTCATGGATGTATTCTCGCCGAGTCGGATGCGGCGCGCCATACTGTGCCCTGCGGCCAACTGGCCACTGGCACCAAGCCGGCCATTTTTGCTAGCGAGTCGGGCGGTACTATATCGGCGCTCGGCGTGGCGTAGGAAATCAGCGCGCCGTGTTCACGGGTGATTTTTTCGCGGAACCGTGCGACGGTCGCAGAGGCGAGCGTAGTGGGCAGTTCGTGCACGGCACGTCCTGAATGAAACCAGATCGCCGCCGGCCAGTTGGAGTAAAGTGGCGCGTGCGCTCCGTCGTGCATGGCCCAGTCGACGAGCGGCGAAATCCGCCATTCGCGGCCAGCGAGATCACCGCCATCCGTCCGGTAGTCGAGCGCCCAGCCAGCGCTGACAGTCGCCGCGCCATACATCCATATGGCTACAGCGCCAATCGTGCAGGGGAATATCACCCGGTGTGTGGAGCGCCACGCCGCGGATTGCCAGAGCGTACCGAACGAAAACGCGATTGCCAGTGTGACGAGCAAGAGGAGAGGGGCGAGCATGCGTTCGTCGAACGGTATGGCGCCATCGGCGAACAGCCGCGACACGATAAGTATCAGCGCATAACAACACCCCGTGATCGTCAGGGCGCGCAGCAGACGGGTGCGGTACCAACGCGGCGCTTCTGGCGGAGTAGTGCTCCGCGTGTTTGCTGCGTGAACGAACAGTGTCACAACGGCAACGGCCGTCAGCGCGGCGAGTCCGGCCGTTATGGCGAGTGAATCAACATTGGGTGCGAGCCAGCGTCCCAGTGTCTCGGCGCCTTCGACAAAAGTGTCAGCGAGTCCGCCGGAATACAGTGCAATGCTGCGGATACGGTCACCACTTTGCGCGGGCGGGCGCGAAAACGTCCACGCACCGAGCGAAAGTACCGGGAGCAATGCAGCGGTCGCGGCGCGGCGAAAGCGGACAGGAAGTTTGTCGAGAATTCCGTGGTCGTCGTCGAGCCAAGCATCGATCACTAGGGCCGCAATGAGCGATGCTCCCGCGTAACGTACGAGGGTCGCGGCGGCGGCGAGTGCGCCGAGTGCGAGCGTGCGGCGCCAGCTGCGACTGCGTTCTCCGGTGCGCGAGAGTTGCCAGATGAAGCAGACGAGCAGTGCGAGAAAGAGTGGCTCGCTCAGCACCGCGGCGTGCACGATCAGCATGGCCGGAGTGACCGCAAGGAGCGTGAGCGCCGTGAGTGCGCCGATGATCGTGCCGGCTTCGAATAAGAGAAACGCGATGAACGCGACAGTTGTTGCTGCGGCCGCGGCCTCGATGAATCGCGCCGCGTTCACGGGTGTGAGGCCAGCGGCGATCCCGGCGGCGATCGTCGTCGAGAATCCGGGCGGGAAATGACTGAGTGGCGCGGTGGTATCGGCACTGAACCAAAGCGCCGAAGGGATTCGCAGGCCGTGACCGCCGGCGAGTGAGATGCCGGCGCCCAAGTAGGCCATCGCGTCGGGGTCGAGCACCGGGCCAGGCGGCTCGGTGATTTCGAGCGTGGCCCAGGCGGCGGCGATGGCCAGGAGAGCGGTCAGCGTGAAGAAGATGAAGCGGTGCTTCATATATGTATGTGGCCGGCGGGCTCGTCGACGATTATTTCTGCGTTCCGAAAAGCGCCGCTACTTCGGTCACCGCGCTTGCGGCAGTCCACTGTGCCATCCCGTCGCGCCACACGAGTGTGTCGGCGGTGAGTAGTCCGCCGGCAACGCGGCCACGGAGCGCAGCGATTTCGAACGGTCCTTGCGCCTTGCCATCGACCGCAACGAAGAAGCCCGGGCTCGGCGGAATCGGTGGCGGAGTCGGTCCGGCGGGCGGAGCAGTCGGTGGTGGGCCGCCCGGTTTCATCGCGGCCGCTGCGGAGGTCGCAAGCTGTCCCGCCATGGCAATGCCTACACCGACGGCCGCGCCGGCGCCGCCTGTGCCCGGGTTGCGCGCCGCATCACGGATTGCATCGGCGGCTTGCAGCGCCGCGTAGGCGCTGACGTCACCGATCAACGCAATGCGCGTGCGTTGGTCGAGTGTCGCCGCGACTTCGTCGGGAAGCGCAATGCTCTCGACGACGAGTCGCGTCAGCTCGAGCCCCAGTTGTGCCAGATCCGGTGCCAGCTGCGTTCGCGCGCGATCACCGAGCTCGGAATATTTCGACGCGAGCTGCAGAATGGAAATCGAATCTTCACCGAGCACTTCGGCGAAGCGCGCGACAATCATGTCGCGGATCTGATCGGCGATTTGGTCAATGACGAAAATGGAATTCGCGCCGACCAACTGGGTCACGAACGTTTTGCCATCGCTCACGCGCACGATGTACGTACCGTAGGCGCGCAACCGGATGGGCCCCAACTCGTGATCCACCAGTGTCACGGGCGTCTTCGTTCCCCATTTATGACTGGGGAACTGCCGGGTGCTGACGAATACCACATCGGCCTTGAACGGACTTTCAAATCCGTACTTCCATCCACGCAACTTCGACAGCACCGGAAGATTGCTCGTCGCGAGTTCGTGGCGGCCAGGCCCGAACACGTCGGCGACCGTGCCCTGATCCACAAACACCGCGATCTGCCCGGGCCGCACGATGAGTTGCGCGCCGTTCTTGATCTCGTTTTGCGGGCGCGAGAACCGCCACACCATCGCATCGGGTGAGTCTTCGATCCATTCGATGACATCGATTAATTCGCCGTGAATCAGGTCGCGCAGTGTCATGAAATCCTCGAAGGTAAGTCCGGTGAAAGTCTTTCCATTTTCATTAGCTAATGAACAGGCCGAGCGCGTCCCGGAGCATTTGGTCGATCGGCGAGTTCGACGACGACCCATGCGTCGATGATCTGATGTTGATCATTCCCACATCAGCCGATCGTGACACGAACCCAGCCTCGCGCGCCGTGAGTCGCCGCTGTTCATCGGCGAGCTGCTCCCGTTCGTGCTCGCGCGCAATGGTGAGTCCGCCGTGTTCGACAAATCCTACCACACGTTCGAGTTCGCCGCGATCGAGCCACACACCGTCGGCCTTGCATACATCCATGATCACACCGGACGTCTTCGAGAAGTTCACCCGGTTCATCAACTTCCGGCATTGCGGACATGGGATGTAGCGCACCGTGTCCGGCACCGCCGCGCCCGACGGGACTCGCGCCGCCAAAGCGCTCACCACACCGGCATGCTCCTCACGGGCATCGCACAATTTTTGGAGGGTCTGCGGATCCACCCACAGTCCGCCGCAGGCTGCACACTCGTGCACGGATATCGCGCCCAAGCGAAGGGCCTGCATCGACTCGGAGCACCGGGGGCACGTCAGCGGCGTGGCGTCATCCACGACATCGCGCGTTACCTCAGCGCCGCATTTCGCGCAGAACCGGCTCCCCGCGAACATCGGCGCGAAACAGGATGGACAGGTGACCGTGGCAAGTGCCGCCCCGCAATACTCGCAGGCCGCGCTGTCCGCGTTAGCTGGTGCCCCACATCCGGGGCAGCGGAGGGAGGATTCTGGCAAGTATGGGAGGCGGTAGAGGCGAAGATGTCTGAAGTTCCTGAAGCTTCTGTCACGGAGTGCGTAACCGCCAGTCCCTTGCGGCTTCGGTGTTTATTCGGTATAAAATTAGACATGTCGCTCGCCCTCCTTCGCCAACAACTCTCCGAAATCATCGACGGCACCAAACCCGGCACCCCCGGACTGGTAACCGGCATTGGTGCGCTCGACGCCGTGCTGCCGAACAACGGCCTGCCGCGCGGCCGGCTCACGGAATTGGTTGGTGCGCCGGGCAGCGGCAAAACAACCATCGTGCGACAGATGGTCGAGCGCGCCGTGAATGACGGGTGGTGGGTGGCATACGTCGACGCGGCCCGCACGCTCACGCCACGCGACTGGACACACGTGAGCGACAACGCGCGC
>JANYBD010000224.1 GCA_025360995.1 Gemmatimonadota bacterium
CCGCATCGGTGCCTTTCCCATTTCCAGATGTCGAACGATGTTCTCGAGCATGACGATGGCATCGTCCACGACGAATCCCACAGCGAGCGTCAGCGCCATCAGCGACAAATTGTCGATACTGAAACTCAGCATCGCCATCACGGAGAACGTGCCCACCACGGCCATCGGCAACGTGAGACTCGGGATGAGCGTCGCGATCACGTTGCGGAGAAACAGAAAGATCACCGCCACGACAAAGACGAGGGCGAGGATCAACGACGACTTGACATCGGCGACGGATCGGTCGATCGACGCGGAGCGGTCGTACAGCAAGCGGACCTTGACGCTGGGCGGCAGTCCCGGCTGCAGTTCCGCCATCGCCGCCTTCACCGCGTGCGCTACCGCCACCGTGTTGGTGCCAGGTTGCCGCTGGATCGCAAGGTAAATCGCGCGCTCGTTGTTGACCCACGCGGCGCTCTTGTTGTTCTGAACGTCGTCGTACACGGCAGCCACATCGCCGAGCCGGACCGCCGCGTTGTTGCGCTCGGCGACAATCAATGTTCTGAAGGCCGCCGCATTCGCGAGTTGCCCGGTCGCCTGAATTGTCAGCGTCTTCGACTTACCGTAGAGCACACCGGTCGGAAGCATCACGTTGTTATTTCGAATAGCCGACGCAACCTGGGCAATACTGATGCTGCGCGCCGCCAACGCTTTGGGGTCGAGCTGCACGCGAACAGCATACTTCTGGGTGCCGAAGACATTGACCTGCGACACACCCGTGATGATAGACAGCCGTTGCGCAATGTTGGTTTCTGCGAACTCATCAAGCGCCACGAGCGACAGCGCATTCGACGTCAGGGTGTACATCAGCACCGGCGCCGACGCCGGGTTCTGCTTGCGATACGACGGCGGAATAATATTCGACGGCAAAAACGCCAGCGTTTTCGAAATCGCCGCATTCACATCTTGTGCCGCCGCGTCAACATCGCGGTCGAGCGCGAACGTGAGTGTAACGCCGGTACTACCGAGCGAACTGTTCGAGGTGATTTCGTCTATGCCGCCGATCGATGAAAACGACTTTTCCAGCGGCGTAGCAACCGTCGCGGCCATCGTCTCCGGGCTGGCGCCGGGGAGACTCGCGTTCACGCTGATCGTCGGAAAATCGACAGTCGGCAAGTCGCTGACTGGCAACTGCCGATACGACACTACGCCAAAGACGAGAATCCCGATCATGAGCAGTGTCGTCATGACCGGGCGTCGAATGAATAGGCCGGTCAGGCTCACGGGCTGCTCTTACCCCGCCCGCGTCCGCGCCCGCCAGCGTTGGCCCCGGGTGCCGCCGACGTAGTGTCGTTGGCACTGCGGAGCACGACTTTCGCGCTCGGCGTCAGCCGTGACTGTCCTTCGGTTACGACCCGATCACCATCTGACAATCCGGAAGTGATCACGGCGAACCCGTTCACATTGCGGTCTACAGAAACAAGTTGCTGTTTTGCACTGTTTGCACTGTCGATCAACCATACGTAAGTGCCCCGCTGCCCGGTGACCACGGCTTGTGATGGCACGACAAGCGCACTGTCCATCACGAAGAGTCGCAGCGATGTCGAGACGAACTGACCGGCCCACATTGATCCTGACTCATTGGCAAAGCTTGCCTTTAGTACAATGGTGCCGGTCGTCGTGTCCACCGCATTATCGATGAATGATAGTTTCCCAACCATCGCGCCATTTGCCGTGTTTTGTTGCGCCGTGGTTCGCGCCGCATACGCGGTTTTCGAGTCCGGCGGTGACGGCGCGCTGGCACTGAAATCGGCGGGTGCCGGAGCGGCACCGCCTTGCACTGCGGTGACTGGCAGGCCGCCTTTGGCGCCGTATTTCAGTACGAGCGGAAGCTGCGCGGCCGGCACCGCAAAACGTACCAAAATCGGGCGGACCTGATTGATTACCACAAGCGGCGCGGTGCCGGCGGCGCGCGCAATGTTGCCGATGCGCACCAACACGGAACCTGTGCGGCCGGAAATTGGGGCACGCACGGTCGTGTTATCAAGATTGAACTTTGCCGTTGCCACCTGCGCTTCGTCGGCCTGCATCGTGGCTTTGGCGGACTCATAGATCGAGCCCTGAAGCTCGGATTCCTGTTTGGTGACGGACCCATCTTTTGCCAGCGCACCATATCGGTCCGCTTGGCGCTTCGCGTTGTCCAACGTGGCACGGTCACGCGCCATCGCGGCCAACGCTTGCTGATACGCATTCTGATAGGGACGCGGATCAATGCGAAACAAGACTTGGCCGCGGGTGACTTCCTGGCCTTCGGAAAATGGCACCGCAACAATAATTCCGTCCACTTGTGCCACGACATTCACCGATTGCAGCGGAGCTACTGTGCCGTTGGATTCGATGGTATATGGCACGGACATGCGTTTAGTGGTCGCGACAATCACACTGACAGCTTGCGGGGTTGGCTTGGGAACCGGCTTGGAGCACGCCGCCACGCCGACCAAAAGTGCAATCGTCGCGGCGATCAGTCGCTGACGGCGGCCGGGGAGTCGCAATCCGTTCATCGGAATGGTTTCAGGGAAAGGGGGTTTGGCCAAGCGCACAGATTTAGCGCGCTCCGGCGAGTCTAATGATGTACGCGCGGCACAGCAAAGATGTTTGCCCGCCCTGGACTGCCCACGAGCGAAGGTGGGAAGGGCGGGCCCGAGGGTCTCGCGCAGGCGAGCCCTCGCCGTAGCAAGAGACTCGCGCACAGCGCGAGGCTCGCAGCGTGTAAGGCGACGCGAGCCGAAGCGAGATCCTCGGGCCCGCCCGCGCGCTCAGAAGCCAACTCCCTCGAACCCGACCGCGCGCACAGAAAGCGCAGCCGCTAGGGAACCGCGTGAGCTCCGCGCACAGAGTCCCGCGGCCCGCGCATGCCGCGATCGAAATGGCCCGGCGGTCCATACCCGCCGCGTCCGCCCCGCCCCCGTGCCCGCGACGAATCGAGCGTCGCCCGCTGGGCTGCCGTGAGCACTGCGTCCATCTCTTTCCGCGCCGAATCCATCGCCGATCGGCGCATAACGTCAAGGGAATCGAGATGTGGCCGACGCTTGGCAAAAATCGCGTCGATCTGCGTCCGTTGCGCTTCGCTCACACCGAGCCAGCCGTAAAAGCCGGCTTTTCCACCCGGACCACCGACGTGATCCATGCGCGCCGTTCGATGGAGTAGCACCCGCTCCGTGGCACCGCCAACGAGCGCGCCAGCCAGGAAAGCCAACAACAGCAAAACAACGGCCTGTGTCCGCACTTGGCCGAGCGATTCCATGCCTGACTTCATTGTGCAAATCCTCCAAGTAATGCGTCGATAGATGAGCCGTCAGTACTGGTCATCAACGCTGTCGCTGATGAAATGTCATTCGACACATCAGCCACTTCTCCGGTCGCCAGATAGTCCGCTCCGGTCTCAACCTCCACCGAACGGAACACCGCAGCCGATGCCAACATCAACAGCAGCAGGGCTGCCATCAACGGCGCCCGCCATCGCGTTACGAGATCAAACGCGTCGCGTCCGCGCGAGCGACGCTGCAGGATCTGGCTCGCCGCAAAATGAATACCGCCGATCCGGCGATCAAAGGCCTCGGCTGGAAGCGTCGGATCGAGCCCGCTCAGGTCAACGCCAGAGAATTCGGAGTGATCAGTCATGTGAATACTCCCTCCACAGGGTGATGCCTAAGGTCTCTCTCAACCGTTTCCGGGCCACGAACAAGTGTTGTCGGGACCGCACTTCCGTCATGTCCAATTTGTCCGCGATCTCTTTGTGATTCCAACCTTCCATATCGTGCAGCAAGACGATCTCGCGTTGCGTGACATTCAGTGTCGCTAAAGCCTTTTCCAGCGTGTCGGCCAGCTCCGACCTTGCCGTATCGGCGAACGGTGAATCCGGTGCTTCGGCCAGCTCCGGCAACAGCTCCAGTGTTTCCCGCACTTTGCGGTACGATCGGTGGCTCAGCGCCCTGTTCCGGACAATCATCATCAGCCACTGCACAAACCGCGACGGGTCGCGACAATCTTCCAATCGGTCCAGCGCCTTCACGAACGAGTCCTGACACACATCCTCGGCGTCGTGCCGGTTGACGAGCACACCGACTGCCACCGCAAATGCCGCGCGATAATAGCGTCGCACCAGCACATCGAAGGCGTCGCCATCGCCGCGCAGCGCTCGCGCAACGAGGTCGGCGTCAGGAGGAGTTGGGGCAGGGTTCATCACGGACATATATAAGACTTACACTGGCGTAAAAGCGTTAGGTAGCAACGCAGGCATTTGGCAGAGTCATGGGCAACGCGCTAAAATTCGCCTTGGTGCCACCCCGGCACCGCCCGCCGCCCGCACCGCCGGATTCCCGTGGCCAATAGCTTGCCCATCGCACCACAGCCACTCGAGGCGATTGCTCCGGCCACGTCGCGCTGGATCGACGATGCGCTCGGCCGCCACACCGTAACCCTGTTGTGTTACGTCGTCGGTATTGCCTTTACCGGCGCGATTGGTGTGCGCGTGGATTGGCGCACGTACGTCGTGATGGCCGTCTGGATCGGATCCAATTTGGTCATCGCGCCGTGGGCAGCGCGGCCGCACGACTTCCAAAAGAAGCTGTCGCGCTACGCGTGGACCATCGTAATGGACGTGCTGTTCCTCGGGGCTGTCTACTACTATTTGGATGCTGCGCAGTGGCTCGGCATGGTGTTTTTCATACAGAGCGCGCTGGTCGCCAGCGCCACATTGCCGCGCAGGTGGGCGATGGGTGTCGCCGGACTCATCGTCGTCGAGTATTCCGGGCTGGTCTTGTATGCCGTATTCGGTTCGACCTCAATCGTGTCGCCGCTCGGATTACACACGGTACAAGGCAACTATGCGTATGCAACGGCTAGCATCATTGGGGCCGTGGGCATGGTGGCCGTACTGATGCTATTGCAGGGCCGATTGGTCGAAACGATCCGCGATGCCGAACAGCGCTATATGCTGCTGGTGCAGTCGGCACCTGATATGGTGATGACATTCGACGAACATGGTCAGTTTGTGGATGTGAATCCAGCCACGCTCAAGCTTACCGGATATAGCTGGGAAGAAATCAAGGAGTTACCGAACACGGCGTTCTTTCCGCCGGAAGACTGGCCGATGATCATGGAAGCCCGTGCCAAGAATTTGGCCGGCCAGGCGACGTCACTTGAAATTCGGTGCATTTTGAAGAGCGGTGAAGTGCGTTGGTTGCAAACGACCAGTGCGCCGTACCGCCGCACGGATCAACGAGGCGCCGTGCTCGTGATTGCCCGCGATGTCACGGAAGAGAAACGTCGCAACGATGCGCTGCGCGTGAACGACGAACGGTTCCGCATGATCGTCAACTCGCTCGAACTAGGATTTTATACCCTCGATGTCGCCGAGCGCATTACGGCGATCTATGGGCGATGGGCCCAGAAGCAGTTCTCGATCGCCGGGACACTGGTCGGCAAGCGGGCCCGTGATATTTTCCCGCCCGAAGTGGCGGCACTGCACGACATCGCGAACCGCAGCGTACTCGCAGGAGAGGACGTCAGTTTTCGCTGGTCCACGATTATTGATGGTACCGAACGACACGTGCGCACGCATCTCGCTCCGATTCGCGACGTGGATCGCCGGGTCACCGGAGTGGCCGGGGTGTGGACCGAAGAAACCGCCGCGGTGCTCACCGAACGCGAACGCGAGCGGCTCCAAGACCGTGTTGCCGACGCCGAACGCATCGAGTCACTCGGCAAACTCGTCTCTGGTGTGGCACACGAATTGAATAATCCGCTCGCTGCTATCCTCAACTTTACCGAGGATCTTCTGGCGGATGTTCGCCCCGATGAAGATCGCATGGCACTTCAGGTGATCCAGGCGCAGGCGCTGCGGTCGCGTACGATAGTGCGCGACCTGCTCACCTATGTCCGGAAAGGCGACCGCCGTCCGCGAAAACCGGAAACGCCGGGCCCGATTCTCGAGACCCTCATTCGGGCGGTCAGGCCCGGGCTGGCTACCCAGGGGGTGTCGTTCGTGGCATCCGTCGGCAATCCCGATACGCCGATGTTGCTCGATCGGTCCGGGTTCGAACAGGTGGTAACGAATCTTGTCACCAATGCCGCACAGGCCGCCGGTGCCGGCGGTGCGGTTCGGCTGAGCGCCGGCCTGGAAGGCGATTCGTACGTGGTGATCGTAGAAGACAATGGCGCGGGAATTCGTGAAGAACATTTCGCTCGAATTTTTGAGCCGTTCTTTACGACCAAGCCAACGGGGCAGGGTGTTGGACTGGGACTTTCCGTTTCTCTGGGTATTGTGCAAGCCCATGGCGGATCGCTGCATGCCGAAAATCGCGGCGCCGATGCGGGAGAATTTCGCAGTAACCGTGGGCGGCAAAAGCGCCGCAGACTCCTTGTTCACAACTGCGAGCGCAGTGCCGAGCGAAACTCCGGCATGGCTGACGCGTTCGTGAGCACGCAGCAGGGACTCGCGCTGCTGATGATTCTCGCCG
>JANYBD010000225.1 GCA_025360995.1 Gemmatimonadota bacterium
CGAATTTATTCGTCAGGCAACGCTGGTGCGCCGGTATGGCGCCGCGGTAATCGTGATGGCGTTCGACGAGAAAGGCCAGGCCGACACCGTTGACCGCAAAGTGACCATCTGCGAGCGCGCCTATCGCATTCTCACCGAACAGGTGGGCTTTCCGTCGGAAGACATCATTTTCGATCCGAATATTTTCGCGATCGGTACGGGGATCGAGGAGCACAACAACTACGCTGTTGATTTTATCGAAGCGACAAAACTGATCAAAGCCAGGCTCCCGAACGTCAGGATCAGCGGCGGCGTGAGCAACGTGAGCTTTTCGTTCCGCGGTAACAATCCGGTGCGCGAAGCGATTCACGCGGTTTTTTTGTATCACGCGGTGACCGCCGGAATGGATATGGGGATCGTGAACGCCGGCGCGCTCACACTGTACTCCGACATCCCTCCCGCACTGCTCGAGCGCGTGGAAGATGTGGTGCTCAACCGCCGCCCCGATGCCACTGAACGGTTGCTCGAAGTGGCCGACAGCGTCAAAGGCGAAGCGTCGAAACAGGCGACAAACCTCGAGTGGCGCAATTGGCCGGTTCACGAGCGACTCTCGCACGCGCTGGTGCACGGGCTCGCGGATTTCGTAGTGGACGACACCGAAGAGGCGCGCAAGCTGGCCGAACGTCCGATTCAGGTGATCGAAGGTCCATTAATGGACGGTATGAACGTTGTCGGCGATCTATTCGGCAGTGGCAAGATGTTTCTCCCGCAGGTCGTCAAAAGCGCCCGTGTGATGAAGCGCGCCGTAGCGCATCTCATTCCTTACATCGAAGCTGAAAAAGAACTCAACGTCTGCGGCGGCGAGAGAAAGGCAAAAGGCAAAGTGCTGCTCGCCACGGTCAAGGGCGACGTACACGATATCGGCAAGAACATTGTCGGCGTGGTACTGCAGTGCAACAACTACGACGTGATCGACCTCGGCGTCATGGTACCCTGCGCGAGGCTTCTCGAGATTGCCAAACAAGAGAAGGTGGATATCATCGGTCTGTCCGGACTCATCACGCCGTCGCTCGAGGAAATGTCTTTCGTCGCCGGTGAAATGCAGCGCGAGGGATTCACCATCCCGCTTCTTATCGGCGGCGCCACGACGAGCAAAGTGCACACGGCAGTGAAAATCGAGCAGCATTACGCCGGCCCGGTGGTGCACGTGCTCGACGCGTCGCGCGCCGTGAGTGTTGCCAGCACGCTGCTGAGCGATGAGTTGAGGGACGCGTTCGTGCGCGATACGCACGAAGAGTACGACGAACTGCGCATCCGCCGCACCGAACGGCAGCGCGATATTCGGCGCCAGCCCCTCGCCGCTGCCCGTGCCAACAAACTAAAAATCGATTACGCCGCAACGCCAACACCCGTCCCCACCTACGAGGGTGTACGAACATTCGACGATTTTCCGCTCGGCGAGCTGGTGCCACGCATCGACTGGACGCCGTTTTTTCAAACGTGGGAGTTGGCCGGCCACTACCCGGAGATTCTCGAGGATCCTGTTGTTGGTGAAGCGGCGCGCAATCTCTATCAGGACGCGCAGGCAATGCTTCGCCGAGTGGTAAGCGAGAAATGGCTGCACGCGCGCGCCGTCGTCGGATTCTTCCGGGCAAATTCCGATGGCGCCGAAGACATCGTGTTGCATGGCGAAGGCCCGTCGCCGTTGGCGACGATTCACACCATCCGTCAGCAGATGGTCAAGAACGACGGCCGCGCCAACCACGCGCTGGCCGATTTCGTTGCGCCCGCCGATACCGGGATCGCCGATTGGATGGGATTGTTCGCCCTGACCACCGGCATCGGCCTGGACGAGCGCGTTGCCAAGTTCGAGGCCGCCCACGACGATTACAACGCCATCCTGATTAAAGCGCTGGCCGACCGTCTGGCCGAAGCGTTCGCCGAACGGCTCCACGAACGGGTCCGCCGCGAACTCTGGGGGTACGCCCCGGCCGAGCATTTGGACAATGTCGAGATCATTCGCGAGCAATATCAGGGCATCCGGCCGGCGCCGGGATACCCGGCCTGCCCGGACCACACCGAAAAAGGCACGCTTTTCTCACTTTTGGACGCCACGGCCCGTACCGGTATCCAATTGACCGAGAGTTTTGCCATGACCCCTACAGCCGCCGTGAGCGGATACTACTTTTGGCGCCCCGAGGCCCAGTATTTCGGGGTTGGCAAAATCGAGCGCGATCAGGTGGAGGAATATGCCGTCCGCAAGGGCATGGATTTGAAAATCGTTGAGCGATGGCTAGCGCCGATCCTCAACTACGACCGATAATACGGTATGACTGCTTCCGCGACAATTTCGCCGGTTGGTGCCCGACGCGTCCTCGTCATTGATGACGAGCCCGCCGTTCTGCGAGTTCTCGGACTCCTCCTTGAACGCAATGGCTTCGCGGTGGACAGCGCCGCAGACGCGAGTATAGGGCTCAAGCACCTTGAGTCCAACACATATCACTGTGTGCTCTCGGACATTATTATGCCCGGGCTCTCCGGTCTCGATTTCCTGCGCGAACTCCGGCGCCACGACCTCGATGTTCCCGTCATTCTCATGACGGCCGGCCCAACGCTCGATTCGGCGCTCGACGCCATTGAGTACGGTGCGCAATCGTATCTGCTCAAGCCGGTCGAACCGGAGGCGCTTGTCCAGGCCGTTGGTCGCGCCGCCGCACTTGGCGAGATGGCACGGGCGAAACGTACCGCCCTCGCGAAAACGTCCACCGATGCGTTGCCGTATGGCGATCGGGCGACTCTCGAATCCGTACTCAAGCGGGCCTTCGATACCATTCGCGTCGTGTTTCAGCCAATCGTCTCGATGCGCGAAGAGCGCTTGGTGGGCTATGAGGCACTCATGCGTTGCGACGAAACACTCTTCGCTTCGTACGGCGCGCTGCTCGCAGCGGCGGACCGGATCGGCTGGCGAACCACGCTTTCGCGCACGATCTATCAACGTATTGCTCAGACCTGCAGTGAGTTGCCGGAAGGGGCGCTGTTGTTTGTGAATATCCACCCGCGGGACGCGCAGGAAGGGCTGATCATGGGCGGTGACGCGCCTCTTGAACCGATCGCCAGACAAGTAGTGCTTGAGGTAAGTGAACACGCTCCGCCAGACCAGCTCGATGCGCTCGCCGCACAGGCGCCGAAGTTGCGCGGTGCCGGATTCCGGATTGCCATTGACGACCTCGGCACCGGACCATCCGGCCTGAGCACTTTCGGACGGCTCACTCCCGAATTCACAAAGCTTGATCGATCTATGCTGGCCGGAATCGATAGCGATCCAAAGAAAGAAAAAATTGTTCGCGCGATGTATGCGATGTGTGCTGTACTTGGAGTGCCAATTATCGCCGAAGGCGTCGAGACACCTGGCGAACGCCAAGCCTTGATCGCGTGCGGCGCCGACTTGGCACAAGGCAATGAATTCGGGGCACCGGCGAACTCGTTCGCTGCACCAGTGTTTTGAATAACCCGGACGGGCTTATGCACGCCCCGTTGACGGTACTTTCAGAAGATGAGGCCGCCTTTCGCGATGCCGTCGCCGCGTTCGCCGACGGTGAGGTGCGGCCGCGAGTAGCAACGATGGAGCGCAATGCGCAACTCGATCCAAAACTGATTCCAAAGTATTTCGAACTTGGAATGATGGGAATCCAGGTGCCCGAACAGTACGGCGGGTCCGGCGGCACCCTGATGATGGTCACACTCGCCGTCGAAGAAATCAGCAAAGTTGATGCGGCGGCAGCAATCGTCGTTGATGTACAAAACACGTTAGTGATG
>JANYBD010000228.1 GCA_025360995.1 Gemmatimonadota bacterium
GCCCCATTCGGCAACACCGGCACATTCACGCCATTGATCGTGAGCTGCGCATACCCGCTGCCCACAGACCCAATGATGTAATTCGAATCGCGAACAGTGAGCCGATGGTCGATTTCAGGATAGACGACTCTGACCGCCAGCGGTCCGTCAACAAGCGGAATCGCCGAAAGCGGCGACCCCACCGCGGCCACATCACTCGCACTCCGCGAGGTGGGCAACGACCCCCGCACATCCGGTGCGACAGTCGGCGCAGGAGAAGGCGAAGGCGCCGCCCCCGGGGATCGAGGCGAAGCACAACCCACCCCAAAGGCTCCCAAAACAACCACAAAAACCAGTCGTCCCCACCCCCTTCGCCCTGCAACCTTCGCCGCAGTTTGTTCCCTTCGCCCTGCAACCTTCGCCGCAGTTCTTGGATTAAATACCATAAGAAACAACCTTATCCGACCGGTCAGCTAGACGCTACCCAACCCCCCCCCTATATTCGCCCCACTTAGCCTTCTCCCATATAGATGTTGGAGCTACCGAGTGATACCCTGCGGCTTCTGTGGCCGTGAGAACGATGAGCAGTCGCGCTTCTGCATCGACTGTGGCAAACCGATCGTGGCCGGTGGCGCTCGCGTCATTTCTGTCGCGTCGTTGGCCAAACCGTCGAGCGGCTTGCCGTCGCCGGTCGATGCCGTGCGCCCGTCGCACAAAGGCGTTCCGAACACCCGCGTGTCCAGCACCGCTCAGCCGAAGGGAGGCGCTTTGAAACAATGCCCGGCGTGTAAGGCGATGGTCGAAACGGCGTTTCCGTTTTGCCCACAATGCGGCGCGCCACTCAATGGCGGCACGGCCACCGCCGCTGGCCGACCGAGCGGCACCGGCGTGTTCACCGCGAAAGGCACTGGCACTGGTCCGAAAATCGCCCTCCTCGCCGAAGGTGGCGAGGTGAAACAGACGATCATTCTCGACCGTGGCGAAGCAACATTCGGGCGGAACGACGGTGATTACCGCTTTGCGGACGACGTCTACCTGAGCCCGGTGCACGCACAACTTTCCATGCGCGACGGTCAGCTGTTTGTCCGCGACTTGGGTTCGCGAAATGGCACCTGGTTATTTATCGACGCGCCCTATCGCCTGCAGGACGGCGATACGATGCTCGTCGGGTCGCAACTCATTCGCTTCCGCAGGCTCGGCTACCCCGGACCGCACCCGCCGGAGTCCGATCAAACGCGTCGGCTTGGCTCATTTACCCCAACGGCCGATATCGCCGTGCTCGCACAACTGCGCGCCGACGGCAGTGCGCGCGACACGATGCATCTCTCGCCCGGACGCAACATCAAGCTCGGCCGCGACGCGGGCGATTGGGTATTTCCATACGATCAAACCATGAGCGGCCGGCACGCCGAAGTGCGCAGTGAAGATCTCGAGTTCATTGCACTCGACGACGGCAGCCGAAACGGTATTGCCATCGCCGTACGTGGCGAAAAACCGGTGAAGGCCGGTCAGCGAATTCTGATGGGCGATCTGACAATGCGCGTGGAGAGTTTGTGAGCGAACAGAAGTTGTGTCCGACGTGCGGCACGGAATATCCCCTCTCGGAGCGGTTCTGTCCGCGCGATGGTACGGCGCTCCGGTCCACGAATGCGCTCGGTGATATGGTCGGCTCGGTAGTTGCCGACCGTTATCACATCATTAAAAAGCTCGGCGAAGGCGGCATGGGTACGGTGTACCTCGCCGAGCATGTGAAGATGGGGCGCAAGAGCGCGCTGAAGGTGATGAATCCGGGGATGAATCAGGACCCCGATGCCATCGCGCGATTTAATCGCGAGGCCGCGAACGCGAGCCGGCTGAGTCATCCAAATATTTGCGCCATTTACGATTTCGGTGAAACACCGGAGGGGTTGATTTACCTCGCGATGGAATTCATCGAGGGGCAGTCGCTCACTGATGTGATCGAAGCGAACCATGGGATGAGCGCACCGCGTGCGGCGTCCATCATCCATCAAGCCGCGGACGCGCTCGGCGTGGCCCACGACGCGGGGATCGTGCACCGCGATCTGAAGCCTGACAACATCATGATTATGAAGGGACGCGACGGCAGCGACATGGTGAAGGTCGTGGATTTTGGCATTGCCAAAGCCAGCAGCAGCGACGCCCAGAAGGTGACGAAAACAGGTTTGGTGGTCGGCACACCGGAATACATGAGCCCGGAGCAACTCGCCGGAGACAAGCTTGATGGACGGAGCGACATCTATTCACTCTCGCTCGTGGCGTTCAATTGTTTGACAGGCACACTTCCTTTCCCCAGTAATTCTGCCCAGGAAGCGATGATCATGCGGCTGACCGATCATCCGAAAACGCTGGCTGAAATGCGTCCGGATATTGAGTGGCCCGCCGAGTTGCAGGCCGTGATGGACAAGGCATTGGCGCGCGATGCGGACGAGCGATATCAGAAGGCGCCGGCGTTTGGGATCGATATGGTAAAGAGTGTCCAAAATATGCCGGCGACCGTTGCGGCAGCCGCCGGGACGCTCGTGATTGGAGCGG
>JANYBD010000174.1 GCA_025360995.1 Gemmatimonadota bacterium
CCAGGCTGGCTACAATGCATATCTCACCAAACCGCTGCGCCCTGAGACACTGGCCATAGCGCTCGAAACGGTTATGGCCCGCCCGGTCGGGTGGCGGGAGTCGGATACCATCGTCACACGACACTCTCTCAACGAACGCTCCGCCACCGTAAAACAGGAAGCAAAGACAGCCGCCGAAGATCAGGTACGTTCACGTTCCGCCGATCCCGCACAACCGCTCGTTCGAGTCTTGGTTGCCGAGGACAATCCGGTAAACCAAATGGTGGCGACGAAAATGCTGGAACGGCTCGGATGCCGCGTCGACATTGCCAACGACGGCAATGAAGCGGTATCAATGTCACTGCAGTTTCCGTACACCGTGATTTTTATGGATGTACAGATGCCAAATCTCGACGGGCTCGAAGCGACTCGTCAAATTCGGAACCGCGGGGGCGTGCGAGTGCCGGTCGTCGCAATGACGGCGAACGCGATGCAAGGTGATCGGGAACGTTGCCTTGCAGCCGGCATGGACGACTACGTCTCGAAACCGATCACTCCGGAAGCGCTTCGGCTGGCCCTGAAACGCTTTGTCTCACCTTCTCTGCCAACAACTCCAGCGTAATTAGCTCGAACGGTTTTTCGAGAACGGGGATCGTGACCGTCGCCAGAAATCCGGCGACGTCGGGGGCGGAGACATCGCCGGTGCACAGGATGAGTCGCATGGCCATTCCTGGGGAGTCGGTCCGCAAGCGCCGGTACAGCTCCTGGCCAGAGACACCCGGCATTTTGAGATCACACAAGACAACGTCATAGAGGACAGCCGCATCGGGCTTGAGCAGTTTCACCAGTCCATCCGTGCCGTCGCCGGCCTCGTCGACGGCCCAGCCGCGCCGTTCGAAATACCGTCGCAATGCACGGCGGATAGACTCTTCGTCGTCGATGACCAATAGACTTGGACGCCGGGCCGGCAACGATGCGATGAAGTCCGCGGCGAGCGTGATGCTGGCTCCGGGCGGAGTACGCCGGTATTCCGGAATCACCGCTGGTTCCGGCGCCGCGGGCAAATCCGTGATTTCGCCCGCACTGAACCGCACGGTAAATCGCGCCCCTCCTCCCGCATCGGCGCCGCGATTTTCGGCATGCAGCGATCCGCCATGGGCTTGCACAATTCCCAGAGAAACGGAAAGTCCAAGTCCAACGCCCTGCCCCGTTGGTTTGGTCGTAAAGAACGGTTCGAAAATTCGAGCGAAATGTTCTTCACGAATTCCCGCGCCGTTGTCTTCCACGATCACCACGTACGAATCGCCTTCCAGTCCGGCGCTCAGCCGAACGGCACCGCCGGCACCGGCGGCCTGCGCGGCATTGGTAACAAGATTCGTCACCACCTGTTCGAACCCGGCCCGATCGAGCAACATCGGCGTGTCGGGATTGCCGATGGACTCCACAAACGACACGCCCTGCGTGGCCAGTCCCGGCCTGACGCCCCGAATAAGTGTCTCCAAAATTGGGCCCGGTGTTTCCGGTTTGCGCGGACGGCGATCGCCTTTCCGAACATAGGTGAGCAGATCGCGGACAATCGTACGCGACCGCAGCGCCTGCGCTTGTATCACCTGAAGCGCCATGCGATCCTCATCGGGGCGAACATCTGAGAGAAGGTCCTCGGTGAAGTTGAGGATCGCGGCGAGCGGATTGTTCAATTCGTGTGCCACACCAGAGACAAGTTTACCGAGTGACTCAATGCGTTCGGCGTCCGCCACGCGGTCTTGGAGTCGTTCGCGCTCACGCTCGGTGAGCACTGCGGCCGTTTCTTCGGTCCATACGCCGGCAATACCTGTTACCTGGCGATCCGCATCGCGAAGCGGGGCGAGATGGGTCCGCACGTGACGTTCGGTTCCGTCAATGAACGTGGACCAACGAAAACTTACATCCTCACCGGCGAGCACACTGCGGTTCGCGACATCGTGCAAAGCCGCCACGTCGGGCGGGAAAAAGTCACGCGCCCGCTTGCCGAGGAGCGTCCCGGCAAGCGAGAACTGCTTCTGGGCCCATCGCCCGTAAATCGCTGTAATGCGCTCGGCGACATCGAGGGTGTAAAATCCCAATTCGAGCGAGTTCACAATCATCCGGAACCGAACGTCGTTCTCGCGCAGCGTATCGTTACGACGTTTTTCCTCTGTGACATCGCGGGCAATGACGAGCACCGCGCCGCGTTCATCGGTCCGCCGGTACGGCGCACTGGTCGTTTGCAACCAGCGCACTTCCCCGCTCTTCAGAATGCACCGAATTTCCAAGGACATGGATTGACCGGCCAAATTCGTGGCACGGGCCTCCATAATCTTCGGCCAATCTTCCGGTGGAAAGAATGCCGTGTTCGGCAATACCTTGATTTCTTCCCAGCTATATCCGGTCAACTTGAGCGTGGCCGGATTCACATCCACAAACCGACCGTGTTCGTCGAATGTCATTACCATATCAGGCGCCGACTGCACCAGTAGCATGTAGCGCTGTTCGGCGTCGCGGATCGTTTCGACTAATCGTCCCTGCAACAGCATCAAAACGGCCACCATGCCTACGGCGCCAATGATACTGGCCGTGGCATATGCCCAGTTGCCTTGCACCGTGTGCAATCCGAGCGGCGACACGATTGTGGTCGCACCAAGGACGGCGTACAAGACCAGCCCCGAATACTCAGCGACGATGAGCCCCGCGACACCGATCGCCCATCTGCGCGGCAACGTGGCGCTCGCGACGAGTGCGCTCTGAATGAAAAACACAATTCCCAGCCACTGCGCGGCATCCAAATAGTAGTAGACCGCCCCGAGGAAGAGCACGTCCATCACAATGGTCCATGCGTAGCGAGTCAGCTTCTTTTGGAAGTTGTGCGGCCTCGCTGCCCACGGCGCGATGAACAAATTGGATCCGATCCAGACGGCCATCACGACGTACGTGCGCCAATCCACGCGCACACCAATCGCGCCGGT
>JANYBD010000066.1 GCA_025360995.1 Gemmatimonadota bacterium
AATGGTACTGAATTTTGGCACCCGCCCGACATTCCGCCGCCTTCTTCTTTTGTCACCTAAAGAAGGATCCGCGGTACTACGTTCCTAATCCCCGCGAACCCGTGGCAAGCAGTTTCAACCTCCCACTGCCCGAGCCAGTGCAACGATACGGTCCACTTGCTCCGCTTGGGTCAGGTACGTCGTATCAATGAGAATCGCGTCTGACGCCTGTTGCGTTTGCGTCGCATCTTTTGCGTCACGCTTCACAATGTCGTCAGTCTCCACCGCAATCTCGTCTTCACTCGGCGAGCGCTCCAGGCGCTGCACCAGCCGGCGTCTTGCGCGTTCCCACGGATCGGCAATCAGGAAAATCTTCAATGCCGCGTCGGGAAAAACGGCCGTTCCCATATCGCGGCCATCCACCACGATTGACGACCCCCGCGCGCATTCACGGATCCGTTCGTTCACCCACGCACGCACGCCGGGCATCCGGGCGACGAGACTCACGTTCGCCGTGACTCCAGCGCCACGGAGCTCTTCGTCAGCGGGCGCGTCATTGATCCGCACCTCAAAACTTGTCTTTCCGGGCACAAAGCTCACGGCCCTTGCAGCCTCAAGCACCGACTGCTCCGTCCAACTTTCCGAGGTTCCCAGAGCCCCCGGAGCGCGCAAACGCGACGCCGTGGCCGCACGATAGAGCGCGCCAGAATCGGCATGGTGGACGCCCAGCCGCTCCGCCACCCACTTCGACGTGGACGACTTTCCCGACGCCGCAGGGCCGTCAATCGCGATTACCACCGGACGCTCAGCGCGTGACGCGGGCAAGATCACTCCAGAATCCAGGGTACGATACATTGACGCAATCGCGATCATCCACGTCGATCACATTGCCTGGAACCGCGCCAAGAATTCCAAACGCCATCGCAATCCGATGGTCTCCCTGTGTCACGATACGTCCGCGGAGTGGCTTCTCACTCCCCCGCACTAAAAATCCATCCGGCAGCTCCTCGGCGTCAACGCCGATCGCTTGCAAATTGTTCACCGTCGTCGCAATCCGATCGCTTTCCTTCACCCGCAACTCCGCTGCACCCGTGACGCGCGTTTCTCCAACGGCACGAGCGGCCACACAGGCAAGCATCGGCAATTCATCGATCAGCGATGGAATCTCGTGCGGCTCGATCTTGGTGCCGTCCAATCGTTTCGGTGAGACAACAAGATCGGCCACCGGCTCACCACCGTCGGGCCGGATATTTTCGTAGACGAGCGCGACGCCCATACGAACCAGCACCTGAAACGCACCGGCACGGGAAGGATTGATGCAGACGTGCTGAATCTCCATCGCGCCGCCTGACGCCAACGCGGCCAGCGATGCAAAAAATGTCGCCGACGATGGATCACCAGGCACCGTGATGTCCGCCGCGTCGAGCCGGCCCGCTGGCAGAAGCGTGATGGTGTTCCCCTCGCTGCGCACGTCCACGCCTCGCCCACGCAACATGCGCTCCGTGTGATCGCGCGTCGCTGCCGGCTCGTGCACTTCCACCGGAACGTCGGCCACGAGGCCCGCGAGCAGAATTGCACTCTTCACTTGTGCGCTGGCCGTCTCACTAAACCAGGTGAGTCCGCGCAATTTTCCACCACGGATAGTCATCGGCAATCCGTCACCACGGGTGAAATCGAATGCCGCCCCCATCGCCTGCAGCGGTTTGGCCACGCGTTGCATTGGGCGCTTGCTCAGACTTCCGTCACCCGTCACCAATGACGTGAACGGACACGCCGCGAGCACACCAGCCATTAATCGAGTCGTCGTACCGCTATTGCCGCAATCCAACTCCTCTGCCGGTGCGCGCAACCCGCCGCGGCCGACGCCACGAATAATGATTTCATCTACCGTCACATCAGCCAAGGGCACGCCAAGCGCGCGCAACACGGTAGCGGTAGACCGCACATCGGCCGACGGCAACAAACCGCGTACCCGTGAGTCACCGTCCGCCAGTGCGCTCAACATCAACGCCCGATGTGAAATGGATTTGTCGCCAGGCACACGCAACGAGCCGCTGACGTGCATCACCGCAACCAAGATTCTAGCGCCGTGGCCAGATCTGTTTTCTCGTCACGGTATTTCACGATCATTGGCGTTTGCACCGAGAGTCCCTGCTCCGCTGCCCAACCACTTTTGACCGCGCGCGCACCCGGTACGACAACCGCACCCGATGGAATCTCCAGCGCCGAGTCCGCCGTTGCCCGATACACTTGCTCTCGCACCAGATCATAGACCGGCGTTCCTCGCGTCAGCACCACCCCCGCCGCAAGGACGGCCTTCGATCGCACGACAGTCCCCTCGTACACACCCGTATTGCCGCCAACAATCACGTCGTCTTCAATAATCACCGGACTCGCGTTGATCGGTTCAAGCACCCCTCCGATTTGTGCCGCGGCGCTGACGTGGCACCGCTCGCCAATCTGCGCGCACGATCCCACGAGGGCGTGTGAATCGATCATAGTTCCGGTGCCAATGTAGGCGCCAACGTTCACAAACATCGGCGGCATGCACACGACGCCCGGCGCAACAAATGCGCCTCGGCGGATGGTGGACCCGCCCGGCACAATACGCACGTTTTGGTCAAGCTTGAATCGCCGCGGCGGAATGGTGTCCTTGTCCACGAATGAGAATGGGCCCGCACCATCGGACAGATCGGTCAACGTGCCGAAACGGAACGCCACGAGAATCCCCCGCTTCACCCACGGAACCGCATGCCATACGCCATGCTCGTCACGAAGAGCCGACCGCACGGTTCCCTGCTCCAGCGACTCCAGCAAATGCTCGATCACCGCCGCGGTCTCCACTGGAGCGCGCGTGCCGGCCGGCAGCGCAAACAATCGCTCCACTCCCGCAGCGAGCGTCGCCAGATTCACGGTACTCACGAGGCCAACGCGCCGGCTTCGACAAGACTCGCCCGCAACTTCGCCTCGTATTTGCCGTCGAGCGATACCAAGGGAAGCCGTAACTTATTTTCCATGCGCCCCATCATCGCCAGTGCGGCTTTGATCGGAATTGGATTCGACTCGCAGAACGCCGTAGACATCAGTGACGTGAGTTTATTGTGCAGCACGCGTGCCACTTCCACTTGACCATCGGCCATTGCCGTGCACAGCAACGACATCGCCCGCGGCACCGCGTTCGACACGACTGACACCAATCCGTGACCGCCCGCCGCCATCACGCCGATCGTCAGGCCGTCATCGCCGGATAACACGCTGAACCCTTGCGGGGCATGTCGGATAATCTCGGAGATCTGCGCCAGATTCCCCGAGGCCTCTTTCACGGCCACAATATTCGGATGTTCCGCCAATGCAAGCGTCGTTTCCGCTTCGACGTTACTCGCCGTACGACCCGGAACATTGTACACGATAATCGGCAGCGGTGAGACATCCGCAATCGCCCGATAGTGCGCGAGAATGCCGCGCTGTGGCGGCTTGCTGTACGCGGGCGAGACGTGCAGCAAATGCGTGGCGCCCGTCGCGCTCATCGCCTTGCCGGTCGCGATCGCCACTGCCGTATCGTTGCCGCCCGCTCCGGCGATCACTGGCACACGGCCCGCCGTACGTTCGACCGTGATGCTGACGACGAGCAAACGTTCTTCGAGCGACATCGTCGCTGCTTCGCCCGTCGAACCACACGGCACCAATCCGTGAATCCCCTCGGCGATCTGCCAATCCACGAGCGCGGCGAGCGCGACTTCGTCGATCGCCCCGTTCGGATGAAATGGCGTGACGAGGGCGGTCGAGCAACCCGTGAGCATCGGAGCACTCATTCGGCAGTCCCTAAAAGGTGATCGAGCGTAAAGACCCCCTGCTTACCAACCAGCCATCGGGCCGCCGTCAGCGCGCCCGCGGCGAACACCCGACGGTCACGGGCGACGTGTTCCAGACGAATCTGCTCGAACGGCGCATCAAATACGATCTCGTGCGTACCCGGCACACTGCCCGTCCGCACGCTCGTCGTTGAAATCTCGCGACCAAATTCCTTCGCGGCACGCGCGGCAAGCAGGCGTGCCGTACCGGACGGCGCGTCGAGTTTCGCCTTGTGATGCGTTTCGATTTGTTGAACATCAAATCCGGCATTCGCCTGTGCGATGACCCGCGACGCCTGCGCAACGATTCGCGCGAACAGATGCACACCGATTGAAAAGTTCGGAGCCCAGAGGAGCGCACCTTGCCCGGCGCGCACGTCCGCTTCCACGGCAATGCGATCACTATCCCATCCCGTGGTGCCCGACACTACTGGACAACCGACAGCAATACAACCGCGCACATTCGCCGCGGCAGACGTGGGTACCGTGAACTCAATCGCGACTTGGGCGTCGCAGAGCAACGACGCCGTTATGCCGCCGCGACCAACATCCGCCTCGCCGAGCAATGCGACAACCTCAAACCCATGCTCAGCCGCAAGTCCAGCGACGGCCCGTCCCATTTTGCCATCACCAATCACGGCAAGTCGTAAGGGCGAACTCACGCGGGCACCCCGCCAAAAAACTGTGCGTGCAGACGCTGCATCACCGGTTTCACTTGATCGCCATCGACAATCAACGTGAGATTAATACCGGTCGCACTGAGCGAAAGCATGTGCAACCTCACATCGCCGATTGCGGTCAGCGCCGCGGCCATTGTTGGGCTGCTCTCACCAAGACCGGCACCGACGAGCGCCACGATGCCGCGACCGCGCTCCACACTGACATCGCCGAACGCCCGCAGCTGCGCGACCACAGCATCGAGATGCAGATCGTCGTCCACGGTGAGCGAGACGGATACCTCTGACGTCGCCACGACATCCACCGAAGTGCGATTCCGCTCGAAGACCTCAAAAATCGCCCGTAGTGCACCCGGCGCCGCCAACATGCGCGGGCTACGCACCTTCACCACAACCACATTGTTCTTGCCCGCGATCGCCCGTACCGGTAATCGCGGCGCGTCGAATGTGATGCGCGTGCCTACGCCTTCCGGCCGCAACGAATTAAAAATAAAAACCGGAATGCCCCGCTTCACCGCCGGCGAGATCGTGTTGGGGTGCAGCACCTTTGCCCCGAAGCTGGCCAGCTCGGCGGCTTCGTCAAAACGAATATGTTCGATCAGCCGTACACCCTGTACCACGCGTGGGTCGGCGCTCAACAGACCATCCACGTCCGTCCAAATCTCAATCGCTTCGGCTTCCATCGCCGCACCAATGAGTGACGCTGTGTAATCCGAGCCGCCACGGCCCAGCGTCGTCGTGACCCCGGATTCGGTCGCGCCAATGTAGCCACCGAGCACCGGTACTTTTCCACCGCGAATAAGAGGTGCAAGATGTTCACGCGCGGCCGCGGCGATCAGGTCGGGGATCGGTTCCGCGCGGCCATAACTATCGTCGGTGATCATCACATCGCGGCCGTCAACCAGCTCAGCGTCAATCCCGGCACGCCGGAGTGCCGCTGTGACGATCGGCGCTGAGAGCTGTTCACCGAGCGAGGAAATCATGTCGAGCGAGCGGGGCGTGAGGTAACCGAGCACCGAGAGTGCCTCAGCCAAGTGCGCCAGCTCATCAAACAGCATGCTTTCTTCCGCCGCGATATCCAGCGCTTCGTCGCCGTCGCCCAATAGTTCAGTCACAACACCGAGATGCCGGTCGCGCATCGCTTCGACCTGGGCGATCGCCGTGACGAGATGTCCGGTGGCGGCCTGTTCGGCCGCAGCAATCAACGCATTGGTGGTACCGGCGAGCGCCGATACTACCACCACAGGCTGACGGTCCACACATCCGCGAACAATGTTCACGGTGCGTGTGATCGCTGCCGCGTCCGCGACCGAAGTACCACCGAATTTGGCAATGATCACAGGCGCGCACCTCGCGCGATGATGCCCGCTTTCACCAACAATTCGGCATTAAGCACTGATCCACCGGCGGCACCGCGAACGGTATTGTGCCCCATCGCGACGAGACGAAGGTGGAAAATAGGATCTTCGCGGACGCGGCCAACCGATACTGTCATACCGCGCCCCTCATTCACATCGCGGCGCGGCTGCGGACGGTCGGGTTCATCGCGATATCGCAGCGGTACATCGGGAGCTGATGGCAACCCGCGCACCTCGTCCGCTCCACGCCATTCCCGGAGCGCGGCAATCGCTTCGTCCACTGTCGGCCTCTGTTCAAATCCAATCGATAAACAGATGGTATGGCCGTGTTCAACCGCCACGCGATTCGCATGGGCGCTGACGACAAATGGCGCGGGGACGATGGCGTCATTCAGAAATATCCCGAGCATTTTCTGCATTTCCCGCTCGATCTTCGCTTCTTCATCACCGATGTACGGGATAACGTTTGCGAGAATATCGAGCGAAGGCACACCGGGATAACCGGCACCCGAGACGGCCTGCATCGTGGAAGCAAAAACGGTACGAATGCCGAACCGTTCATGCAGCGGCGCCATCGCCACCGCCGCGACGGTTGACGCGCAATTGGGATTCGTGATAATCGCGCCACTCCACCCACGCACTTTTCTCTGAGCAGGCAAGAGCCCAATGTGCGACGCATTGACTTCCGGAATCATCAGCGGAACGTCGGCGTCCATACGGAAGTTCTTGGCATTCGTCAAGACAATGCGCCCGGCGCGAGCAAATGCCGGCTCGAGATCGCCGGCGGCCGCGGCGTCGAGCGCCGAGAATACTACGGGCGACGTGATCGTCGCCGGTTCGCACAGCGTGACGGTAAGCGCGGCGACATTCGCCGGCATTTCCCCTTCGATCCACCGCGTGGCATCACGATAGCTCTTCCCTGCCGACCGCCCGGACGCCGCAACCTCGGCGACGCGGAACCACGGATGATTCGCGAGCAGCCGAATGAATGTTTGGCCAACCGCACCGGTGGCGCCAAGGATCGCGACGGGAATTCGGGAATCAGGCATGTTGCACTTTCGAAATCAGGCGGGGAGTAACGAGCGAATGAGTCGCTCGTAGTGATCGACGCTAGCTCTCAATTCGTCGATCGCGATAAACTCGTCGCTGGTGTGGGCGACGTGAATGGAACCTGGACCAAAAAGCAGCGGCGTGCCCCAGTTGGTCAGGAGCGGGATGTCGGAGGTGTACGCGACGGGTTTTGCGTCGAATCCCGGTACGGTATGAAATAACTGCGCGGGAATAAACGAACCATATTCAAGTTCTGCACGGCCATCGGCCCAGTGGTCGAGTGCCGCCTTCACCGGCGCCGGATCACCAACGAGCCGCACCATCATCTCGGCTTCGCACATGCCCGGGATAATGTTCGCTTCGGTACCGCCGCGAATGAGACCGACATTTACCGTGGTCTTCCCGAGAATTTTATCTTCCGGAAATGGCAGCGAGTCGAGTTCGGGAATCAAAACCATCATCGGCAGGATCGCCGATTCGCCGAGGTGCGGGTACGCGGAGTGTGCCTCGCGCCCTTTCGTGCGCGCGATGACGCGCAGTGCGCCCTTGCAGCCGCTGGCGAGAATGCTCTCGGTTGGCTCACCGTTGATCAAGTACTTGCTGGTGGCGGGGAGCTGGTTCGCCGTACGTGCGCCGTCTGAGCCGCGTTCCTCACCTACGACAAAAAGAAGATCGACCCGTTCCTCACCCGCCGTGGCGAGGCGATCGGCGGCCACCAGCATCGCCGCGGCGATCCCCTTCGCGTCGCATGCGCCGCGCCCAATCAAATGATTTCCGACGAGTTTCGGCGGGATGTACGGCGGGACGGTATCGAGATGCGTGGACAAGGTGACCCCGCCGCCTTTACGCGACGCCCATACGTTTCCGCGCCCCGGCGTGACTTCCTGAACGGTGACATCCCATCCCCGTGCAACAAGCCAGCGGGCGACGAAATCAACGGCGCGCCCCTCATCGCGAGTGGTCGAATGAATGCCGAGGAGTTCGGTGGCGAGGGCGACGACGTCGGTCATAGCTTCAATCTACGTTAAGCGGGCGTCTCATTGAACCCGAGCTGCTACCGGTCACGGCACGTGGGACGATGTCCGGTTGACTCTCCATGCCCGACTCCCCTAGACTTGAAGCACAACTCGGGATGTACGGAGATGGAGTTCGCCGCAAACCGCCACTCTTCGGCTGATGACTCCTACGGACACCCATCCGCAGGAGTCTTTATTTTGCCTATCAACAGGAGCCCAGCATGATCTGGTTTATCGCGGCAGGGAGCGCAGTCGGAGGCGCAGCCCGCTACCTGTTGGGGATGTTCGTTCAGAGCCGGGTGGCCACTCCAATTCCGGTGGGGACGCTTCTCATCAATATCATTGGGTCACTGATTCTCGGTTTCGTCATTCGCTGGACGATGGACACAGCGACGGTTTCGCCCAAAGTGCTCGGAATGCTCACCGCTGGTTTCTGCGGCGGCTTCACGACGTTCTCCGCTTTTTCGTTCGAGACCGCGCGATTGATGGAAGCCGGGGATTACCGGCGCGCCGCTTGGTACGTCAGCGCCAGCGTCACCCTGTCGATTCTCGCCACCTTCGCGGGCTTCGCGCTTGCCCGCGCTGTGCTTGCTGCGCAGCGCACCCTGTGACGGACACTGCAGCGATGCAATGACTCTCCAACGATTGTTCCGCGATAACAACAGACAAGACGAAGGGCGCAGGAGAAATCCCCTGCGCCCTTCGTTTTATGCGTCATGCGAACCCGTACGACTAATGCATGTTCGGGTTGTTGTCACGCTCGGCCCGCGGAATCGGATAGCAAGTCTGGGAACCCGTCGCGGCGTACCCCGGCTTGAAATACGGTGCGCCAGCCGGCGTCACGTTCGACGTCGCCGCCGGGTTACGGCGGAAATCGGCCAGACGCTTGCCTTCGAGATAGAAGTCAAGACCGCGCTGGTTGAACAACTCGGTGAGCACGCTCGCCGGGTCAACTGCACCGGCGTAGGGCGGTTGGTTGTTCGCGATATCCTGACGATTGATCAGTGCCAGCTGCTGCACCGGATCGCCCGACGCCTCGGCGGCGATGTACTCCGCCTCGAGCTTCGAGGCGAGGCGCATAGTTGACCCGTAGCCGGAATACTTGTTCTGCGGAAAGAACCCGCCTGGCACAGCGTCCTGTCCCTGAAGCTTCGTCTGCGCCGGTGTAAAGTACGGCAGGCGCGGGTCGTTGCTCACACGATATCCGGGAGCAACGCTGAGTGAACCGCGGTCGAACGTGAACTGATATTGGCGGTTCGACAAACGCTGGCGGTTGGACAGGTCGTCGGTGAAGTTCATGTTGAAGACGAATCCTGCCGGCACTGCAGTGGCGTCGGCCAATGCTCCCGCCTTGTCACCCTTCTGCAGCTTGGAGCGGGCCCGGCCGACGAGCGCCGCATTTGCCAGCGCCTTGCCATCGGGTGAACCATTGGCAGCGCCGACCGTGTTCGCGACGCCAAACCAGAACGTCGCCGAATCGAGCAACTGCGCCGTAGTGAGTTCCGGTCCGGCCGACAGTGTCCCAGTGCAGAAATCTGTCGCCATAAAGAGGATCGAAAATCCACGGAACGCCGCCGCCCGGGCAATGTTGATATTTGTCGTCGGGTTCGGCAGTGTGAGATCAAGCACGATCTTCGCAGAAGCGGTCGCAAGCGACAGCGGCTGCCAGATGTCGCCATTGAGCGAGCCGTTCAGGTCCGAGACATTTCGAAACCCGAACTCGTTGCGGGTCGGGAACGTGTCGGACACGTTGGCCTCGCCCGCAAACCATGCACTGTAACTGCTCAACCAGCCGAGGGCCGTGGCAAAGTTCTGCTGGGCCGAACCCGCGAGCGATGCCGCGCCGGACGTCGGATCGACCGTCGCGGCATCGATCACGTTCGGGTTGGTGACACTGAGGAACTTATCAGAGCAGGCTGCGGCGCCGAACACCAGCACCGTACCCACAATTGTGCGCGTAACCGCGCGTCGGATCGTCTTCATAATATTAGTCCTTTGGCGGTTAGAAGGTGAAGTTGACCCGAAGAACCGTCTTCTTCGGATTCGGGAGGGTCAGGAAATCCTGGCGCGAGAACTGGCCACCGATTCCGGCCGCGTTCGAAATAACTTCCGGATCGGCCCCGGAATAATTCGTCCAGAGATGCACGTTCTGCATTGCCAGAGTGATCGTCGCTCCTTGAACAATACTACGCATTCCCTTGACCCACGACGTCGGCAACGTGTACGACGCCGAGACTTCACGCAGGCGAACAAAGTCGCCCGGTTCGAGGTAAGCGTCGATCACGTCACTAACCGTCGCCGCCGCACCAGACTTGGTTATGAATGGCTTGCTGGGGTTGGTCAGGTCGCCGAAGCGACGCAAGCGTTCGTACGGCGACAGTGCTGTCGGATCGAGCCGGAGGTTCGAACGAATCAGCTGCGTCTCACGGAAGTATGCCGTGAAGTTCTGCACGAGAAAATCACGCTTCGAGTCGACGAGCGCCGCAAAGCGGAAATTCTTGAACAGCGTGACCGTGTTTGTGAGGTTCCATTCGAGCGTCGGAAGAATGTTGCCCATCGGCGTCAGCGTGTCGCGAACAAACACCTTGCTGCTGGCGACGCTGATCGAATCAATCTTCTTCGAGACGAACACACCGAGCTGTTGCCCGACGAGGGCGCGACCGGCCGGTCCCAGTACAAACGGCGATAGCTTGCCGAGACTGGTGAGCTCGTTGTGGAGCGTGTTCGCACTGAGGCGGACATCCCACTGCACATCGCGCATGCGGAGTGCATTGACATTGAGTGCCAACTCGAAGCCGCGGTTCACGACCGATCCGATATTTGCCAACGGATTCGCGCTGAAACCGAGTGACGGGGGAATCGGCTTGGCGATGATGAGGTCGTTGGTTTGCTTGTTGAAGTACGTCAGTTCGGCCGATACACGATCGCCGAAGAAACCGGCGTCAAGACCAGCCTCGTATTCTACGCCGCGCTCCGGCTTGAGGTTGGCGTTGCCGGGATTGCCCGGAATGGCACCGGCGAACGTCGTACCCGCAATATTGAATGGGGTCGCGACGAGCGTCGTGAGGGCATCACCCGGGTTCGGCGAACGGCCCG
This sequence comes from Gemmatimonadota bacterium, assembly GCA_025360995.1. GTDB lineage: Bacteria > Gemmatimonadota > Gemmatimonadetes > Gemmatimonadales > Gemmatimonadaceae > Fen-1231. The sequence goes on from JANYBD010000066.1 coordinate 11,028, forward strand.
TGGTTCCCCACGACGCACGTAAACGAAGGGTGTTCACATACTTCAGATATCGTTCAAAGAACTTCTCTTCCGATATCGCATAGCTCACGCCGACTTTCGGCAACACGAACGCTGGCGCCGTCGTGCCGAATGATGAGTTCTTGTCAACGCGCAGCCCAAGCTGCAAGAAGAGTCGGTTCTGGTATCCGATCTGCAACTGGCCCAAGTAGCCAAACTGGCGCTGCTCGGTGAAGCCACCGCCGCCTGTCGTTGTTGCGCCAGCACCGACCGAGTTGTTGGCGTTCGTGACGAATCCGAGACCGGACGCCGTCAACAGCGTATTACGGGTCGAAATCACCTGAAGGCCGAACGAGAGATTGGTCTCCCACGACGTGCCCCAATCCTTTCGCATATTGCCGAGGTAGTCGAACGTGTAGCGCTCAGCGCCTCGCGCGATGGACGCATTGCTGCCACCGTCCAACGCCCCGCCGTACCAAGTGCTGTCATTCTTCGGGAAGAACGTGCGCTGTTCGTCCTGCGCGTAGTCCATGCCGAGAGTAAAGCGGTTCGAGAACCAACCGGTTGGCAGATAATTCGCCGTGATATTTGACGTAAGACGGTGCGTGAGCAACGTGTGATCAATCGCCGCGATCGCGTTATAGTGACGGTTGAATCCAAACCAGCCATCGCTCGACGGATTGCCCGAGTCATTGCGGTTAAGCGGACTGCCCAGCAGGGCGCCACCGAGCCAGCCGAAAATATTGTTGTCGTTGTCCGGCACTTGCGACTTGGTCTGCGCAAGGCCAACACCGGCATCAATCGTCAACTTCGAACTCGGCACATAGTTGAAATTTGTGCGCACATTGTAGCGGTCGAACGCGTTGTTCGGGAGCACACCAAGGACATTCTGCGAGCCGAACGACAATAAGTACCCGTAATTCTGGCCGCCGCCGCGGGCGTTCCAGCCAATCTGGCGATCGGTGCCGGTGCGGAACGCGCCGACCCGGAGCAACGGGTTGTCGTGTACGAGCGTTCCCAGTGTCTGGCCACGGCAGAGCGGATTCGTGCTCGTCGCCAAAATGGAGTTTGCGCTGCACAGGGCGTAGTTATCCGGCGGCGTGAAGTTGCGATCGGACGTACCCATTTCGACGCGCACGCTCTGCGTGAACGAGTTGCTGCCCGGGCGTCCCTTCTTTGTAATGATCTGAATGACGCCGGCGCTGGCGTCGGCGCCGTAGAGCGTCGCGGCGGCCGGTCCCTTCACGATTTCAATGCTTTCGATTTCGTCAGGATTGATATCGTTGAGGCGGTCATACAGCTGGCCGGACTGACCGCTGGCGATCTGGCCTTCGTTGATACGAACGCCGTCGACGAAGAGCAACGGCTGGTTCGACAGGTTGATCGACGACGCGCCGCGAATGCGGACCGTCTTCGCCGTGCCAGCGGTACCCGAGTTGGAGCTGATGGCAACACCCGGGACGCGCGACTGCAACAGCTCGCCCACACTGCTGATCGGTGCATCCTTCATGATCTGTGTCGCTTCAACGGTCGCAACCAGCGCGGCCTGAGCCTTCCGTTCCTGGTTACCGGCCGTTCCCGTGACAACCACTTCCGACAGGTTGACGAGCGACTGCGTCATCTGAAGGTTGAGCGTTGCAGTCTGTCCGGCGCCAACGCGCACAGAGTCGAATGCCGCCTTAAAGCCGAATCGAAACGCGCCGACGGCGACGGAACCCAGGCGCACATTGTTCAGGCGGTAATCGCCATCCCGGTCGGTGCGGGTCTCGATCGCGGTGCCGGAAATGACAACCCGCACCTCGGCGATTGGAAGCTTCGTGGCCGCGTCGGTGACTTTTCCGGTTATGGTGCCAGTCTGCGCGAACAGCGCGCGGGACGGGAGCACCAGAAACAGAACAGCAGCCGCAAGGGCCAAGCGACGAACACTCGCTCGGTGGAACATCAGCGTCTCCTTACTGGGGGTAGGGTACATCGCACTGCAAACTGAGTGAACGGAATTGATCGACAGACACATTATTCACTGATGAAGTATCAACAGAACATGGCATGCAAAACGGTGCTCGCCGGTGCACCGCGCCGGATGATGCCAAGAGTCTTTCTCATGCGGCTGGGGTAACAGCCGAGAAATGTCATCATAAATACCATTACTCGCCAGTCCCCGATAACCGCACAGTTGATTAGCAATCGATGAAGTTTTTTGAGTCGTTGTGGCCGCCAACGCGATCGATCTCCGTATTAATACGGAGGTTAAAGCGCTGCGGTTGAACCCGGATATCGTCGCCGCCTATGGCACCACAACCAACGGCATCTCAATGAAACTCGCTTGCCCACCGGCGTGATAGATCCGCTGCACCGCCTTCTTATAGTCCTCGGGCTTCGCCCAGAAGATATTCTGCACAAAAGTCTGCGGATTGCGATCATACAGCGGGAACCAGCTCGACTGCACCTGCACCATCATCCGGTGTCCGGGCAGAAAGACATGGTTCGCATTCGGCAGAGCAAATCGATACACCAGCGGCGCATTCGCAGCGATTGGTTTCGCCGTCTCGAAACTCTCGCGGTACCGGCCACGGAAAATGTCTGCCGACACCATCAGTTGATATCCGCCCATCTGCGCGTCGCCGGCGACCTCGTCCGGATAGACATCAATCACCTTCACCACCCAGTCGGCGTCGGTACCACTCGTGGACGCAACCAGATTGGCAATAGGCTGTCCACTGATCTTTACCGGCGCAGTCAGCACGTCAGACATAAAGACCGCCACGTCGGGCCGTCCTGACGCTTCCCGTTGATCGTCTACCAGCCACGCAGGCCAGATCGGATTGCTGGTGGGCTGAATCGGGCGCGCCCGGAACGGCACGGGCTTCGCCGGATCAGACACATACTCGTCGAACGGGGCAGCGTCGGCTGCGGGCGCAGTGAAATTCAACTTGAGGCCGGCGGTGAGAAATAGCGGCGTGGGTTTGATCGCACAGCCGGCCGCACAGCCCGCTGGCCACGTGTTCAGCCGCCGCCACTT
>JANYBD010000179.1 GCA_025360995.1 Gemmatimonadota bacterium
ATCTCATAGAACAGCGTTGGCCGGTCTTGCACGGGCTTCGTGAAAATTTGCAGCAGATACCCTTCGTCGTCACTATCCACGAGAATCCCGAGCTCGGCGAGTGGCGCAATTTCTTCGTCGATCTTGCCGACGCGCTGAAGCACCGTGTCGTAGTACACCTGCGGCACTTGTAAAAACTCGACGCCGCGCGACTTGAGGGCACGGACGGTTTTCACAATATCGTCCGTGGCAACCGCGATATGCTGCACGCCTGGGCCCCGATAATAATCGAGATATTCATCGATCTGCGATTTCTTTTTCCCGGCGGCCGGCTCATTGATCGGAAACTTGATGCGACCGTTTCCGTTCGACATGACCTTCGACATCAACGCCGAGTATTCGGTGGAGATCTGTTTATCGTCGAACGACAACAAGTTGAAAAAGCCAAGCACGCGCGAATAGAAACCGACCCACTCGTTCATTTTGCCCAGTTCCACATTCCCCACGCAGTGGTCAACATATTTCAGACCAACGGGATTGGACTTCACGGCAGACGTGTGCGGGCGGAAGCCAGGGAGAAATAATCCCTTGTAGTTTCGACGCTCTACAATGGAATGGATCGTGTCGCCGTATGTAGCAATCGCGGCGATCACAACCTCTCCGTCTTCGTCCGTGTCGACCCGTGGGGCGTGTACGGACCGTGCTCCCCGCTCGATCGCCTTGGCGTAGGCGTCGCGTGCGTCATCGACCCAGAACGCGAGGTCACGGACACCGTCGCCGTGTTTATGGATGTGCTCGGCAATCTCGCCTTCAGGCCCGAGTGGCGAGGTTAGAACAAACCGCACTTTGCCTTGCTGCAAGAGATAACTCGCGCGGTCGCGCACCCCTGTTTCGGGGCCGCGGTAGGCGAGAATATCGTAGCCCCACGCGGCCTGATAGTAGGCCGCGGATTGTCTCGCGTTGCCGACCCAGAACTCGATGTAATCCGTTCCGTTAATTGGGAACGTATCGTGCGCGAGTGCCGCGTCAGGCTGGGTAACTGTGGCCATGGTTCGAACCCTTGATCCGAGTGTGCCGCTCTGTGCGGCCGCTATTACCTGCAATAGTAACGTCGCCGATCGAAAATCGCCTAACGGTCCGCGCCGCCTTTAGGCCAGCGAACCCAACCGCTGTCGACCCACATTTCCACCTGTAACAATAATTACGGTTCGTGCGCCGCGCTCGACGGTCACCGCGCCGGAAATCAGCGCGGCGAGCCCCACGCACGCTGCTGGCTCGGGCACCACCTTGCACCGTTCGATCAGCAGCCAGAGTGCCTCGACAATTGCTTCTTCCGGAACGGTAACGATTTCCAAACCCAGTGCGGTCACGTGCGCGAACGGAATCGCGCCGGCGAATGGAGCGGCAAGCCCGTCGGCAATAGTCGTCATTCCGGACAGTCGCTGCGGTGAGCCGCGATCGAGACTCAACCGCATCACCGCGGCGCCTTCGGGTTCAACACCTATCACTCGCGCCGACGAGCGCCGCGCCCGCGCGACGACACCCACTCCACTGAGTACGCCGCCGCCCCCCACACCAATCAGAAGCACATCTGTTTCCGGCAAGTCGTCAAATATTTCCTCAGCGAGCGTGCCTTGCCCGGCAATCACCGCCCCATCGTCGAACGGATGAATCAATGTGAGACCGCGCTCCGCCTCCAACCCACGCGCCGTTTCCAACAGATCGGCGTCGGTGAGAATGAGCTCAGCCCCATAGTCTCGGGTCGCGTCGATTTTGCTTTGCACCGCCTTGGACGGCATTACCACCGTAGCGCGAATTCCGGCTTCACGTGCAGCCCAAGCCACTGCCTGTGCGTGGTTGCCCGCCGAAAGCGTCACGACTCCGCGTGCCCGCTCGGCGGGGGTAAGCGTCGCCATCTTGTTAAGTACGCCACGAACCTTGAACGAGCCAGTCTTCTGCAAGAGCTCGAGTTTCAGCCACACGTCCGCACTGAAACGATCGCTGAGATACGACGAGCGAGTCGTCGGCGTCCGGTGGACGCGAGGTGCCACTAAACGTTGTGCCGCGAGCACGTCATCGCGTGAGACCAAAGGCAGTGCGGTCGCGTCGGGAGTCATCTAGACCTGAAGTTCGGCGCGGTCACGGAAGAATTCCAGCGCTTCCGGGTTGGCGAGCGCGTCGATGTTCTTCACCGGCCGCCCGTGGATCACCTCGCGGACAGCGATTTCGGTGATTTTACCGCTGATAGTTCGCGGGATGTCGGCCACCTGCGTAATGACTTTCGGGACATGATGCGGGCTGGTATGGTCGCGAATGTGCGACCGAATCTTGGTGCGCAGGTCATCGTCGAGCGTCAGTCCGTCGCGGAGGCGGACAAAGAGCACCAGCCGTTCATCCGCTTCACCCGCCACCGTCAGCCGCTGCGCGACTACAATGCTCTCCATTACTTCGTCCAGTTGTTCGACTTGCCGGTAAATCTCTGCGGAACCTATGCGCACGCCGCCCGGATTCAGCGTGGCATCGCTGCGGCCGGAGATCACCACGCCATCGTGCTCGGTAATTTCTGCCCAATCGCCGTGACACCACACATCGGGGAATCGACTGAAATACGCCGCCCGATATTTCACGCCATTGGGATCGTTCCAAAAGGCGACGGGCATGGATGGAAATGGGCGGGTGCAGACGAGTTCGCCCGGTGAGCCGGTTGTCGGACGGCCGCCGTCATCGAACACGTCGACGGCCATCCCGAGCCCGCGGCATTGCAGTTCACCGCGCCAGACAGGTAGCATCGGATTACCGAGCGCAAAACATGAGATGATATCGGTGCCGCCGGAGATACTGGCGAGCATGAGGTTAGCCCGCACGTCCCGGTAGACATAGTCGTAGCTGCCGGGCGCGAGCGGGCTGCCAGTAGAAAGAATTGCCCGGAGTGAGGTCAAATCATGCGACGCAATTGGACGCATGCCCGCCTTCTCGGAAAGCGCGAGAAATTTCGCACTCGTTCCGAACACCGTGATTTTTTCTTCTGCGGCCATTGTCCAGAGCGCGTCGGGAGCGTGCGGTGGCATTGGGGCGCCATCGTACAGCACGATCGTTGCGCCCGAGGCCAGGGCGCTTACGAGCCAGTTCCACATCATCCAACCACAGGTGGTGAAATAAAAGACCCGCTCACCGTCCCGGATGTCGGTATGGAGCTGATGCTCTTTGAGGTGCTGCAAGAGTGTACCACCGGCGCCGTGGACGATGCATTTTGGTTCACCCGTCGTGCCGGAGGAATACAGCACGAAAAGCGGGTGATCGAAGGGCAGTTGCGTGAACGATTCCGGTGCGTCCTCCCCGCTGGCGAGAAACGCGGTCCACGCCTCCGCATCGCGAATACCGGTTATGGAATTGTCGGAGTTGGTTGCCCTCAACGTCGGCACCACGATCACCCGTTCAACCGTTGGCAGCGCGTTTGCGATCTCCTGCACCCGGGAGCGGCAGTCAATATCTTTGCCGGCATATCGGTACCCGTCTGCAGCAATCAGAATGCGCGGCGCAATCTGCCCGAAGCGATCCAGCACTCCGGCCACACCAAAATCCGGAGAGCACGACGACCATACCGCGCCGATCGCTGCGGCGCCGAGCATTGCGACGACCGCCTCGGGAATATTCGGGAGAAATCCAGCCACCCGGTCACCTGGAACGATTCCCGATGCGCGAAGTGCGCTTGCCATTCGTGCGACTTCGAACGCCAATTGATCGCGACTCAACTGGCGGCGGTTACCGGCTTCGTCGCGAGCGACTATGGCCGGTGAACTCCCGCGATGCCGTAAGAGATTTTCGCTGAAATTCAGACGGGCACCGCTAAACCATCGCGATCCCGAATCGGCCTCGGGAGGCGCAATTCGTTCGAAGCCGGAAACGACCGTATTCAAGTCACCAGGCACAACGCCGGAGTCACCAATAACTGCTGAGAAATCCCAAACCGTCGGCCAAAACTCCCCGGGATTTTCGCACGACCACCGGTGCCATTCGGAATATGGCGCGGCCAACGGCGGACTAGCTCGAAATTGACCCCGGGCGGACCGGAAAAACCGGGCCATCAAGGCCTGTTTGCGGCCCGCATTTGAGGGGGCCCAAATTGGTCGGTTAATTGGAGTCATACCATTGATCTAGCACGAGTTAGGTAGGTAATGGGAGTGCGAATATCACCCGTTAAAACAATGGACTAAAGCAGACAACTATATTATATATGAGAGCAATCAACGGTTCAGCCCACTTTGGGGTGCCCCTCGGATTGTATCGGTTTTTCACTCACTCGAACGGAGTCCGCACTAATGCGACGTATCGGTCTAATGACTGTGCTCGCCATTGCATTCTCGACATCGCTGTCAGCACAGCGGGCAATCGCGTATGAAGGTGGCATTTTCGGTCAGTACACGAAGTTTGATGATTTGACAAAGATTGCAAGTGTCGCCGGAATCGGCGCGCATTTCGACGCGTACATCTTCAAACGCCTCGCGCTCGAGTATGAAGCGGACTATTCCAGTGCGACGAGTTCGCGCGTCGGCAAGCTCAATGTGATCAACAATCGCGTTGACCTGATCTACAACCAGCCGATCAGCGAGCACGTGCGATTCTTGATCGGTGGCGGTTTTACCGGCACCCGGTTCAAGAATGACACGACGCGCAACCAGTACGATGCCGGCGGCAACGCCGTGGTCGGATTGCGTTATTGCATGAACGAGAACTGGTCTTGGAAAGGCGAAGGTGTCGCCGATTTCAAGAGTCCGTCGGATCAGACGGTACCGCCGGCCCGTACGACGACCTACACGGGGCGCCTCGGACTGACGTACTTCTTCGGTGGACAGGCCAAGAACGGCCCGTGCATCGTCGAAAAGCCGCTTCCGCCACCGCCGCCAGTTCCGGTGCCGGTGCCAGCTCCAGCTCCAGCTCCAGCACCGACACCAGCTCCGGCTCCGGCTCCTGCGCCGCCGCCGCCGCCAATGCCAGCGCCTGAGCCCGCCAAGCCGCGTGAGATCATGACGCTGCATGACGTGCACTTCGCGTTCGACAAGTCGAATCTGACGCCGTCGGCGAAAGACACGCTCAACGTCATCGTGCGTTACCTGAAGGATCACGATGACCGGAATGTGGAAGTACAGGGTCACACGGACAGCATCGGCTCCGACGCGTACAATCAGGGTCTCTCGGAACGTCGCGCAAATGCCGTCAAGGGCTATTTCGTTTCGCAGGGCATCGCCGCCAGCCGCATCAGCATCCATGGCTTCGGTGAGAGCAAGCCTGTGGCCGATAACGGCACCAAGGAAGGACGTGCGCAGAACCGGCGCGCGGTGATCATCGAAGTACCGTAAAGTCCGGGCTGCCGACAACCGTCGGTAGCCGGAGAAGAAGGAAGGTGAAAACAGAAGAAGGCAGACTGGCGCGATCAGTCTGCCTTCTTCTGTTTTCTGTATACTGTAGTGACGCATGCCACGAATTCTTCTCGCCGATGCCGACGCGTTTTTTGTCGCCGTTGCCCGCGCCGTCGATCCTGATGGCGCCGGGCGCGCGGCGTTGTTGATCGTCGGCGGACGACCGGGATCGCGTGGCGTCGTTTGCTCCGCGTCATACGAAACACGGGCCTACGGAGTGCGATCGGCGATGCCCATTGGCCAAGCACTCAAGCTCTGCCCGGACGCCATGTGCGTTCCCGTACCCCGGCACGCCTGTGCCGATACGAGTCGGGCTATTCGCAGCGCCCTCGACCAATTCACGCCGTTGGTCGAGGGCGCGAGTATTGACGAGTGGTATCTCGACATGAGCGGCACCGAGGCACTCTACGATCACGAGCCGATCGATCTGACGGCACGACGGATTCGCGCCGCGGTGTACGATGCCACTGGAATGACCGTTTCGATCGGCGGCGGATCGAGCAAACTTATTGCCAAACTCGCTGTCGAACGCGGCAAGCCGTCACGCGATCCCGCGGCCGGTGGAGTGCACATTGTTCCGGACGGTGCTGAACTCGAATTCATGCGCACGGTGGCGTTGGCGGACATCCCGGGAATCGGTCCGAAACAGCAAACCAAGCTGCTGGGCCTGGGGCTGACGATGGCCGCTGAAGTCCTGACGCATGACCTGCGCACCCTAGAACGCTGGTTAGGCGCAACCAGTGCCGCATGGCTCTACGACCGCGTGCGCGGCATCAGTCATGCATCGGTTGAACCCCGCGTGCCAGCCAAACAAATGAGTCGCGAAGAAACCTTTGACCGTGACATTGCCGATGCTGGCGCGCTCTCGACCGAACTGCGGCACTTATCAGCGAAAGTCGGCGCCGATCTTCGCGCTGAAGGGCTGGACGCGCGCACGATTACCGTAAAGCTACGCACGAACGATTTTATCACCCGCACCGCCGGGAACACTTTCGAAGAGCCCATCGAATCGGACCGTGCAATCATTGACACCGCCGACGCGCTGCTCACACAACTGCGGTCCGAACATCCGCGCCCGGCGAGGCTGGTCGGTGTGTCGCTCTCAAACCTCAAACCCGCCCGCGACGCCCGGCAACTGACAATGTTTGACAGCACCACCAAGCTTGAGGGAGTGCCGGAAGGTGAACGTGATCGGGAGCTGTCGCGTGCCATGGATCGCGTGCGCGAGAAGTTTGGCGACGGCGCCATCCGCGCCGGTCCGGAGCGTCGAAATGCCATCGGCGAAAAGGGGGCACGGAAGCCGCGTTAGTTTGACCATGCGCGGCCCCTATGCCATTCTTAACTCTGTGAAACGCATCCTAACTGTCGCCATCGCGCTCTCGCTCATTTCGTGCGCCTCAAAGAAAGCCACCGACCCGATCGGGCCCGGTGGAGGCACGAACACGGTGACCATTGCCTTCAACGGTGGAAGTATTCTGGCGGAGATTGCCGCGTCACCGTCGACGCGCAGCACCGGCCTGAAGGCCCGCACCGCCGCCTCGATCGGTACCAATGGCGGAATGCTATTTATTTACCCGGCGGATGTGGATCCCAGCTCCATCGGCTTTTATATGGTTGACACGCCGACGCCGCTGTCGATCATCTTCATCGACGCCAATATGAAAGTGATGAACGGCGCCGACATGGCTCCAAATTCGTCGACACTTCATCAGGCGGCCGGTCCGTTCCGCTTTGCGCTCGAGGCCAACTTGGGTTGGTTTGACGCGCACGGCGTGAAACTCGGGAATACGGTCAACTTTACACTGCCTGCAGGCACGATTGTCTCGCCCTGTTGTCCCTAGATTTTTTTGAATGACACGGTGAAAACGGGGGCGCCGATTGATCGGCGCCCCCGTTGCTGTTTGTTGCTTTTCTGATAACGCTATCTGACTCTCTGGATCTCAACGGGAGTCCCGACCAACACTTGCTTCAACATTCGATGGTCGCCGGCTTTTTCAATCCACACTGTGATTGGGGCATCAAGACCGGCGAT
>JANYBD010000199.1 GCA_025360995.1 Gemmatimonadota bacterium
ATTTTTGTCGCCGATCGCGGTCGCGTGGATTTTACGCGCGACGGATCGGCGCTACTGTTTTCCCTCGCCAAGCCGATTGCCGATGCGGTGCCGGCCGATTCGTTGGTAGACAAAGCCGTGTACGATCTTTGGCACTGGCAAGATCCGGTCGTGAATCCGGTGCAAAAGAATCAAGTCGCGCGCGATCGCGCGCGCACGTACCTCGCGATTTATCATTCGGATACAAAAAAGGCACTGCGTCTCGCCGACGATTCGGTGGCGGCGGTGGCCGTCACCGACAACGGCAAAATCGCGCTGGCGTCGAACGGACTCCCGTATTCGGTGGACGCGGGTTGGGGCGAGGGCGGCAGCGATGTGTGGCTGATCGACGCGAACAGTGGCGCACGCACGCTCATCAGTAAGCGAATGCGCAACGCCGCGTCGCTCTCGACGGCCGGAAAATATGTCGCGATGTTTCAGGAGGGATCGTGGCGCACCCGAACGATCGCCACCGGAAAAACCGTGGATCTCACAGCGCAACTGAAAGACACACACTTCTACGACGAAGAGTCTGTGGATAGCGACGAGCCGCGGCCGTTCGGCGTCGCGGGCTGGACCAAGGACGATGCGCGGCTGATCGTGTACGACAAGACAGATATTTGGGAGCTCGACCCGACCGGTTCGGTCGCGCCCTTGGTACTCACAGCCAGCTACGGCAAAAAAAATGGCGTGACGTTCCGGCTGGTCGACTTGGACCGCGAGGAACCAGGGCTCGATGCCGCGAAGCCACTACTGATGCGCGCCCTCAATAACGACACAAAAGAGAGCGGCTATTGGCGTGGCAAATTCGGCGTCGCTGCTGCGCCAGAACGCATCGTGATGGGCCCGAAAAACTACAATGCGCTCGCCAAAGCCCGCAAAGCCGATGAGTACATCATGACCCAACAGACGTACCGGGAGTTTCCCGACCTCTGGGTCGGCTCGGCTATCAACCAAGTTAGCAAGATCTCCAATGCCAATCCACAAGATACAGAATATCCGCGCGGCGATGTGGAGCTCGTTACCTGGCTGAGCGACGATGGGGTGAAGCTGCAAGGGTTGCTACATAAGCCCGAGGGTTTCGATCCGTCGAAGAAGTACCCGATGGTCGTCACGTTTTACGAAAAACTTTCCGATGGGCTTTACAACTACATCGCACCGACCGGGCGAAACGCGATCAATCCGCTGGTCTATAACTCGCTGGGCTATCTCGTGTTCACGCCGGACATTGTCTACACGATTGGCCAGCCCGGCCCGAGTGCCGCGAAAGCGGTCATCCCTGGCATTCAGTCACTGATTGCCCGCGGGTTTGTTGATCCGAGGAAAATTGGAGTGATGGGACAGTCGTGGGGCGGTTATCAGATTGCCTACTTGATCACGGTGACGAATATTTTCGCCGCGGCGATACCGGATGCTGCGGTGGTGAACATGACCAGCGCCTATGGTGGCATTCGCTGGGAATCCGGGATTGCCCGCACCGGGCAGTATGAGCACGGGCAGAGCCGGATTGGCGGATCGCTTTGGCAGTATCCGGAACGCTTCATCGAGAATTCGCCGCTCTTTCATCTCGACCGCGTGACGACGCCAATTTTTTGGATGCAGAACGACGCCGACGGCGCGGTGCCCTGGTATCAGGGGATTGAGTTCTATCTGGCAATGCGTCGACTCAAGAAAGAGGCGTACATGGTCACGTATAACAATGAAGGACACAATCCGTCGAAGCGGGCGAACCAAAAGGATATGGACAAAAAGCAACAGGAGTTTTTTGCAAATAAACTGCTGGGCGCGCCGGCACCGGAGTGGATGAGCCGGGGAATACCGTTCCTCGAAAAATCGCAGGATCAGATCAAGGCGGGAGCGGAAAAAGGGGTGAACGCCGCCGCGGTGCCACCGGGTTTTTAGCGGCGCGAAGTGGGGCGAAGTGGCGCGGCTGTCCTGATTCAGACCTGCTGCTCCGATGCTCTGGCCGACGCGCTATCGAGCGTCGTACATTTTCGCTATGCCTGCAGTGATTGAAACGCGCGCACTGCGCAAAGTGTATCCCGCACCGCCAAGCCGCCGCGCGCAACCGCGCGGCGGCCCGCAGTTCGCGCCGCCCGCACCGCGCCACACGCCAGTTGGCGCACGCGTCTCCGGTGGCATCGCGGCGTTGGACAGTCTGGATCTCTCCGTACGTCAAGGCGAATTTTTTGGTTTGCTTGGTCCTAACGGTGCAGGGAAGACCACCACCATCGGCATTCTCACGACTCGCGTTCGCGCGACATCCGGCGATGCCATCGTTGCCGGCGCGAACGTTCGCACCGAGGACGTTGCGGTGCGGCGCCGTATCGGCGTGGTGCCCCAACGTCCGAATCCGGATCGCGGCCTCAACGTCATCGAGAATCTTCTCTTTCATGGTGCATACTTCGGATTGTCGCGAGCGCTCGCCGAGCAACGCGCCATGGCGTTACTCGACCAGTTCGACATAACCGACAAAGCTTATGCGAAGGTGGACGATCTGTCCGGCGGCCAGCAGCAGCGCCTGATGATCGCGCGCGCGTTACTCCACGAACCCAACGTAATATTTCTCGATGAGCCGACCGTCGGGCTCGACCCACAAGCGCGTCACGCCCTGTGGGATCTATTGCGCCAGCTTCACGCCGACGGCCGTACCATCGTCATGACAACGCACTACATGGAAGAAGCCGACGAACTCTGTGACCGTCTAGCGATTATCGACCACGGGAAGCTGCTGGCGTGCGATACGCCCGCCAAACTTAAGGCGCAGGCACCTGGGCAAACACTGATTGATCTCACACTGTCCGGCGACGTAGCCCCCGCGGTAGAGCGGTGCCGAGCCGTACCAGGTGTGACCGCCGTCGACGCGACGGGTGTGGTATTGCGAGCCTACAGCGAACGGGGGAGCGAGGCGATTCCCGCACTGATTCACGCGTGTGAAGACGCCGGATGTCGCGTCGAAAACATCAATCTGTCCAAACCAAGCCTGGAGACGCTGTTCATCTCCCTCACAGGGCGGAAACTCGATTGAGCGGCGGAAGTATGGCCGTATCTCCGCTGTCGACTGCGGACGTGTTCTTCGCAATGCTCCGTCGCGATATGCGTGTGGCACGACGCGAGGCTCCGTTTTTTCTGTTACGCACGGCGATGCAACCGCTCTTGCTGATGATCATTTTCGGTTATCTGCTTCCGAAAATCGGCATGCTACGTGGGAATTACACGGCCACGCTGCTCCCCGGTGTACTCGCTATGTCGCTGGCGCTTTCGGCCGTGCAGTCCGTGGCATTGCCGATGGTCGCCCAGTTTGGATTCTCGAAAGAGATTGAAGACCGCTTGCTGGCACCCATACCGAGTCATCTCGTCGCGCTCGAGTTGGTCGTCGCCGGGACCATCCAGGGCGTGCTCGCTGGTCTGTTCGTGCTCCCCTGCGGGCGGCTGATTATGGGGCCGATTCCCGGCTTGGAGCTCAGCAATTTTGGACAGATTCTCGGCATCATGATTCTGGGCGGAGCGGCGTTCAGCGCACTTGGCCTGTTCATTGGCTGTGCGATCAACGCGCAACAAATCGGGTTGATGTTCAGTTCAATTATCAGCCCGATGATTTTTTTCGGTTGCACGTACTATCCGTGGTCGTCACTCGACCGTGTGCCGTTTATGAAGTGGGCCGTACTGATTAATCCACTGGTATATGTGGCCGAAGGCATGCGCGGCGCACTCACGCCGACCGCACCGCATATGGATCTGTTTGTCGTCAGCGTGGCACTCAGTGTGTTGCTCCTGATCTTCTGGCAACTTGGCCGACAAGCGTTTCTGAAACGCGCGATCGGGTAGTTGTAGCAGCCGACTGGTACCGCGATGCCGTCGGAGTCCCTACTATTGAAGTCCATGAACACTAGTACTTCGCCCGAATCGACGTCCGCCATTCCTCCCGCACCAGTCGCGCCCAGCGCGCCCTGGACGATCGAGGGCGCGCGCGCCCTGTACAATGTCGAGGGATGGGGCGACGGATACTTCGACGTGAACGAAAAGGGACATGTCGTCGTGCGGCCCGACAAGGAACGTCCGGAACGGACCGTGGACCTGTTCGACCTCGCGTGTGACCTCGAAGCGCAGGGCGTCATTCTCCCGGTGCTGCTCCGGTTCTCCGACATTCTCCGATCCCGCATTGAGGCACTGAATGGGTGCTTCCAACATGCGATTGGGGAATTTGAATACACGGGCGGGTACACCACCGTGTATCCCATCAAGGTCAATCAGCAACGGCACGTCGTCGAAGAGATCGTCGAGTTCGGCAAAGCGACCGGCGTCGGGCTCGAATGCGGCTCCAAGCCGGAGCTGCAGGCCGTGTTGGCGCTCACGGAAAGCACGGATCACTTGATTGTCTGCAACGGGTACAAAGACGAAGAATTCATGCGTCTCGCGCTCATGGGGCAGCGGTTGGGGCACGACGTGTTCATTGTGATTGAGCAGGTGAGCGAGCTCGATGTATTGTTGCAAGTGGCGGCCGAGATGGGGGTAACGCCGAGGGCCGGCGTGCGCATCAAGCTCGCCACGGAAGGCAGCGGACGGTGGGCGCAATCGGGCGGCGAGAAATCAAAGTTCGGCCTGAGCCCGGCGCAGTTGATGCAAGTGATCGACAAGCTCACAGCCGCCGGCAAACTCGACATTGTCAAGCTCATTCATTGCCATTTGGGTTCGCAGATCACCGATATCCGGTTCATCAAACGCGGCTTGCAGGAGCTGGCGCGCTACTACGACGAACTGCGGGCGATGGGGCTCGACATCACACACGTGGATGTCGGCGGCGGACTCGGTGTGGACTACGACGGTTCGCAGAGTACCGCGCAAGCGAGCGTGAACTATTCCTTGCAGGAATACGCGAACGACATTGTGTACACACTCGCCGAGCAGTGCCGCGACAAAGATTTACCGATGCCGCACATTATCAGCGAGTCGGGGCGGGCGCTCACGGCGCATCACGCCCTCCTGTTGGTCGGTGTGATTGACGTGGAGTCGGCCGCCGATCCGACCATTCCTACGCTGACCGACGACGAGCAAACGCTCCTGCACGAGATGGCCGACGACCTGAAGGTCGTGTCGCGCAAAAACGTCTCGTTGCGACGCGTGCGCGAGATTTATCACGATGCGGTGTTCGACAAAGAGCGTGCACAAACTCTCTTCACGAGCGGCGTATTGTCCCTGCGCGAGCGCGCGTTCGCCGAGCGGTTGTATCTCTGCATTATCAATCAGATTGCTCGAGTTGCCCAAAAACATCGCGACGAATTTGACGATATCATCACTGATCTCGACGCGATTCTCCTCGACCGGTATTTCCTGAACTTTTCGCTCTTTCAATCGTTACCGGACAACTGGGCAATCGATCAACTGTTTCCGATCATGCCCATTCACCGGCTCGACGAAGAGCCGACGCGCCGCGGCACGCTGCAGGACATCACTTGCGACTCCGATGGCAAGATCGACCGGTTCATCGGCGGTCGCGACGGCGATCCCAGCCTCGCGCTGCACCCATTTCGGGATGACGGGACTCCGTACATGCTCGGTATCTTCCTCACCGGCGCGTATCAGGAAATTCTGGGCGATCTGCACAACCTGTTCGGTGACACGAATGCCGTCCACGTACGGATGAGCGATGCCGGCTACGAGATTACCGATCTTGTCCATGGCGACACGGTGACCGAAGTGCTCAACTATGTACAGTTTCGCGCGTCTGATTTGCTGACGACGTTCCGGCGAAAGGTGCAAGCAGCCACGACCATCTCACGGGATGAGGCAAATATGTTTATCGCCGAATACGTTGCGGGGCTCGAGGGGTACACGTACCTCGAAGGTGACGCCGCGAAGTGAGTGGAGACGGATCCACCTATGATGTGACCGCGCTGCTGGCGATCCTCGCTGCCATCATTATCGCCACTAAGTTGCTCGGCGAAATCGCACAACGCCTCGGACAGCCGGCCGTACTCGGTGAGTTGCTTGCGGGCGTCGTCCTCGGTGCGAGTGCGCTCAACATTTACGATACGCACGACCCGGTGTTGCACGCGTTCGCCGAGTTGGGAGTGGTCGTGCTGTTGTTCCAGATCGGTTTGCACACCGATCTCAAGTCATTGAGGAAAGTCGGATCGACGGCACTGCTGGTAGCTGCCGTGGGCGTGATCCTGCCGTTTGTCGGGGGCATCCTCACAGCCAAAGTGCTGGGGTTCGGACCGGTCGCCGCACTGGTCGCCGGCGCGGCGCTGACGGCCACATCCATTGGCGTCTCCGCCCGTATCCTGAGTGACCTTGGCCGGTTGCAAACACCGGAAGGGCAGGTGGTACTCGGTGCGGCGGTAATCGACGATGTGATCGGTCTGATCATTCTGTCGGTTGTGGGGAGCATCGCGGTTGGTGCAAGTTTAACCATCGGTGGCGTCGCAAAAATCACCGGCGTTGCTGTCGGGTTCATATTGCTGGCGCTGATACTCGGGAGCGTGACGATTCCGCCCCTGTTCCGTGTTGTCGAGCGCATTCGCATTACCGGCGCGCTCGGCCTCTTCGGTCTCGCATTGGCCATGCTGTTGGCATGGGTAGCGGTCCGGAGTCACTCGGCGATGATCATCGGCGCGTTCGCTGCCGGGCTGATTCTGCATCCCACTCCGCGTCGCAACGAGATTGAAGCAAGTGTGACATCGCTTGGGCATTTCTTCGTGCCAATATTCTTTGCCAGTGTCGGCGCGAGTGTTGATCTTCACGCCCTCTTCACGCCGGTCGCCCTTATCATGGGAAGCGCGCTGACAATTGTGGGCGTACTTGGGAAAGTCGCCGCCGGTTTTGCTCCGCGGCAATTTGACGGGAACAAGCTTCTCATCGGCGTGGCGATGATCCCGCGCGGCGAAGTCGGTCTGATTTTTGCGCAGATGGGGCTCGCCACAGGCGCGATTCTCCCCGGGGAGTTTGGTGCGCTGATGATGATGGTTGTCGTAACGACATTCATCACCCCACCACTGCTCGGACGCATCGCGCGCCGGGCTTGGCACACAGGAACCTTTCGACGGCCCGGCGACGGGGGCATCGATGATCTCGTGGCGGGGGCGTCGCAGCCGGATGTTCGGAAGACGGTACCTCGGAGCCGGACGCTGTAAAAAGGGCGAAGTGGCCTAAACAGAGGCGAAGGTTGCAGGGCGAACGGGAAGCACGTACTAACGCGAACGTTGCAGGGCGAACGGCAGGATCACGCCC
>JANYBD010000253.1 GCA_025360995.1 Gemmatimonadota bacterium
GTCACTTGCCTGTGGCGTCATCGTGGTACACGGTCCTCCGGCGATGACGATGATCTATGGCGGAGCCGTAGTGCTGGTGGGTGCGACGGCATGGAATATGTTAGCGCGCCGGCTCGCAGTGCGAGCCGGCGCGCATTGTTAATCTTCGAACGACGTCAAACTACCTCGCCCAGGTTACCTTCGCGTAGACATACCGGCCGTTGAAGCCGAATGGCGAGAATCCACTATACCGCGTAATTCCATTGAAGTCCGTTCCCGGCTTCAGAAAGTCTGGATATGTGTCGAATAGATTATCGGCACCGACAGCAATCGTCGCACCCATCGGAGTCTTCCAATTGAAGGACAGATCCACGAGCGTTTTTGGCGACATCGTGTTGTCCTGCGATCCGTCTGCTAACGTTCCACGAGTAATGACCTGACCATACCGATGCCCGGTGAGCGTCGCGCCGAGTGACTTGAGAGTCCAGTTCGCCGTAACAATTGCGTTGTCGCGCGGCTGGCCCACCTCAATACGCCCGCGCTCGACGCGGCCAAACAGCGCCTCCGACTGCGTGCTCAGTTCCGGCGGAGTAGGAATGACTTTCTCGACGCTGTTCTGGGTATTGTTGTAACCGGCCGTCAACCGCAGAAACCCGGCGGAGGTGAGATCGAACCCATAGTTCACCACGACATCCACACCCTGCGTTTTGGTGTCGATGGCATTCGTGAAATACCGGCCACCCTGGATTCCGGTATATCCATTCGCCTGCAGCAGTGCCGTGACCTGGGCTCCGATGAAGTTGTCGGAAAATACGATGCGATCTTTAATCGTGATGTAATAGTAGTCCGCGGTGATCGAGAAATTCTTTGCCGGCTCGAGCGCGACGCCGCCGCTGAAGTTGAGCGACTTCTCGGGCTTGAGGTCCTTCGACCCGAGTACCCGTGCTACCGGATCCTTCACAGGGAAGGTGCGAATATCAAATGGGACGCCGTTAATGAAGTTTGTGCTCGTCGCCGAGAAAAACTCCTGATGCAACGACGGGGCGCGGAACCCGGTGCTGACGGCGCCGCGAAGATTGAACCCCTTGGTTACGGTAAAGCGACTCGAAATCTTGCCGTTCACCGTCGACCCAAAATCACTGTAGTTCTCAACGCGGCCCGCCACATCAACCAGCCATTCCTTGCTCAGATCGCTCTCCACATCGGCGTACACACCAACGTTGCTCCGCGAGTGTGAACCGGCATCATTCGGCTTGAAACCGGGAAATACCTGTGAACCGGGGGCGGCGGGCTTGCCCGCATTCGGGCCATCGAGAATGGCGACACCACCGTTGACCCACGAGGCTCGTTCGCCGGCGGTGATCTCAAAAATATCCATCCGGTATTCCGCACCGATGCCGAGTCGGGTGGGAAGGGACGTCGCCAGTGTACGGTGCAGATCAAAATTTGTTGTGGACTGACTGAACGCCAGCTTCCCTGCGTCAAAGCGCGTCGGGCTCGCTGCTCCTAGCGAGGTGTTGAGAGAGTTGGCGATGGTGTAGCTGATCGAGTTGGTGCCATAGACCGTACCAAGATCCCAGGCGAAACCAAACAGGTTATCACCTTTCACACCCGCGCCAAGCGAGCCATCCCACACACCGGTCTGAATGGACGGAAGAAAACCGTTCGGAGCAATGGCGCGCACGGTACGATCGTCCTGTGGACGGCGGAAGAAGCCCGTGCCGTCGCCGTGGCGAAAGCTGAGTCCGCCAAAGCTGTAGACCTGTAACCCGTTGGCGAGCGTGCGCCCAAAATCCATCCAGCCGTACATGTCGTGCGTGTAAGCGTCGCCGAATCGATGGTCATACGGAGCAGGAAGGCTGTTGCGCGGATCGCCAGTGAAGTACTGCTGGCGAGCGTCAGGGAAACTGCGGTTGCTGGAGCCACGGTCGCGCAGTTCGCCGGTAAGGGTGAGGAACCCATTGTTTATCGGCGCCGAATATGTTCCGGCAACCTGAAACAGTCGGCCATCGCCCTGCACGTTGCCCTGGTTCGATTTTGTCTCGCCGACGCTTGCGGTGATTTCGTTTGCCGCGTCTTTCTTCAGGACGATGTTGATTACACCCGCAATGGCGTCCGAGCCGTATTGCGCAGCGGCACCATCGCGGAGAATTTCGATATGGTCGATCATTTCCTGCGGTATGGCATTGATGTCCACTGCTGCCTGACCACGACCTACCGATCCGTTGATGTTGATGAGCGCGGCGGTGTGACGCCGCTTCCCATTGATCAGCACCAGCGTCTGGTCGGACCCAAGGCCTCGAAGGGTAGCCGGACGGACCTGGTCCGTGCCGTCGGTGATCGAGGGGCGTGGGAAGTTGAATGACGGCGCGGCCGCCTGAATCATTTGTGCTGTCTCAACCCGCCCGGTCATCTTGAGGTCGGTGGTCGAAAGCACGTCGATTGGCACGGGCGCGTCAATAACCGTGCGCTCCTCGCTGCGTGAACCAACGACCGCCATTGCATCGAGTGCATTGACGGCCTTCGTAAGTACGAAGTCTTTGTTGACGGTCTGACCATCGGTGACAGTCACCGAATCCTTCGCGGCTGCGTAGCCGAGCAGGCGGACGCGAAGTTCATACCGTCCCGGACGCAACGCGATGCGGTAGGTACCAGCCCCGACAGTGATGGCGCCCGATTGAGTGCCAGTAATGGAGACGGTGGCGCCCTGGATCGGGGCACCGAGGGCGTCTTTCACCTTGCCGGTAATGATGCCGCT
>JANYBD010000257.1 GCA_025360995.1 Gemmatimonadota bacterium
TTCGACACCTATTATCTCGAATCGTCACTCTATTCAGATGGCAAGGTAGATAAGACAGTCGTCGCGCTGAACAACGCCGGGCACACTTTTGAACAAGACGGCGCCCTCTGGCTCCGCACCACCGACTTCGGTGACGATAAAGATCGTGTCATGCGCAAGAGCGACGGCAGTTACACCTATTTCGTGCCGGACGTCGCATATCACGTGACCAAATGGGACCGCGGATTCAAGCGGGCGATCAATGTGCAGGGTGCCGATCATCATGGAACGGTTACCCGCGTACGCGCAGGGCTACAGGCGCTCGAGATCGGAATCCCCAAGGGATATCCTGAATACCTGTTACATCAGATGGTGACGGTGATGAAGGGCGGGGAGGAAGTGAAAATATCGAAGCGCGCTGGCAGCTACGTGACCGTGCGCGACTTGATTGACGAAGTCGGCCGCGACGCGGTGCGTTATTTCTTTCTGATGCGCAAAGGCGACTCGCAACTCGTATTCGATGTCGATCTCGCGCGTTCACAATCGGAAGAAAATCCGGTGTACTATATCCAGATGGCCCACGCGCGTCTCACCGGTATTTTCCGCGTTGGCGAAATCGATGTGGTTGGGGTGTCAGCGAACAGCGTTCAGTGGGAGTGTCTCGCCGAGCCGGAGGAGCGGGAACTGATCAAGGCGCTCTTGGATTGGCCGCGTTTGGTTCAGGGATCCGCCGAGGCGCTGGAACCGCATCGCGTCGCCAACTATCTATTGGAGACCGCGCGGTTGGTGCACACCTGGTATCACAAGTGCCACGTCTTGAATGAGCCGGAGCACATTATGCGGGCGCGGTTGGTGCTGGCCAAGGCGTCACGTATCGTGCTTCAGAATGGTCTGGCCCTGCTGGGGATTTCCGCACCGGACCGCATGTAGTCCGTTGTGCCGTTGCATTATTTGTCACGTTCATCGCCCTTCATCTTCCACCGCTAACACAAATGTCCGTTCTCGTCGTCGGTTCCGTAGCGCTCGACTCGGTCGAAACGCCGTTCGGCAAAGCCGATGACGTCCTCGGCGGCTCCGCCACTTATTTCTCTGCCAGCGCCAGCCATCAGACGCCGGTGCAGCTGGTTGGCGTGGTCGGCAGTGATTTCCCGATGGAGAAATTGAAACCGCTCGCCGACCGAGGCGTGGACCTCGCCGGGCTCGAGCGCGCGGACGGCGAGTCTTTTCGCTGGCGTGGTCGCTATCGGCACGATCTGAACTCGTGCGAAACATTGGAGACACGCCTCGGCGTGTTCTCCCATTTTCGTCCGAAAATTCCGGCCACGTTCCGCTCGGCGCAATATGTCTTCCTCGGCAATATCGATCCGCGGCTACAGCTCGACGTGTTGCAGCAAGTGGACAAGCCGAAGCTCGTCGCCTGCGATACCATGAACTTTTGGATTGAAAGTCGCCGGGATGATTTGATCGCACTGCTCGCGCATGTCGACCTCATTACGCTCAATGACGCCGAAGCGCGCCAGCTGACGGAGAAGTCGAATATCGTCCACGCGGCGCGCTGGATTCTGGAACACGGACCGCGGACCGTCGTGATCAAGAAAGGCGAACACGGCGCATTTATGTTCACCGCGAACAGTGTGTTCTTCGCGCCGGCCTATCCGTTGGATTCGGTATTCGACCCGACCGGGGCCGGCGACTCGTTTGCTGGCGGGTTCATCGGATATCTCGCGCGCACGGGTGACTTAAGCGACGCCAGTATGCGGCGTGCCGTCGTCCACGGGTCGGCGATGGGATCATTCGTGGTCGAAGGGTTTTCCATTACGAGATTGCTTGAGATCACACGCTCCGACATCGAGCGGCGCGTGGCAGAGTTCCACCAGCTTGTGGCCTTCGATGCGGCCGTGCCGGCCAACGGCGCGTGACCTTGCAGGAGCCACTGAGCTATCGAAGCGCCGGCGTCGACATTGACGCGGCGAATGACTCGAAAGCGCGGATCAAGCGTCACGTAGAGTCAACGTTCACGGCAGGGACGCGCGGTGTGTTCGGCGGATTCGGTGGTGTGTTCCGAATGCCTGAAGAGGCCAAGCGGCCACTGCTCGTATCCAGTGCGGACGGTGTCGGCACGAAAATTAAAGTCGCGATTGACGCCGACCGCCACGACACGGTTGGTCACGATTTAGTGAATCACTGTGTGAATGACATTCTGGTACAAGGCGCTGTTCCGTTGTTCTTTCTGGACTACGTGGCATTTGGCAAACTCGTACCGTCCACGGTTGAGGCCATCGTCTCGGGCGTGGCCGCGGGATGCCGAGAGAACGGCTGTGCGCTGATGGGAGGTGAGACAGCGGAAATGCCCGGCCTGTACACGCCGCCCGACTATGATTTGGCCGGCTTCATTGTTGGATGGGTCGAGGAAGAGCGCCTCATAAGCTCGGCGGGTGTGCGCTCCGGTGACGTGCTGGTTGGGCTCGCGAGCTCGGGACTGCATACCAACGGGTATTCACTCGCACGACGGATCATATCAGACCGCTTAAATCTGGGCCCTCACGATCCCTTTCCCGGAACGCATGATTCGGTTGCGGACGTGTTGCTCACCGTGCATCGGTCGTATCTAAGCGTACTGAAACCGGTCATGAGCGATGTCCATGCGGCGGCCCACATTACCGGAGGCGGCCTGTTGGAAAACTTGGACCGCGCGCTCCCCAGTACCCTGGACGCTGTGGTCGACCTCTCGACTTGGGACGTTCCACACCCCTTCCTCGTCTTAAAAGAAGCTGGGGGCGTAGTTCGGGACGAAATGTTCCGCGCCTTCAACATGGGTGTTGGCATGGTGGTGATCACCGATCAGTCCGGCGCGGCACGTGTTTTGGCCAGTGCTGCCGCGCAAGGCATCGCTGCGTGGATAATCGGGTCCATCGTGCTAGGCACAGGGCTGGTTCAACTGACTGGAGGAGCGAATACATGAAAAATCGTCTATTTGTTTTGGGGCTATTGGCCATTGGCGCAGTCCGGCCGGTAGCGGCGCAACAGTCGTGTACGGGCGGGACTGCTGTGCAGGACGCGTGCCAAAAAGGCTCGGACTTTATCGCGTTCATTTCGCCGCAATTGTCCACGGCACTAGCGGGCGGAAATGCGACGTTGGGTCAAGGTGGGGCACTCGGCGGGTTAGGACATTTTGCCCTAGGCATTCGAGCCTCCGCGGTGAATGGATCGCTTCCGAAAATTGGCAACCAAAGTTTCAGCACCACCGGTGCTCAGGCGTCAACGTATACCGCCAACAACCAATTTGTGCCGGGTTTGAGCGCCGATGCCGCGATTGGACTATGGCGCGGTGTGTCGGTTGGCGTCACGCATGTCGGTGGCATAGATGCGCTGTTGACAGCCACGTATCTCCCGAATGTGGGCGGCAACGGCAATGGCGATGCGAAGCT
>JANYBD010000264.1 GCA_025360995.1 Gemmatimonadota bacterium
GGGCGAAAGGCGGGGCGGGTTTCGTCGTCGGGGCGTTTATGACGGCCGTGGGGCGAACCGGCTGAGCGTCGGATTACGGCGACGCCTGCTTCCAGGTTCCGTCTGTCATCATCCGCCACATATAGACCTTGGAAGTGGAGCCGTACACCTGCAGGGCGCGATAATCTTGCAAGCGACCGCTCTTCCCCGATCCCACATAAATAACCACATCACCGCTCGTCGAGCCGTTTGGATACAGGTTGAGCGTTGGGCTGGTAGTACCACACACGCCCGAGTTGATGTAGTGAAGGCCGGGTCCCGTCGCGTACCATGGCGCGGCGCCGTCGATAGTTGTCGGCGGGATCACGAAATTCAGACCCTCCGGAAGTGTGCGCCAATTGATGGATTCACCAAAGTTATACTTGCCATCTGAATTGGCGTCGCCGACCATCCGATATTGGGAGCGCAGAAAACAGAACGAGAGTATGTATGGATAGTTGTGTTGCACCACTTGAGCTTGTGTCGAAACAATGCTGTTCTGCACCGTCGCCGCAGACGAATCCAGAATCATCCGCGAAAAACTGATGTTAGGCAGGGCAATGGCGGCGAGAATCGCCACCACTCCCAAGACGATCGCCAACTCGATCATCGTAAAGGCGCGGCGGAGCCGTGTTCCGCGAACATGATGGCGTTTGATCATTATTAGCGCAGGGTTGGTGGAGCGTACGGAGCCAGTACAGTATACTGCCGATGTTGGAATAGAGCGCAAGGTCACGTGCGTTTTCGACGCCACCGTACCGGTGCCCTTTTTCTGCTTTTTCTGGAGCGGGCCCATGCACGTCGTCGCCCTCACGGGCAATATCGCCAGCGGTAAGTCCACGGTCGCGCAGCTCATTTCTGCGAAAGGCGTGCCATTGATCGACGCCGATCTCTTGGCACGAGCGGCTGTCGCGCCCGGCACGGCTGCCCTGGCGCGCATCGCTGACCGTTGGGGCGCGGCGATGGTAGGCACCGATGGCGAACTCGACCGCGCTGCACTCCGCACAATTGTTTTCAGTCAACCGGCTCAACTCGCCCAATTGAATGCGATTGTCCATCCTGAGGTGGACCGCCTGCGGAACGTGCAACTCAACGCGGAGCGCGAGCGTGGTGTGCCTATTGTGTTGTGTGACATCCCGCTGCTGTTCGAAGCCAATCTGGCGGGCGATGCCGATACGGTAATTCTTGTGGACGCGCCGCCAGCCGTTCGCCTCGATCGACTCAAACAAACGCGCGCGCTAAACCGCGAGACGGCACAGGCAATGATCGAGGCACAAATGCCCAGCGAAGAAAAACGCACGTTGGCCGATTTCGTAATTGAGAACGACGGTTCGATTGAGAAACTACGCGCTACCGTCGACGCGGTCTGGCGTTCCGTAGAGAAACGCGCGGCGTCTGCTTGAGAATCGCGAGACCCGCCCCTACACTTCGCATTCTCCCCCCTTCCCCGCAGCCCCTCCGTCCCGATGTCAAACGTTCCGATCGATCTCCGCTACACCGCTGATCACGAATACGTAAAGTCTACGACCGACGCCGCGATTGTCGCGCTCGGCATTACGGATTATGCACAGGGTGAACTAGGCGACATCGTTTTCCTCGACCTGCCAAAGCCCGGCGCAAAATTCGACGCACACGCCGTATTCGGAACAATTGAAGCCGTCAAAGCGGTGAGTGATTTGTATTGCCCGCTTGCCGGTGAGGTTGTCGAGGTCAATGCTGCGCTAGATGGCGAGCCAGCCGTCGTGAACAGCGATCCCTACGGTGCGGGATGGATGATCAAGTTGCGGGTGACAAATCCCGGTGAGCTCTCGGGGTTGCTGGATGCAGCTGCGTACAGTGCACTCCTTGGGAAGTAGCGAGCAGTCCCGAATGCTGAGTTGGGTGCACTGACGGCAACAGCGCAAACAACAACAGCAACAACGGCTTTGCCACGCTTTTTCACGGATAAAATACAAAAGCGGATGACCACGGATTTCTTTAAGGCGAACCCCAAAAGAAAAATCCGCGGTCATCCGCTTTTATCGTTTAAATCCGAGTAAATCCGTGGCGCAGCAGTTATTAATCTCCCCCTAACCACTCAACTGTAACTTTCAATAGCCGGACAAGCACAAATCAAATTTCGGTCGCCAAATGCGTTGTCGATCCGACCAACCGCCGGCCAGAACTTTCTCGCCCGCACCCAGTCCAGCGGGAACGCCGCTTTCTCTCTCGAGTAAGCGTGACTCCAACCGTCAGACAGACACACCTCTAATGTGTGCGGCGCATGGATCAATGGATTGTCATCGCGCGGCAATACGCCGGCCTCGATCTCTCCGACCTCTGCGCGAATCGCGATCAGCGCATCCACGAAGCGGTCGAGTTCGCGCTTCGATTCGCTTTCGGTCGGCTCGATCATCAAAGTGCCCGCGACCGGGAACGATACCGTCGGCGCGTGAAAGCCATAGTCCATCAGCCGCTTGGCGATGTCTTCCACATCTACGCCAGCGCTCGTCTTAAGTTCGCGGGGATCCACAATGCACTCATGGGCGATCGTTCCGTTCTTCCCCTTATACAACACGGGGTAGTACGGCTCTAGCCGTTTCGCGACGTAGTTCGCATTAAGAATTGCGTACTTCGTCGCATCCGTGAGTCCCGACGCCCCCATCATCATGATGTACATCATCGAGATGGGGAGAATGCTGGCGCTCCCCCACGGAGCCGCGCTGACTGCGCCGATACCCTGCGTGCCACCGGTGTGAATTAACGAATGGCCAGGAAGGAACGGAGCAAGATGCTTCGCCACACCAATCGGCCCCATGCCCGGGCCGCCGCCACCGTGCGGAATGCAAAACGTTTTGTGCAAGTTCAAATGGCACACGTCAGCCCCGATATCGCCGGGACGGCAGAGTCCGACCATCGCGTTCATATTCGCGCCATCCAGATACACTTGACCGCCAAACTCGTGAACGATCGCGCAGATGTCCGTGATCGATTCTTCGAACACGCCATGGGTGCTCGGATACGTCACCATCAACGCCGCGAGATTTGCGGCGTGCTGTTCGGCCTTTGACCGAAGATCGGCCACGTCAATGTTGCCACTCGGATCCGTCTTCACGACCACTACCGTCATTCCGGCCATCACCGCGCTCGCCGGGTTTGTTCCGTGCGCCGATTGCGGAATCAGGCAGACGTGACGATGTCCCTCTCCTCGCGCCTGTTGATGGGCGCGAATCACCAATAGCCCTGCATACTCGCCCTGTGAACCCGCGTTCGGCTGTAGCGAGACGGCGTGAAATCCGGTGATCTCAGCGAGTGCATGTTCGAGTGTTTTGAACAACGCAGCGTACCCTTGCGTTTGTTCCACCGGCGCGAACGGATGCAACGCACCAATTTCCGGCCAGGTCACGGGAAACATCTCGGCGGCCGCATTGAGTTTCATCGTGCACGATCCCAACGCAATCATCGAGTGCACGAGCGAAAGATCGCGCGATTCGAGCCGGCGTACATACCGCTGAAAATCCGTTTCCGACCGATGCTCGTGGAATACCGGATGGGTGAGAAACGGGCTGGTGCGCGCGAAGCGCTCGTCGTAGCGAACATCTACTGTGGTAACGGCGGCCGTCGTCGCGATGCCGAACAGCCCCAACAGCTCCGCCAAGTCAGCGTGCGTCACCGTCTCGCCAAACGACACGCCGACCGTTCCATCAGCGAAATACCGTAAGTTAATGCGTTTGGCGTTCGCAGCTTCTTTTACTGCGTCGGTGGCACGGCCGGCAAGTCGCACATGCACCGTATCGAAAAACACATCGTGCAATACGCTGTGCCCTTGCGCCCGAACCCCGGCGGCAAAAGACTCGGCAAAGCTGCGGACGCGGCAGGCGATACGGGTGAGCCCGTCCGGACCATGAAACACCGCGTAAAATCCGCTCATCACAGCGAGCAACACCTGCGCCGTGCAAATGTTGCTGGTCGCTTTCTCGCGACGGATGTGCTGTTCACGTGTTCCCAGCGCCATGCGCAACGCCGACTTTCCATTCACATCGCGTGACACACCAATAATGCGGCCGGGCATCAGCCGCTTAAAATCTTCCCTTGTTGCAAAGAACGCTGCGTGTGGCCCGCCGTAGCCAAACGGTACACCAAAGCGCTGGGCATTTCCGACTGCAATATCGGCGCCCCATTCGCCAGGCGGCGTGAGCAGCGTGAGCGCCAACAAATCCGTCGCAACAATTAACAGGGCGCCGGCCGCATGCACACGCTCGGCGAGCCCGCGGTGATCAGCGACCGCGCCAAATGTGTTTGGATACTGGATCAATACACCACACACGGTGTCGTCAACCGTAAGCGCGCCGACCGGCTGCACCATCACCGCGATGCCGCGCGCCGCACCCCGAGCCCGTACCACATCAATCGTTTGCGGATGGCAATCGTCCGCCACGACAAACGTAGTGCGGCCACTCTTGGCTGCGTGCGCGAGTTGCATGGCCTCCGCCGCCGCCGTCGCTTCGTCAAGCAATGATGCGGTCGAGACCGGCAGACCGGTGAGATCCACAACGGTCGTCTGGAAATTAAGGAGTGCTTCGAGCCGGCCCTGCGCAATCTCGGCTTGATACGGCGTGTAGGCGGTGTACCAGCCGGGATTTTCCAACACATTGCGCTGAATCACCGCTGGCGTGTGGGTTGTCGAATACCCCAGCCCGATAAAATTACGCCACACCTCATTTGCGGATACGAGCGCCTTGAACTCGGCGAGTGCGTCCTGTTCGGACATCGGCGCCGGGAGTGCAAGGGCACGCTTGAAACGGATGTTGGCGGGAACGGTCGCGTCGATCAGCGCATCGAGCGACGCATACCCGAGCGTCTGTAGCATGGCGCCGGTATCGGCTTCAGATGGCCCGATATGGCGCGGAACGAACGAATCAGCAAGCGGGAGCGAATTCACGTCGCAAGCTCCTGAAGGAGCGCCGGAGCGCTCCGGATAGTCATAATAGAAGCAGAAAACAGCCCTGCACGAAAAGTAATGGAGCGACGCGACCCACGGCGGATCGTGCGTGCGCACGCCAATGAGGCTGTAGATTTGTACCATGCCCTTCAACGGTGGAGTCACCATCATGTCATACCGCAGCGAAGCTACACGCGTCGGAATCAGTTTCGGCAGCGCCCTCGCCATCGCCATCTCGTGGTCCATCCACCATTCGATACTATGGGCGATTATCCAAGGGTTTTTCTCGTGGCTCTATGTGATTTATTTTGCCATCACGCGCTGACTGACCTGCACCGAAACCCGCGACGACCAATGCGCTGGCACTTTCTCGACTCCGGCGCGCTTCCCGGCTCGGAACAGATGGCGATTGATGCCGGGCTGATGGACCGCGCCCGCGAAACTGGCGAGGCCGTATTACGAGTCTACGCATGGGCGGAGCCAACGTTGTCGTTTGGACGCAACGAATTAGCGCGGGACAGGTTTTCCCCGGTCGAATTGCAACGCGAAGGAATCGGGGCGGTACGCCGACCGACTGGCGGCCGAGTGTTGCTTCACGACCACGAGGTCACGTACAGTGTCACGGCTCCGGACTCGCATGCGCCAACACTTGCCGCGGGTTATCTGGCGATCAACCGCCTGCTTCGCCGAGCATTAGAGCGCTTGGGCGTCTCTGTAAGTGCCGCTCCGCCCGGCCGAACGATCCGGCCAACGGGTGCACCCTGTTTCGCCGAGCCGTCCGCTGGGGAGTTGGTCGTCAATGGCCGAAAACTGGTCGGAAGCGCCCAACTGCGGGAACGCGGTGCGCTGTTGCAGCATGGCTCCATCTTGCTGGCCGACGACCAACCGCGCATCGGCACTCTGTCGACGGTCGAGACGCCGTCGGTCGTACCGGCGGCGACATTGTTGCAAGCGCTCGGTCGTACTCCTTCGTATGATCAAGTGCGTGACGCGCTCGCCGCCGCTCTCGACGACGAGTCGTCGTATGTCGGTGCACTCGCCGCCGCGAGTGCCGGGGAATACGCCGGTCCTCATCGTGCGCGGTTCGCAAGCGCGGAGTGGACGTGGCGCCGGTAGCCGGGTATTGTTGGCCGTCTCTGGAGAGGAGCTGATAGACATGCGTGTAATGACCGGGCCGACGCTCGTATGGACCTGTTTCATTCTCGCCGCCCTGAGCAGCTGCACACCAAGCGACCGACATAGCACGGGCGGCACGGTGATTGTGGCCACGGCATCGGAGGCGGAGAATTTGCTGCCGCCATTCGCCACGACGACGCAGTCGCAGGCCGTGTCCGAGCAACTCTTTGACAAGCTCGCCGATATGGGAGCGGCGCGGAATACTATTGGCGATGGCGCATTCGTCCCCCGCCTCGCGCAGAGCTGGGACTGGTCAACCGATTCCCTGTCGATCCGATTCCATATTAATCCGCGAGCCCGTTGGCACGATGGACACGCGGTGCGTGCCCGCGATGTCCGCTTTGCGTGGTCCGTTTATATAGACACCATCGTCAACAGCACGCGACGCGGTGATATCGTCGGCGCACTCGATTCCGTGACCGTCGCCGATTCGGTCACAGCGGTCGCATGGTTCAAGCGCCACACGCCAGAGCAGTTTTACAATCTCGTCAGCACTCTGGTACCGCTCCCGGAGCACGTTCTCGGCAAAGTGCCGCGCGACTCCTTGCAAATCGGTGATTCGGGGCGACACCCGGTGGGCAGCGGTCCATTTCGATTGGTCCGATGGGAACCCAAGCAACGGCTCGAAATCGCCGCGGTGGATTCGTTTTATCTCGGTCGTGCCACGCTTGACCGCGTGATCTGGAGTTACGCGCCGGAAATGTCGAGCGCCGTTCAGAAACTGTTCGCCGGCGAGGCGGACTTTCTCGAAGCACTCCCTCCAGCAAGCGCCGGCGACATCGCGAGGTACCCAGACATTAAAATCGTCGTGGCCCCGCCATCGGACTACGCGTATTTGGAGTTTAATGAATTCGACGGCGCATCCAATCGCCCGCACAAGATCTTCGCCGATCGCCGACTACGCCGCGCCCTCACGATGGCACTCGACCGCCGATCGATGGTGCGCAACGTGTTCGATTCGCTCGGAGCTTTTGCACTGGGGCCGTTCGTCAGCACCCAATGGAGCGCCGG
>JANYBD010000286.1 GCA_025360995.1 Gemmatimonadota bacterium
CGCAGCGCGCTGACGGCGCTCACCAGCGCGGTGACAAACGCATCGTGCGCCGCGGCCTCGACATAGACACGTTTGGGTGCGACGCACGTTTGGCCGGCATTGCTGAACCGGCCCCAGGCGATACCGCTTGCCGCATGCGCCAAGTTGGCGTCGGCAAGCACGATCGCCGGATCGCTACCGCCCAGCTCCAGGCCGCAGGGAATGAGTTTCTCGGCGCACTTGATGGCAACGCGACGGCCAGTGGCAACACTT
Source organism: Gemmatimonadota bacterium (assembly GCA_025360995.1). Lineage (GTDB taxonomy): Bacteria > Gemmatimonadota > Gemmatimonadetes > Gemmatimonadales > Gemmatimonadaceae > Fen-1231. The sequence goes on from JANYBD010000286.1 coordinate 253, forward strand.
CCCGTAAAGAAAATCTTGTCAACAGGGGCGTCGCAGAGTGCGGCACCGGTTGAGCCGTCACCTTGGAGTACGGTGAAAATGTCATCCGGAACACCCGCATCGCGAAATAATTCTGCGAGTAGCGCTCCGGACGTCGGTGTAAATTCCGAGGGCTTGAGCAACACAGCATTGCCGGTGACCAACGCCGGAAGGATCGCGCCGCCGGCGAGCATCAGCGGATAATTCCATGGTGAGATAATGCCAACCACGCCAAACGGATCGTGGAGAATACGGATCCGTTTGCGCTTGGTTGCGAGCGGGCCCGCACCTCTCCACGGGGCGCGAAGGAACCGTGGCGCGCGGTCGGCGTAATACCGAGCATAGTCCAGAACGATGGCAACTTCGGTACCCATCGCCTCGGCGCGAGGTTTCCCATTTTCGCGAGTTAGCGCGTCTGCAACCTCGTTCCGCCGCCTGTAGAGACAATCGTGAAAGCGACGCAGCGCCCGAATTCGGATGGCAAGCGGTTGTTCCAGCCAGCCGGGCTGGGCGCTCCGGGCGCGCGCGACGGAGGCGAGCACCTCGGTCCGTGTCGCGGTTGGATACTGCTTCCAGAGCTCTCCAGTGGCCGGATTCCGCGACTCCGCGGCCCGCGCCGGCGTCGCCGGAGTTCCGGCGGGCGATCCCGGCGCCGGCTGGCTGGTGGTTGGCGATTCAGGGGTGGTGCTAACTGGCTGAAAAGTGACAGTCATCGGCGGCGGTCCGGAGGCGGGTTTGCCCAGAGGAAGTTTGGTGACGATAACGTGACGTATGACACACGATTTCGCAGTGACGCCACTTCGGCCAAGTGGGTAGTACTAGGTGTAGAAGATTGCAGAGATAAATGTATGGCTGGTTGGCTCGATGGTGGTGGCGCAACACGCTCCAGCGGGGTAATCTGCGGGAGAAACCTCACCTCCGGCGAGTGCATGTGAGCGATATAGATCCAGCGGTTCCAATCAGGGCAAAAGGCGGCGATGAGCACGCGTTTCTTGAGATAGTGGAGTTCTACTATCCGCGTTGCCTGCGCTTTGCACGGAACATGCTGGGAAATGATCAAGATGCCGAAGAAGCGGTGCAGGATGCATTCGTGCGGGTGCACGACAGCTTCCCGCGTTTTCGGGAAGATGCCCGGTTCGATCCGTGGCTTTTTCGAATTCTGGCGAATAGGTGTCGAACATTGATGGCGCGTTCACGGCGACATCATGCACTGATCGAGTACGGAGATTTACCGCTGTCGGCGTCAGCGCCAGAAGAAGATTTTGGGGCCGACTGGGCGGAAGAAGTTCGGATGGTGTTAGAATCGTTGCCGCCGGAGCAGAAGGAAGCGTTTTTGCTTCGGCATGTCGAAGATCTGTCCTATGAAGACATTGCGGCCGTGACCGGCGTCGGTCTATCGGCATTGAGAATGCGGGTTAAACGGGCTTGCGACACGTTACGTGTGCGCCTCGCCGGAGTGGAGCAAAATGATCGGTGAAGAGCGGGACGAATTGATTGAACAGGTTGCGCAGGTCTTCGCGCCATTGCCACGGGTGAATGCTCGGGCGACGGCGCAGATCATGGCAGCGGTGCGTGCACGTGCGGCCCTCCGGCCGTCGCGTTTGCGGTTGCTGTTGGGTTCGCTACGCGAGCCGTCCATCTCGATGGCGGCAGCGGGAGTTCTCGCCGCGGCCGCGCTGGTGATCGGTTTCTTTACCGGCGACAGAGTTGGAGTGATTGATTCAACCCCGGCGCCGGTGCAAGTCGCCAGCAACTCAGTCGTCGCACCGCTTCAGCATGTCGACAACTCGCCTGACGCCCGTATGTCGAACGCTGTCCCGGTTTCGATTGTGTTCGAGGCCCGCAATGCTAAGTCGGTGACGATTGTCGGCGACTTCAACAATTGGGACGAAACGACTTCGCCACTGCGGCGCTTCGGCGCTGATGGACCGTGGACGGTCACCGTGCGCGCCACTCCTGGCCGGCACGTGTATGCTTTTCTCGTTGATGGCACGACGCTCGTGGCTGATCCACGTGCGCCGCGTGCCCGCGATCTCGATTACGGTGGCGATGCCTCCGTGCTAATGGTGACTGCCCCATGATTTCCAACCGTTTTGGTTCCTATTTCGTGCGATCAGCGGTCGCCGTACTGGTCGCCCTGGGCGCCCGGTCTGCCGTCGCGCAGGATGCCCGACTGACGCTCATCCGTGACGACGCCACCCGTGACGTTGTCCGTCAGGTGCTGGGTGCAGCGATCGCCCGCGGCATGCCGAGCGATCCGCTGATGTCCAAGGCACTCGAGGGTGTGGCCAAGAAAGCGACACCGAAGAGGATTCGTGAGGCAATGAACGCGTTGGAGGGTCGGATGCGCCGGGCGAATGAGTTGCTTGCCCCGACGCGATCGGTGGATGAAATGGCTGCCGGGGCCGATGCCCTTTATGCCGGCGTCCCTGAAAAAACGCTGAAACTGATGCGGGCTGCCGCTCCAAATCGCCCTATCGCGATGGAGCTCGGCGTACTGACTGAAATGGTGGCAAACGGGGTCCCGCCGAAGCAAGCGTCGAAGATGTTGCTGGACCTGATGGCGCACGGCGCGACCGGTGCACAACTTACGGCGTTGGGAAGCGCCGTGCAGGGCGATGTGGCGGCCGGCCTTAAACCGGATGTTGCACTCGATTTGCGCGGCCGAGGTGTCATGTCACTCCTACCCCCGCCGCCATCCGTGAATTCGCTGAATCCTCGCGGGAGGCCGTAAGGCCATGAAATGATCGCACGCGCGACAGCGTGTGCGCTGCTCGTCGCATTCACCGCGGCGGGGGCGCAGTCGCCGCGGGAACTGAGCCTTGAGGCTGGGGTTCTTCGCGCGCGACAAATGAATCGCGATGCGCATGACGCGATTGTCCTCGGCGTCTTATGGCGCGCAAACGACGTGCACTTTGCGTCCCTCTTTTCGGCTAACGCCAGCGTTTCACGTGATAGTGTGGCCGCCGCCCAAATAATTGGCGCTCTCGCGTACCGACCAAGCCTTCAGTGGCCGCTGCAAAGTGAAATTGGCATTTCCGCCTCGAGATTTGGCGTGACCAGTCTTGGTCGCGGCGGCAATGTCAGTGGCTACCTCCGCCAGCGCGTATTGATTGCCGATGGCGGCATATGGGGCGGGGGAGCGATTGGCAGCACTGATCGCGACAACATCGCCAGTCGGGGTTCAGCGGTCGATGCCGGTGGCTGGTATCGCCTTGGCGATTTCACGGCAACGGCATCAATCGCCCGCACGTTCACGGACGATACGCCGCTGATGGAGGCGGCAGGAATCTTTCCCCTTCTTGACGGCGCAGATTTTTCGGTTGATGACGCATCGTTTGCTGGCCATTACGAGCAACGCCGATTGTCGCTTGATGCCGTTCTTACTTTGCGAAATGGTCGCGGCCTGACGCTGGCTTCACAGTCGGCGTTTTTTGCGAGTGCCACCTGGGATTTCACGCCGCGGGTTTCGCTGGCGTTGGGCGGCGGGCATCAGCTGGCTGACCCCGTGCGCGGAACTCCGGACGCGACAGTAGCCCAGGCATCCGTGCGTTTCGCGCTACGCGTGCCGCGCAATGAAACCGAAGCAAAAGGAATCGCGACGTTTGCGCGTCTGGAGCCACAAGACATTGGTTCTGTACTGACGTTGACGGTCGCCGCCCCGGACTCCGTGGCGGTGGAGATGGCCGCATCGTTTTCGGACTGGCAGCCGCTCATGCTTCGCCGCATAGTTGGCGGCTGGGAGTTGAAGGTGGCGCTGAAGCCCGGGCGCTATGGGGTGGCAGTACGGTTTGATGGCGGAGCGTGGCAGGCGCCCGGCAGTCTCGCCAAAATACGAGATGGATTTGGCGGCGAGTCGGGATTAGTGATTATTCCCTAAATCAAGGAACATCCGATGACATCCCGTCGAACGTTTATGCGCGGTCTGGCCGGCGCCGGCATCGCACTGCCAGTGATGCGCGAGGATGCATTCGGGCAATTGTTCAAAGCGAATGCGATTGCCGGCAATCGATCTGCGCAGCAACTCGCCGAAGAAGAAGCATACTGGAGTCAGATTCAACGGGCGTTCGATTTAGATCGCACGATGATCAATCTGAACAACGGCGGATGCTCACCGACTCCGACGCACGTGCTCGAGCAATTGATTCGCGACCAACGATTCGTGAACGAGCTGCCGGTGGAGCATATGTGGCGGATTCTTGAGCCGCGGATGGAAAGCACCCGTCGCGATCTGGCGAAAGATTTTGGCTGCGATACCGAGGAAATTGCCGTGGTGCGCAACGCGAGCGAAGCCAATGAGATCATGATTTTCGGCATCGATCTTCAACGCGGCGATGAAGTCCTGTCAACGAATCAGAACTACCCGCGGATGAACACGAGCTGGGAGCAGCGGGTGCGCCGCGAGGGAATTGTATTCAAGCAGATCTCGTTTAAGGTGCCACCGCCAAGTGACGAGTACATCGTTGAGCAATTCCGGAAGGCGATCACACCGAAAACGCGAGTGATCGAAGTTACGCACATCACGAATCTTACCGGCCAGATCATGCCGGTGCGTGAGATTGTCCGGATGGCGCGTCCGCTGGGGATTGAAGTGTTCGTGGACGGCGCCCACGCGTTCAATCACTTCCCCTTCAAGCGCGACGATCTCGAGTGTGACTACTACGGTGTGTCGCTGCACAAATGGACGATGGCGCCAATTGGCACGGGCTTCTTGTATGTGCGCAAAGCAAAGCAGGAGAAACTGTGGTCGCTGATGGGCTCCGACGATTCGCTCAAGGGAAACGTCCGCAAGTATGAGCAGATCGGGACGCATCCGCAGGCAAATTTTAATGCCGTTAGCACCGCGTTGGCGTTTAATCGCGGGATGGGCGCCGACCGCAAGATCGCGCGGCTCCGCTTTCTCCGCGACCGGTGGGCCAAGCGACTGCTCGCCGCCAGCGATCGCGTTAAAGTTTTAACACCACTCGGTCCGGACAAATCCGGGGCCATATGTCTGTTCAATGTTGACGGACTCGATTCCGGCAAGCTCGGCAACTGGCTGATGGCGAATTACCGAATCGTGAATACGCCAATTGGGCACGCGGAATTCAATGGGATTCGCATAACGCCGAACGTATATACCACAGTCGACGAGATCGATCTCTTTGCCGATGCGGTGATTAAGGCGATGAAGCAGGGGATTGCTTGATGGCGGTGAAGAAGGCTGCGGCGAAGCCGGCGAAAGGCACGAAGCCCAAGAAAGGGCATGCGGCGCCGGACTATTCAGAGAGCCCGTGGGCAGCGGCATTCGAACGGAAGGCCGGAGAGCAGAAATACTGGTTGCTCAAATCCGAGCCTGAAACATTTTCGTTCGACGATTTAATGAAAGCGCCGGCGAAGACGACTGGTTGGGACGGTGTGCGAAATTACGCGGCGCGAAACTTCATGCG
>JANYBD010000027.1 GCA_025360995.1 Gemmatimonadota bacterium
ATCTAACCGTTCCCGCGTGGCTTTGTACGCCGGATATCGTTCGTGCCGGAACGACAACCCTGCATCGTGCACCCAACCAAGGTATTCGGGCTTGTGTTTTTCGATCAGTCGCTTGAGAAAGTCGCTCGCGCCACGTGCGATCGACGTGTTCTCGCCACGACTGCTGTGCAGCGGCTGGGCGCCCAAAGCAAAGAACGCGCGATAGATCAACGCGTATCCATCAATTAGGAACAGACGCGGACTGGCGGGTGCGGACATGAAAGAAAAGTGCCGTATGCAACCCAAAGTCACCACCCTTTAGGTTTGCCGCCGCTGCTTCTTAGGACAACCCCCAGGCCGTTGCTCCGGAAGCCACTGCTACAACCACATTGTCGTCGATGCGGCCGGCGTACCGTTCCGCGACCATCGCAATGAGTCCGATCGTCACTGCACCCAGTGGTGGGAACGCGGCGAGGTACATGGTTCCCGCCACGGCGATTGCAAAAAACGCGGCGGAGCCAACGAATGTTTTCCGCCCCCCGCCTGCGGGGCCGATAGTGCGGCCAATGACCGCGGCGGCGGTGTCACCTGCGGTTGCGCACCAGAGCGCCGCGATTGCTGCATGACGTGGCAATACCACCACCGCAACAAGGCAAGAAACTGCCAACCATGTCGCGCCGGTAACGTGGTGGCGTTCGCGGGGCCGGAGGAGCGTCCCAAACACGGAATTGAAGCGCTCCTGCACGCTCGGGACTATTCGTCTCAGGAACTCTACCGCCAGTGCAATTCCTGACGCGACAAGGAGCAGCACTATTAACGCGGAACGTGAAATCCAAAATAACGCGTACGCGACGGGCATCACCGCGGCCGCGGCGTGTATGGCCTTGCGTTTCATCTCCGCGCGCAACGGGGATTGCTGGTCCGGCACCGAGTTCGCCACATTCACACGGCGGCGACTACTTCGCTATGCGCCGCAACGCCGCCTGGAACGCGATTTCACTCGCATTGGTCAACCGCCAGCGTTCAAAACCAGTGAAGTCATAGAACTGCAACGTGACGTGCAGGTCAGGATATTCCCACACCTGGCCACGACCTCGCTGATTCGGATCGCTCGCCCGCTGCTCGTACACGCTCGCCGGCTCGCCAAACGCTATTAACACTTTCCCGCGATCCGTCAGCCACCCCATCGTGCCTTCTTCTCGAAACCGTTGATTCGCCAGTAACAGGCGCTGAAAATACGCGTGCAAAACGTCTGTGCCACTGGTTGTGCCGCTTGTCTGCGTTTTGATAAAACTCGCCCATGTCGCTGCACGGGCGTCCGGTGGAGCATCGCGCAATGCCACAAGCTTTGCGGGGGTCGTAAACCATTTGAGGTAGTTGACCATTTCCTCATACGTCGCCACTGGAAGGTCTTCGCCGAAAGTGACAAAAATCGGCGTACTCGTAGTGTCGGGGGATCCGGCTTGCCAGAACGAAGCTGTTACCGGTCCAATCCCCAGACGAAACACCGGAATTCGAATCACACCGCTATACAGTGACCCATGGCGAGGAATGGAGCTCGAATCGGAAAACAGCACGTGTCCGTTGTCGGTTGCCACAGAGATGTTGATGGGCGCGCGGCTTCCGGCACCAGGACCATAACTTTCCAAATAAACCAACGCCGCCGAGTCGCGCCCAAAAACCACCGTTGCCGCTGGGTTCACGACAACTCGCGGAACGGTTTCCGTTGTGGTCCGCGGCGTAACCTCGGCAAAGATGATCGGTGATCCCACACTGCCCACTCCGAGTGACGGAACACCAATTACCACGTCCTCCGTCGCCGATCGCGAACTCCCATCGTCGCGTACAGTCAACGTCAGGCTGTAACGTCCCGGCTTCACGGTCAGGATTTGCTGAAAGATGACGCTCGGATCGTTTCGTGATGTTTCACGGAAGGTCGTAACTAAGACACTCTCGTGCGCTTCAACCTGCCGCACTGTGGTCGCGCCAGCCCGGAGTGTGACACCGATCGTGTAACCAGCGCGAAAGCGGTCATTCTCGCGGGAAAATGTGAGGGCCGCATTGGTCAGCGAAACCGCCAATATGACATTGGTGGAATCGACACTTGGTCCAGCGAGAAATGATGCGCTACCAACAAATGGCATTGGCGTGCCACGGGCGAGTAGGCCCATTTGATGGTATAGACGAACGGGGTCGAATAGCGCATTTGGAGTTGCACGTTGTGCCGGAGAGGGTGGCGAGCCTGGGCCGCCACCAGATGCACCGGTATTGCCTGCGCTGCTGCAGGCAAGGGAAGCGAGGGCAAGGGCGCAGACGAACACCCTCCGTTGGATAAGCACTGATCGTAGATCGCTCATTCGAATCCTGGTGTGTGAGCCGACTTCGGCTCTTTCTTACTACATACCCCAGCAGCTCCAAAACCGTTTCGCTTGCGACTCTCCGATTCCGCCGTTAGGTTCGCCGCGTGGCGCGCGATCTCCTCGTAGGCACAACTCTCGCTGGCTTTACCCTCATCGACCGCGTTGGTGAAGGGGGAACGGCGACTGTCTACAGGGCAGACCATCCGTTGCATGGGGCGGTGGCAGTAAAGGTACTGAGAGAAAAACTACGTCAAGACAAGACGGCTGTGGCCCGATTTGTTCGCGAGGCCGGTTTTGGAACCCGTGTCCAGCACACGAATGTGGTGCGGACGATTGAAACCGGCCAGTCGGCCGACGGGCTACACTACCTCGTAATCGAGTGGGCACCGGGGGAAATTCTCGAAGGGTATGCCAAGCGAAATGCTCCTCTGCCCAGCGACGAAGTCTCCACCATCGTTTTGCAGATTGCCGACGCCGTGCATGCGGCACACGCCAGCGGAATTGTACACCGCGATCTCAAGCCTGAAAACTTGATGTACGATCCGGCCACCCGGAATGTAAAATTGCTGGACTTCGGGATCGCTACGGCTACAGATGTCGCACCAGACGACCGGCTGACGCGAGCTGGATTTTTTGTTGGCACCTTGATGTATGTTGCGCCAGAAGCATTGTCTGGCGAAGTCGTCACGCCGGCGGCCGATCAATACAGCCTTGCGACCATCGCGTACCTGTTGCTGACCGGAGTTCTTCCGTACACGGCGAAGTCGCCCAGAGAGATGTTCACGCAGCTACTGTCGCAGCCGCCGACGAATCTCACCAAGGCAAAACCCGGCCTACATTTTCCAACATCGGTAGAAGCCACGGTCATGCGGGGACTATCCAAGAACCCCAAGGATCGCTTTCCGGATGTGCTGGTGTTTGCCCGCTCGCTTGGCGACGCGTTGGCTGAGGTCGGACATCCGGAGGTTGATGGCGGTTTTATGTCGAAGATGAAAGGGTTGTTTCGTTCGAAGCAGTAGCCGGGTTGGGACTGTCTGCCGGTAACCACACGGTAAACGCCGAACCTTTTCCAGGAACGCTTTCCACGGTAATGTCACCGTCGAGCACGCGAGCCAGTCGCCGCGAGATCGCCAGTCCAAGTCCCGTGCCGCGACGCGCAGAATCCCCGCGCGGACCAGCGTTCACTTGCTCGAACTCCTCGAAAATTCTATCGCGATCCGCTTCCGCCATCCCAATCCCCGTATCGGATACCTGTAGCGCCACCCATGACCCACCAGACGCGAGCAATGGTCGTTTATTGGCGGACGCCGCCATACGCGTGACTTCGTCGTCTGCTACTACTACGGCGCGCACGGCGATCTGCCCTTTGTTCGTGAACTTGATTGCATTGCCAAGCAAATTTACCAAGATCTGTCGTAGGTGCATTGGATCGGTCGCAATCAGCGGCAAGGAGGCGGGAATAGTGATGGAGAACACTAGACTTTTTTCGTTGATCAGCGGCTCCACCTCAGACGCCACATCAATCACAAACGGACGAAGTTTTATCATCTCGGTATGCACCTCGAGCCGACCTGCGGCCATTTTCGCAAGATCCAAGATCTGCTCCACCAACAGCTGAAGGTGGCCCGCAGACGATTCGATCCGTTCCACCGGTCCAACCTGGCGCGGAGACAATTCCCCATAGGCGCCGTCGCGCAATAAATCGACAAAACCGACGATCGCGGCGAGTGGTGTTCGGAGTTCATGCGAGACATTCGCCAAAAATTCACTCTTGGCACGATTGGCGCGATACAGTTCCGCCGACAACTGCTCTAGCTCGGCTGATCGCTCGGCAATACTCCGAGCTTGTTTCCGCTCTTGGAGAAATCCCAGCGTCAGTGCGACGATGGCTACAATGGCCATCGCCCATAGCGCGAGCCGCACAGGCCACCCTGCAAAGAGGCGCACATACTGGTCGGCGATTGCCAACCCCACCGAGACACAAACAAAAGCGGTGCCTAGTGCCAGTGTTGAGGAGCGCATCCGGGATCGAAACGCCACTAGTGTTCCATTTGCCGGTGACCGCTCCGTTCGTACATTATTGACGCTCGCATCAACGGCCTCTAACCTCCGCCATCATGACTCCGGTTGAACGCCTGCTCGACATGCTCGCGGCGCGATCTGCACGCCGCGGTACTTTCACACTCGCATCAGGCCGACAGTCGTCGCTGTATATCGACGCGCGCCTCACAACAATGAGTCCCGATGGCCTCGCCACCATTGGGCCATTGGGTCTCGAGGCCATTCGTATGGCCGGGTGGACACCGGACGCCGTCGGCGGACTCACCCTCGGTGCAGATCCGGTCAGTTTCGCAATCGCCCACGCTAGCGCCCTTGCCGGCACTCCTGTGCGCGCCTTTACTGTGCGGAAGGAAGCGAAAACACACGGAACCGGCAAGGTGATTGAAGGACCGTTCTCCTCCGGCGATACCGTAGTCATTATCGAAGACGTTATCACGACCGGTGGATCCGCCCTCAAGGCCGTTGCAGCCGTACGCGCAGCAGGTGGTGTGGTGCTTGGCGTGCTTGCCGTCGTTGATCGCGAGGAGGGTGGAAGTGAGGCCATCGCCGCGACCGGATTGCGTGCCGTGGCGCTGGCCACGGCATCGCAATTACTCGCACGAATGTAGCCGATCGGATTGCTACGGTACCATTGTTCCGAGCAAATGGGGAGGGGGGATAAGACGCATTCCAGGGCGAGCCGCAAGCGGCCGTAATGATCGCAACGCACCGCTGTACGGCAGTACCAGCTCTTCACGGAACCGCAGTAACATTTGGCCGCCATCATACCGCCGCCGGAACTCGCCAGCCGTCATTTGCAGCAACGTATGGACATGCCGCCCAAAGCTCTGCGGCGACGAGTAGTCGAGATGGTTTGCCACGTCGGCCACAGAAAACCCCGGATTCTCAAATAAATGCGCCGCGTGAATGAGCCGGGCGTATGCCAAATACTTCTTCGGTGCCGGCAATCGTGCACGAAAAAATCGGCTCATCAGCGTACTCGGCAACACGTGCATGCGCGCCGCGAGTTGACGCACGGACGACACGCGAAAGGCCGGCGAGAATAACGACTCAAAGAAAATCCAACAATCCGCTGATACGCCATCCAGGTCGGCGCGCAACACGGTAACGACTTCACGATCTGTGTCCTTGGACGCTCCCGCACCAAGGAGGTCGCGCAGTTGATGCCAGCCGGCTGGGTTCCGCACGTCAATCAGCGTGCGCACCCCGCAGTTTCCCAGAGTTAAAACCGCAACGGGATCCGTTTCGCCTGAACCGGACAGTAGTGCGACCGTGGGGATTCTTGGAAACTCACGCACGACTGCCGCCACTCGTGCGGATTCCTCGCGAATACACCGGGAGACCGAGACTACCACGGCACTGATGCGGCGTTCTTTCAGGTCCCGGAGGACTTCGTCGACGCAGTCACGGTGGATGGTGCGGTATAACCCCGCGCCTGCCGCGTCTACGCGAGTACGATCGGATGGATCAAGTACGGTGGTGATTGGCGCAATTCGCTGCCTGGTGGCCCCTAGCATCGCTTTCTCCGGCGTGGTTTGGATGGAAGCGAGCATGCGGTATGACCGTCATCCGAGCGTCATTTGGAGCCCGGGCCGATGCAACACCCGGTCAAACGCGCTATTGTTGAGAGGAAGGAATTCCCTCGGCCGGACGGTCGCGACGCGGAAGATGGATCTCCGTATCGAGGAAAGTCCGGGCTCCTTGGACACGCTGCCAGGTAACGCCTGGGCACCTTCGGGTGACGGATAGTGCCACAGAGAATAGACCGCCTGTGTTCGTGCAGGTAAGGGTGAAACGGTGGGGTAAGAGCCCACCGCATTCGTGGCAACACGGATGGCACGGCAAACCCCAGCTGGAGCAAGGCCGAATAGGCGGTGAGAAACAGTCC
>JANYBD010000060.1 GCA_025360995.1 Gemmatimonadota bacterium
TCGGTCGGAGCACACACATTTTTGCATGCGGCGGCTGAGTATTATCGACCTGCAAGGCGGGGCGCAGCCGCTCTATAACGAAGATGGATCGATCGCGCTGATACTCAATGGCGAAATTTACAATTATAAAGAATTGCAGGCGGAATTACGGCAGCGCGGACATACGTTGCGCAGCGGATCCGACGCGGAAGTACTAGTGCATCTGTATGAGGAGCGCGGCGCCGAGGCCGTGCAGGCGTTGCGGGGAATGTTTGCATTCGCCCTGCACGATGCACGGCGTGGGCTCGTTCTGCTCGGCCGTGACCGCATCGGCGAAAAACCATTGTACCTGCGCGAAGAGGAAGGGCGGATCGTGTTCGCGTCCGAACTCAAGGCGTTGCTCAGTGGCGGCGGAATTCCGTTTGCCCTCGATCCGGTTGCAACACACCGGTATTTCCATTTTCTCTATGCGCCGGAACCAAAGTCAATCATCCGCGGAGTACGGCAGCTCGATGCTGGCTCGCTCCTCGAGATCGACCTGCAATCATGGACGAAAAAGGAATGGCGTTATTGGTCACTCCTCGACGCGCCTCCACTGAAAGGCGATCCGGTGAGCGCTGTCCGTCAGGCGCTTGATGAGGTAGCCAAGTTGGTCATTCGGGCTGATGTGCCCGTTGGGGTGGCGCTGTCCGGCGGACTGGACTCTGGTGCGGTCGCTGCGCTTGCCGCGCACGCCCATGGACCGGGACTGACTGCATTCACTGTCGGATACTCCGGGCGACCTCCTTTCGATGAGAGAGACCAAGCCGTTGCTCTCGCGCGCATACTGGGGATTCCCGTCCATGAGGCCGAACTCGACACGGACTCGATGGTCCGCGATTTCGCTCTCGCTGTCTGCGAACGGGATGAGCCAATCGCTGATCTTTCCGGGTACGGCCATCGCGCGGTGATGAAGCTTGCGCACGATCATAACGTTCCGGTGCTGCTCACAGGCTACGGCGGCGATGAGCTTTTTTTTGGATACGACTGGGTACGCGATGCGGTCCAAGAATCGGCGCGGAAGGCGAGGGCGAGGCCGCGCGGATTTCCGTGGTCAGCGTATGCGCGACTGCACCCGCCACCGACACGCGGTCGCCGCGCAATCGCCGAGTGGTTGATCGATGTCGGGGGGCTGCGTTCGTCGCTCGTCGAGCGAGCGCGTGACATGCAATCTCCCGCGGATCAAATCGTGTTTTACGAATTGGCACAGGAGTTTCAAGGAGCCGCCGCGCACACAGGCGCACTGTATGGCGATGCGATGCGTGACGCTCTTGTCGGCGAAGATCCGGCCCGACTGTGGGAATACAGTGGCGGTGCGCCGCGTCCGGATATTGCCGTGACCGACCGCATCTTTGCGATGTATCTACGGAGTATTGGTCTGGCACAAGGCGATCGATTGTCGATGGCACATTCAGTGGAAGCACGAGTGCCACTTGTCGACTATCGGCTCATCGAAACAGTCATCGGCTTACGGAAAGCTGGCACAGGGCAGTTAGAGGCTCCCAAGGCCTGGCTACGCGCGGCAGTCGCCGATTTATTGCCCGCCGAATTGCTGTCCCGGCCGAAGCGCGGTTTTCAACCACCGATTTTCGAATGGCACGCGGCGCTTTTTGAACGGTACGGTCCGCTTCTCCGCGACGGTGCGTTGGTGCAGCACGGGATACTGTCGCGCGCCGGCGCCGAAGCCATCTCCGTGATGAAGGCACCACCAGGCGGTTACCATTGGTTGCCATTCGCGGTCCTCGTGCTCGAAGTATGGTGTCGAGAGATGGAAGCGATGTTAACGTCATGAGCACAATTCCGGGACTTTGGCACACCCAGCGTGCAGTTAAAGCGCTTGGTACTGTGGTTCGGCGGCGTTCGCGGCGTGGCTTGGTGCTCCTATATCACCGGGTTGCCGGGCCACGTTTTGATCCGCAATTGCTGGATGTGACTCCGCAGAATTTCGACGCACAGATGCGTGTACTGAGTGAGCGCATGGAGCCGCTGGCGTTGAGCGAATTTGAGAAGCTCCGCCGAGCGGGCAAACTTCCTGCGCGGGCCGTGGCGGTCACTTTTGATGACGGCTACGCCGACAATCTGTACGCTGCGGCTCCGCGGCTGAACGCGAACGGCATTCCGGCGACAGTATTTGTTACCGCGGGAATGATTGGCAGTGGGAGGGAGTTTTGGTGGGACGAAGTCGAGCGCATCGCGTTCATGCCCCGTGTGCTCAACGGAATGCCTCCTGCCCTTTCGATTCCATGGCGCATCGAAGATGGTGCGGCTATCGCCGCGGAGGATGGTAGAATGGAGTGGAACGTGGCCGCACGCGTCGACCCGTCATCACGTCATCGGCTGTACCGCGGGATGGTAGCCGCGTTGCGTCGAATGCCAACGACGGAGCGTGACGTACTCGTGTCGCGGTGGCGCGATTGGTCTGGAGTTACGGAAGGTGCCCGTGAATCACACCGGACAGTATCAACCAAGGAAGTGATAGCGCTCGCCGAAGCGCGCGGCGTGTCGATTGGCGCGCACACCATGACGCATCCATCACTCGCGCAGTTGTCTGCCACGGAACAGGCTCATGAGTTACGCGACAGTCGTCGCTGGCTGGAAACGACGATAGCGAAGCCGGTGACGGCGGTCGCATATCCGTATGGCGAATCGGCGGACGTTTCTGCCATTACGGTGGCGGCTGCACGGACTGCAGGATTCGACACCGGATACTCGAATATTGGCGGCACCGCGTGGCGGTGGTCATCGCGCTGGCGTGTGCCCCGAATACTGGTGCGTGACTGGGATGCGGTGACGTTTTTGGCACAACTTGATAGATGGTTCGTCGAGTGAAAGACAGCGCGCCGACGATACTAACAGTAAATACTGCAGATGCGGGCGGGGGTGCCGAACGCGTCGCCCGCGAACTGCACCAGAGTTACATGGCGGCAGGGGCGGACGCATGGTTTGCGACCGGGATTCGACGCAGTAGTGCTCCGCAAGTTGTGGAGATCCCGAATCTTCAGCACCGAAGCGCTTGGGCACGGTCGATGCATCATCTGGCCGCGACCATACCGCCGCGAGGTATTGGATTTCGCGCAGCTCGCATTTTGCGCAATGATATCGCCGAGCCGTCGCGCGGTGCGCATCGCCGACAGGGGTTCGAAGATTTTGATTTTCCAGGTACTGCGTCGTTGCTGGAACTGACGCCACGGCGGCCGGATGCGTTGCATCTCCACAATCTGCATGGCGGCTATTTTGACCTTCGGGCGCTGCCAGCGCTCAGTGCACAGGTACCCACGATAATTTCCTTGCACGACGCTTGGCTATTGAGTGGCCACTGTGCCCATTCGTTTGAGTGCGGCCGATGGGAAAGCGGATGCGGATCCTGTCCGGCGCTGTGGATTTACCCTGCCGTACCGCGTGATGAGACGGCGATCAATTGGGCACGCAAACGCGAAATTTTGGCGCGGAGTGCGTTATGGGTGGGTGTGCCGTGTACCTGGATGGCCGACCGCGTGCAGCGCTCAATGCTAGCGCCTTCCGTGCGCGGATTGAAGGTCATTCCATATGGAGTGGATCTCGGATTTTTTCGAGCCGAAGATAAGGCCGCGGCGCGCGTTGCACTCGGGTTGGATCCCTCGCGACTGGTCATGCTGACGACGGCAACCAGTCTGCGTTCGCAGACCTGGCGTGACAGCGCCGCATTTCGCGGAGCCCTAGGGCAGCTTGGTAACGCGGCAGCAGGCGCACAATGGATTGCCCTTGGCGAGAACAAGCCCGATGAGCAGGTGGGCCCGGTGACGGTGCGCCACGTGGCGTTTGAACCCGACGAGCGTCGACTGGTGCAGTGGTATCAGGCCGCCGATGCTTATGTGCACCCTGCACGTGCCGACACATTTCCGTTGATGATTCTGGAGGCGCTCGCTTGCGGTACACCGGTGATTGCCAGTGCTGTGGGCGGAATTCCAGAGCAGATCGTAGCGGCGGCGACGAATGGTGAAATTGGAGCCGTGATGGATCCCGGGAACGCGACTGGCCTACTGGCGGCGCCAGGTGATGCTCAGTCACTCGCCAAAGCGATCGATTGGTTCGCCGCGCTTGATGCGCCGGCGCGTGCCATGATGTCGGCAAATGCGGTGCGCGATGCGGCAATCCGGTTTGACAGAAAACGGCATGCGCGCGAGTATCTGGAATGGCTGCGCACACTGATCGCCGGGCACGTCGATGAATGACGACGCGATTGCCCACAATCGGTCTGCCCATGACCGGCTCGGCGACGCATACGACGGAAATCATCCGGAGATATTCAACGATATTGAGCAGGATCGCCTCGCCGGTGCGATTGCGGATGCCATGACCGTGGCGGGCGAGGGCCAGTCGGCCCCTATACGTGCGCTCGATGTGGGGTGCGGGACCGGCAATTTGTCGCGACACCTTCTGAACGCCGGAGCGGATGTTACCGGTGCCGACCTCTCGACAAAGTTGCTCGCTGAGGCTACCCGCCGCTTTGCTTCGTCGGGACGGTTTAAGACTGTTCCGCTGAATGGTCGTGATCTTCAGCCAATTCCCGATGGGACGTACGATCTTGTCGCGACGTACTCCGTTCTGCATCACGTGCCAGATTATGCCGGACTGGTGGCGGAGATGGTCCGCGTCACGCGGCCCGGGGGTGTGATATTCGTCGACCATGAACGCTCAGACGCGAGTTGGATTTCGGAATCATATCGGGCGTTTCTTCGCGAGGCGGTCGTCTGGCCCAGACGTCGGTGGTGGTATGTATTCCAGCCGGCGCGTTATTGGAAAAGGATTCGGGGATTTCTGGAATGGCGACGATGGTTTAATTCGCGATGGATGCCCGAAGGCGATCTGCATATTTGGGACGATGATCACATCGAATGGGCGCGAGTGGAAGCGGTGTTGTCGGCAAGAAACTGCCAAATAATTACGGACAACGTCTATTTGCTGTATGAGCCGCGCTTTCAACGCAGCGTGTGGGAGGCATGGCGCGCCCGGACATCCGACATGCGTCTCTTAGTTTCACGGCGCGCGCCGTGAACGGAATCCAGCCGATTCGCGTGTTTTTTCCGTGCACAGGACTGGGGCACGAGCGGCGTGGGTTCGAAGCGTTCGCGCGGGATTGCGCGGTCGCCATGCGGTCACAGCCGGGTGTTGAGCTTACGGTGTTTGGTGGCGGCGGCGCCTTGCAGATGCAAGAGCGCGCAGTTTGGAATCTGTCGCGATCGTCACGTGCGGCTCGCATCGTCGCAACACTAGCCGGACGCGACTCATATTTTATTGAACAGGGGACTTTCTTCGCCGGGTTTCTGCCGACGCTGATGAGAGAGGCGCCAGACGTGGTCTATTTCGGCGACCTTAATTTGGGGAACGCCTGCTGGCATTGGCGGCGAATCAGCGGGCAGCGATTTCGAATGCTGTATTACAACGGCGGCCCGACAACACGACCGTTCACCCGCTGCGATGCAGTGCAACAGGTGAGTCCCGAGCATTTGGCGAGTGCGATGGCACGGGGGGAATCGCCCGACCGGCAGCTCTTGCTGCCGCATGGACTGTCGATCGAACGGGACTGG
Organism: Gemmatimonadota bacterium; assembly: GCA_025360995.1. Taxonomy (GTDB): domain Bacteria; phylum Gemmatimonadota; class Gemmatimonadetes; order Gemmatimonadales; family Gemmatimonadaceae; genus Fen-1231. Next base: position 5,586 of record JANYBD010000060.1, read on the forward strand.
CAATCCGCCGCCGACGCTGAGCGACGTCGCATTCGTGCATCGCTTGGCGCGCCAGTGGATGGCCCGCTAGTGCTCAGTGTCGGCGCGCTCAACGCGAGCCACAAACGGATGGATTACGTAATTCGGGAGGTTGCCGCGCTGCCAGCACCGCGTCCACACTTACTTTTGCTCGGGGAAGACGGCGCGGAAACGGCGGAGATTTGCGCATTGGCCACGGCGTTGCTTGGTCCAGGCGGATGCACAATGCGAACGGTAGAACATGCTGCGGTCCTGGACGCGTATCGCGCCGCGGACGTTTTTGTGTTGGCGAGTCTTGTTGAAGGATTTGGTCTCGCATACGTAGAAGCGCTCGCGGCCGGCGTGCCATGCGTGGCGCACGAGAGTCCAACGACGGAGTATATCTTCGGCACGTTGGCGCGCCGTACTGACTTGAGCATTTCTGGTGCACTCACTCCGTTGCTCGCCGATGCGCTCTCCGCGCCGCGCGACGGAGTCGTGGCGCGAGCCCAACACGATAAGGCGTACAGTCGGTTTTCGTGGGCGACGCTGGCGCCGCAATACGCGTCAATGTTTCGTGCGGTGGCGAATCGGCGCGCGGTTAACAAAGTTGAGGGGCATGCGTGAGCGATATCACGCCGGTTGTGTTGTTCGCCCATGCGCGTCCTGACCTTCTGGCGAGGACGCTGGAAGGACTACGCTCGAATGCGGTGCCATTGATCTATGCATTCAGTGATGGACCCCGAGCCGACTCAGAGATTGCAAGCGTCACAGCCGTCCGTGCCATGCTTCACGACGTCGCGTGGGCAGAGGTCATCCATGTGGAACGCACGGATAATCTCGGCCTCGGCCGGTCAATTCTTGCCGGTGCGACGGATGTGTTTGCGCGTCACGCCACGGCAATTATCTGCGAAGATGATCTTTTCGTTGCGCCGGGTGCGTACCGGTACCTCACCGCAGCGCTCGATCACTATCGCGACGACCCACGGGTGTTCAGTGTGAGCGCTTGGACACATTCCCGCGTCACACCAACAACGGTCGGCGACCAGCCTTTCTTCAGCCGCCGTGTGAACACACTCTTTTGGGGTGCGTATGCCCGCTCGTGGCGCGGGATGGATCAGGGCACGGCGGCACAGCGGCTGGCACAGTACGCCGCGCACGGCGGCGAGCCTGCTTCGTACGGTGCGGATTTGCCATTGTATGCCGCGTCAGAAGGCGCGCGGAATCTTTGGGCTGTGCGGTTCATCGCCGACCATTTGGCTCGTGGCGGACTGTCGCTATGTCCGCCATGGACCATGGTGGAGCATATGGGCTACGATCCACGAGCGACCAATGCGCGTTCCGACCCGACCTGGGATGCGCCTATCGAACGCGCGGCGCCACCGATGCCATCCGTTTGGCCGGCCGTAGAAGAAAATCCTGAGATTGCGGCTCTCTGGCGCCGCGCGGTTGAGATCGAGATGGAGAGAAGCCAGCCGCGTGGATGGCGGGCGCGTGTGCGGGACGTGCTTCAGCAGTTGCGGGGCCAATGACCCGCAACGCCATGGACCATCCGTCCGCGTAGATTGATCGCCATGTATACGCTTGTTCGTCGCTTGCGCGCCGCCGTTCGCCGATCGCTGCGCGAACTGCAACTGGAATTCGTACGCAGTCGAGTTCTTCGCGTGCCGGACGGGGGGCACGTGACAGTGGGCGGGCTCTCGCTTCGCGTGACCGATGGACTGAATGCCTATATGCAGTACAAAGACGAATTGGTTCGCCGCTGCTATGCGTTCGAGACATCGCGACCAGACCCAGTGGTCATCGATGGGGGTGCGAACATCGGGATGTTCTCGCTCGCTACGTTGCGCGATCATCCAGGCGCTCGCATCACAGCATTCGAACCCGATCCCCGCATTGGCGCGATGTTGAGGGAAAACCTCGCTGCCAACAATGCCTCGCAGGTCGTGATTGTAGATGCTGCGTTGGGGTCCACCGATGGGCAAATGTCATTTGTCCCTGATGGACAGGCGGGAGGTGCGCTCGTGTCCGGCGCTACGGACATGCGTGTGCAAGTTGTGACCCTCTCGCGGTATCTCACGGACGACGTTGATTTTCTCAAACTCAACATCGAAGGTGCTGAACTCGACGTGTTGCGCGAAGCCGCGACGAGCAATTGTTTGCGTCGAGTGCGCGCCATGGTGATCGAGTACCACGGCTGGCCTGGTGGCGAACAGCGACTCGGTCCGTTGCTGGACCTGCTCGACAGTCAGCAGTTTCGTTACCTCGTCCACGACCTCGATGCACAAACGAATCCGCGCACGAAGCCGCCCTTCCGTGATCCGGGCGATGCCCCCTGGTTCGCGTTGGTGTACGCCTGGCGCATTGGCGCGTTTTCATGAGCATATTCGACCGGCTCTCCCATCGGCTCGTGGCCCTGCCAATTCGCCAATGGTGGCGTCGCCGTGAACGCGTGGATCTGGGTGACCTGCGTCGACCCGAACCGGTCAGTCGCCTATTCGGCGCGGACAGAGGGCAACCGATCGACCGCTATTTTATCGAACGATTTTTAGGCGAACACGCCGCGCTGATTCGCGGCCGTGTCCTCGAAGTTGCCGACCGCTCGTATACGAGGTCTTTCGGCGGCGACCGGGTCACGAAAAGCGATGTGTTGCACGCTACTGCGGAAAACCCGAATGCGACGATTGTCGGCGACCTTGAATCCGGTGCCGGAATTCCGCTCGGCGCCTTCGACGCCGTCATTCTGACACAAGTGCTCATGTGCACCTTCGATTTGCCGGCGGTCGTGCGTACGATTCACGGCATGCTCGCACCGGGCGGTAGCGCGCTCATTACCGTGCCGTCGATCTCCGCAATCAGCCGATACGATGCCGACCGCTGGGGCGACTATTGGCGTTTTACGGAGCAGTCGGCGGCGCGTTTATTCGAACGGGATTTCGGCGCGGCAAACGTGCACGTGCAATCATTTGGCAATGCGCTCGTGGCACACGCGTTTCTTGCCGGAATGGCGACCGAGGAACTGCGTGAACATGAACTAGCCGCACATGACCGCGACTACCCGATTGTCGTGGCCGCTGTGGTCACCAAGCGCTGAGGCGCTACGCCCGCACATCCCAGTTGTGCGTGACCAAAAAGTGTCCTTGCCCCTCGTCGTTCATGCGCCCGGTGCCGAAGTAATCACCCGGCTCGACATCCATCACCGCCGCGTGCATCACCCAGTCGGCAATGTCAGCATTCACCGTGGAGTATACGGTGATCCGATACGCACCGGCTTCGAATGGCAGCCGCGGAATGTGGCACAGAAACGAGCCATTTCCAGGGATGCGTTCAAAATCGCCGCGTTGAGGGCCACTCGAGAGCTGGCAGAGTTGTTCATCCAGGGGCCCGTGAATGATCACGTTGACGTGGACGTTGTTGAGTGTGGGTTGATCGGATTGATAGGCGATCGAGAGCTCCACGTCGTCGCCGGAACGCACGAGCCCACTGCCAGCACTGACGTTGCGCACGGTAACTGATTCGAATCGTAACGCCCCAGTACCGATGCGATCACGGCGCGCAGCGAGTGGCGTGGTAATGAGCGTCTCGAGTGTGCGAAGATACTGTTGCACGACAGCTCCGGCCGCGCCGTCGGCCGTGACCCGGCCGCCTTCGAGGAGGATGCCGCGAGCGCAGAGCGCGGTGATCGCGACCATGTTGTGGCTCACAAAAATCACCGCACGACCCTCTTCGCGTGCCACTTCGCCCATTTTCCCCAGACACTTGCGCTGAAATGCGGCGTCGCCGACGGCAAGCACTTCGTCGACCACAAGAATCTCCGGATCGAGGTGCGCGGCGACCGCGAATGCCAGACGCACATACATCCCACTGCTGTACCGTTTCACCGGGGTATCGAGAAACCTTGCGATCTCGGCGAATTCCACAATTTCGTCGAATCGTCGGAGGATTTCGTGACGGCGCATGCCAAGAATAGTGCCATTGAGAAAAATATTCTCACGGCCGGTGAGTTCCGGATGGAAGCCGGTGCCAACTTCGAGCAGGCTGGCGAGTCGGCCGTACAATCTGATCTCGCCCTCGGTAGGCCAGGTGATACGCGAAATCAACTTTAACAACGTGCTTTTGCCGGCGCCATTGCGGCCGATGATGCCGAGCGTTTCACCGCGGGCGAGTTCGAAGTTCACATCACGCAGGGCCCACAGCATCTCCGCGGGCGCCCGTGCTTTGCCACCACGCACGGCGTGCACCACCGCTTCGCGCGCCGTTGTTGCACCACTTTCGGTCCCAAGGCGGTACACCTTTCCCAGACCGCTGACGGCAACAGCCGGTGCGTCCTTAAATGACATCGGCCAGATGGCGTTCGTAGCGGGCGAAAATCGCCGCCCCGATGAACAGGCTGACGATCGCACCGGCGAGAGCAATCACCGTACCAGTGACTCCAGGCGCTGACGTACCAAGCACACTCCAACGAAATCCGTCTAAGGCGCCACTCAAAGGATTCAACAGGAAGTACCGGCGGTACTGGATGGGAATGACCGTCGTTGAATAGGCGACCGGGCTCGCGTACATCAACAGTTGCGTCAGTATTGGCAAAGCATAGTTGAGGTCGCGAAATCGTACGGTAAATGCTGATGCCAGTGTCCCTAACCCCAGTCCCATTGCATGCAGAATAAGCACCCAAAAAGGGAGGGTGAGCAGCGGCCAACCCGGATTCACGCGAAAAATCACCAATAGCACACCGAGCGACCCGAGGCCTACCGCAAAATCGACGAACGACGAAAAGAGCGTCGAGATCGGCAGTATGAGACGCGGAAAATAGACTTTGGTGACGAGATTGCTTTGTGCGAGCAGAGCGGAACTGGACCGCGAAAGGACATTTTGAAATGCACCCCACGCAATGAAGCCGGCATAGGCAAAGGCGAAATACGGCACGCCTTCACTTTTCAGTCCGGCGATTTTGCCAAACACCACCGCGAACAATCCGCCGGCGATCAACGGCTGCAACACCACCCAGACTACACCAAGTAAGGTCTGCCGATAGCGTAGTGTGACATCGCGCCGACCCAGTGCAAAACAGAGGTCGCGAAAGCGCCACGCTTCCCCCAGATCGGGAAATGCGCGATCACCTATTGGACGGATCACATGCAGCGCGGTGGGCACGGTCGGCAGTATGGCGGGCGAGAAGGGGAAGGCGGGCCTGTTCCTCGTCTGATTCTACCAGCCGCACCGCGGGGGGGAAGCCCCGTCACGTGCCTTGGCGATGCGCGGCCCGAAGTGCATACTCATAGTGTTCCGTCAGTGGTGCGCTTAGGCGCGCCACTGCCTTTTCGCCGCCACTCAATCCCCTTGTCTTTGCCGACGGTCTCCGTACTCGTGCCGTCTTGGCGCCGGCCGGACGCTTTGAAGCGCTGTCTGTTCGCGCTCGGGCGCCAGACGCAGGCACCATTTGAGGTTGTTGTGGGTCTACGGGCAAACGATATGGAATCGACAGACTGCCTCGACTCACTCGGTGTGACGTGGCCTTATCCGATTCGTCGCGCCGTGACCGCCGAGCCCGGCGTGATTGCTGCCATGAATGCCGCGTTGGCCGAGTGTCGTGGCGACATTATCGCTCTCACGGATGACGATACCGAGCCACACGGTGACTGGATCGAGCGCATTTCAATGGGATTTGATGACGCGCGGATAGGTGGCGTCGGCGGTCGGGACTGGCAGACGAAGGAGCGAACAGACTGCACGGACGTCGGTCGAGTTCAATGGTTCGGACGGGTAATCGGCAATCACCATCTCGGGGCCGGCCCGCCGCGAGCAGTGGACGTCCTGAAGGGTGCGAACGCAGCGTACCGGGCGCCGCTCTTGCGTGCGGTCGGATTCGACAGGCGATTGGTGGGCACGGGCGCGCAGATGTTCTGGGAACTCGCTGTGTGTCTCCCGCTCCGGCGTGCGGGTTGGACACTGGTGTTCGATCCAAAAATTGCCGTTGATCATCATATCGCGCCGCGCCACGGCGATGATCAGCGCCATCGCGGACTTTTTGCGTCTGGCCCGCAACGCGATGCCGTGCACAATGAAACGCTTCTGCTCCTTGAACATCAGCAGGGGTTCGCACGGCTGGCGTTTATCGCGTGGGCGTTGCTGGTGGGTACGCGCATCGAACCCGGACTCGCCCAGTTGCCGAGGCTGCTGCTCCTTGGCGACCGAGTTGCTTTAGCACGTTGGCGAGCGACGCTCTCAGGCCGGATGTTGGGGTGGCACGCCTGGCGCGAGGCCGTCGCCCGCGGTGATCAGGTCGCACATCATATTCCCGAGCCGGGGGACGCGTGAACTCTCTGCGGGTGCTGATCGTGATGCCAGTGGCCACGCCGTTAGGGGGCGGCGAGCTGATGCTGCGGCAATTGCTCCGTCACGGCCGCAACAAAGGCGTCGAGTGGATGGTCGTCTATCTTCGTGACGGTCCTATGGTGGAGGAAACCCGCGCACTGGGAATTGAAGTGCAACTGGTGCCGTCTGGCCGTTTCCGTGATGTGTTCAAACGTGCCGGTGCAGTAGGTAGAGTTGCGGCAATCGCGCGCCAGTTTTGCGCCGATCTTATTCTCGGTTGGATGGTTGCCGGCGAACTTACCGCTGGGCCGGCGGCGCTGCTCGCCGGAATACCGAACGTCTGGTACCAGGTCGGGACTCCGCGCCCGGATTGGCTCGACCGCATAGCAACACTATTTCCCGCTCGCGGCGTAATCGTCCTGTCGCGAAGCGGGGCCGCAGCGCAATCGCGTGTTTGGCCGGCCCGCAAACAATGGCTCGTATACCCCGGTGTCGCCCTCGACGAGTTCAATCCCGATGGGCTCGCAACGCCAGAAACGTTGCGTGCGAAATTTGGACTGCCGATCACGGGTCCACTCATTGGGATCGTCGGTCGGCTGCAGCATTGGAAGGGAATGGATGTCTTTCTGGATGCGATTCCTGCAATACTCGTCCGTCACCCCGACGTGCATGCGGTGATCGTCGGCGGTCCGCACGAAACAGAGTCCCGGTATCCCGCCGAACTGCAAGCTCGTGTTAAGGCGCTGGGCATCGACCGAGCGGTGACGTTTGCCGGCTATCAGCCCAACGTTTCCGAGTGGATGCAAGCGATGGATATTGTTGTGCATGCGTCCGACCGCGAACCGTTTGGCATTGTCGTGATCGAAGCAATGGCGCTGGGAAAGCCGGTGGTGGCTGGCGCTGAAGGTGGACCGTCCGAGACGATTACACCGGGCGTAGACGGATTGCTGTCACCGTACGGCGATGCGGCAGCGCTTGCTGCCTCGGTGCTGGGGTATCTCGATGATCCGTCGTTCGCGAAGAAAGTTGGTGCCGCCGCACGGACGCGTGCACAACTGTTCGATGACCGTCACTATGCCGCCCATGTAATCGCTGCGCTGCAAGAGAGTGTGGCACAACGGGCGGTCACCTGACCCATGCCGTAGATTTGGCTATGGCCGACGCGTCTCGTCCACTCATCAGCGTTGTGGTTCCGACGCGGGATCGTCCGGAGTTATTGCGTCGTTGCCTTGATCGGCTCACCCCCGGAATGCAGACGCTCGACGGTGGGCAGTACGAAGTCATTGTCACTGACGATGGCATTTCAGATGGCGCCCGGTTGGAGTTGGCGGCAACTCACGCCTGGGTGCGAGTGATTAAGGGCCCCCGTAACGGACCGGCGGCAAATCGGAACGCCGGTGCCCGTGCTGCGCGCGGTGCGTGGATTGCCTTCACTGACGACGACACCGAGCCGAGCGCCCAGTGGCTCGCAGCGTTCATGCGGGTGTGTACCGAAACTGTTCGCGTCTACGAGGGCCAGACCACGTGTGAAGGCGGCTTCGGGTCGCCGCTCTTTCACGCACCTGAGAATCTCACGGGCGGAAAACTTTGGTCATGCAATATTCTTATCAGTTCTGCTGCCTTCGCCGCTATCGGTGGATTTGACGAAGCGTTTCGATATCCCCATATGGAAGATCAGGACCTTCGGCTCCGCCTTCATGCTGCTGGTGAGCGCGTACTATTCGTGCGCGAGGCGATCGTGAATCACCCGCCGCGTCGCCAGCCCCCGGGTGATCGCTTGGGCGCCTATCGCGAGTCCGAAGTGCGCTATATGTACAAGCACGGCGCGGCGCGCCCGGTTCGCGCCGCACTTTATTCGCGCATCGTCCGTTACCGGCTCGGTGTGATTCGCAACACTTCAAAATCATTTGACACTGTGCTCGCACTCTGGTCGCTCGTACGGGAACTCTGGTACGTGTACACCCACATTCGGGTCTGGGAGTCGACTGCGGCCGCCGAGTTTCCTGTTGACCGTGGGAGCGCATCGTGAGGACGGTAGTCCCGGCGGCCAACTGGCCGGAGAGCTGGCGTCACGTTTACGAATTTGATCGGGTCGAAATATTCGGTGAACGCACGAACCTTGGGCACACACGGGCCTATCACACCAGAGCTCGCCATTTGCTCGAGATGGCAGCCGACGTCCTCAAGCCGGGCGACCGGGTACTGGACCTCGCTGCTGCGCAGGGCAACTACACGCTTTGGCTTGCCGAGCAGGGTTATGATGTCACATGGAACGATCTTCGCGCCGATCTCGAAGGATATGTGCGACTGAAACATGAACGCGGATGCGTGCGGTACGCACCGGGTGATGCATTTAATTTGACGTTTCCGGAGCCATTCGATCTGGTCATCATCACCGAGATCATCGAGCATGTAGCCCATCCGGATGAATTTCTGGCTCAGGTGGCGCGGCTGACCCGTCCAGGTGGATATGTACTTCTCTCGACACCGAATGGCGGTTACTTCCTGTCCGACCGTCCGCGTTTTTCCGACACGGCGGATGCCTCGCAGTACGAAGCGATGCAATTCCAGCCGGATGCGAGCGGTCACATCTTTCTTTTGCATTCGGATGAAATCGGGCCCCTGGCGCAGGCCGCCGGCCTCATTGTGCGCGAGATTCGTTTGTTCACGAACCCGCTGACGAATGGGCATTTGAAAACGGCGATGCTGCACCGCGTGCTGCCGTCTGCCGCGTTCTATGGATTTGAGTGGGTCACACGCCGGCTCCCGGCGTGGATCGCCCGCCGGAGCCATACGGCAATGGCCGTGCTACTGCAGCGCCGCAGCGACGCGGTGTCACGCATATGACACCGTTTTCGCTCGCGTTCATCGCACACGAAGTGCATCGTCGTGGTGGTATGGAACGGGCCGCCGCCGAGGTTCTTTCGCGCATCGCACGGCAGATACCTGTTACGGTGATTGCACGCGTATGTGATCTTGGTGCTGTGCCGGTGAAATGGATACCGATCCATGGCCCGTCACGTCCATCAGTAGTGCGCACGTGGGCGTTCGCGCGAGCCGCGCGAGTGGCCGAACGCCGCGCCGGTTGCACAATTTCCAATTCTATCGGTGCCGCGGCACTTGATGCTGATGTAATTACGGCACAGTTCTGTCACGCGGCATTTACTGCCCGGTTCGGCGGGATTCGTGGCGGCGCCGGCATACGCGCAGCGTATCAACGGATGGCGCAGGCCCATTTTGTTTCGGAAGAGCGTCGCGCCTATGGTGCGTCGCGTCTTAAGCGGGTGATTGCGGTCTCACACGGTACGGCGCGGGAACTGCGCGAGTTTTATGACGTGCCAGATGAGAAAATTGTTGTGATACCAAACGGTGTGGACCCCGCCGTCTTTCGCCCGGCGGCTGACGCTGCAACGAAACGGGCTTTGCGCCTGCATTTGGGACTGCCACCCGACGATTTTCTTTGTCTCTTTGTTGGTGGGGACTGGGAACGCAAAGGGGTGCGTGACGCTATCGCCGCGGTTGCCGGACTGACGGATACGCGGTTCGTCATCCTTGGTCGTGGAAATCGCGAGGGCATGCAGGCATATGCGGCCCAGCTCGGCGCATCGCGCCAAGTCGTGTTTCCCGGACCTTCCATCGCACCGCAGGAGTTCTATGCGGCCTGTGATGTCTTTGTGTTTCCGTCCCGTTATGAAGCATTCTCGTTGGTGACGCTGGAAGCGGCCGCCAGTGGACTACCGATTGTCGCGCACTCGATTAACGGCACCGAGGAACTGGTGCGTGATGGCGTAAATGGCTGGCTCGTACCGGTGAGCGTGGCCGCGCTCCGCGAGAAAATCGAACAGTTGCGCGATGACCGGGAATTGCGGTCGCGTCTTTCGCGCGGCGCGGTGGAGAGTTCACTCCGGTACAATTGGGAGAGGATTGCCGCTGAACAATTTGCGGTGTTTGAATCAGCGGCGGCGGAACAGCAGTCGTCGCCCCGCCGCCAGTTGACGGGGAACGCATAAGATGTGCGGAATTATCGGAGTCGTCAGGGAAGGGGCTACAGCGTCGCGAGACCGATTGGTCGCGGCGCGCGATTTAATGTGGCATCGCGGTCCTGACGATGCCGGTGTTTGGGCGAGCGCACAGGCTTGTGTCGGGGCACGGCGCTTGTCGATCATTGACCTCTCGCCGGCGGGGCATCAACCGATGCTCTCAGAGGATCGGGAACGTGTCCTCGTATTCAACGGTGAGATCTACAATTTTCACACCCTCCGGCGCGAGCTCGAAGGCGATTTCCGGTTCACATCTCACACTGACAGCGAAGTCGTACTTTTCGGCTATCGAAAGTGGGGATTTGACGGACTGCTGAAACGTCTCGACGGAATGTTTGCGTTCGCGCTGTGGGACGAAGAAAAACGCATGTTGTTTGCCGCCCGCGATCGGGCCGGAAAAAAGCCGTTCCATTTTCGGCACGACGGTCGCACGTTTCATTTTGCAAGCACTCTGAACGCGCTCTTGGCGTTCTTGCCCGGCACGCCGCCGGTCGATCCACATGCAGTGGATGCCTATCTCGTCTATCAGGCAGTGCCTGCACCACTCAGTATTTTTCAAGGTGTACGGCAACTCATGGCCGGACAGTCGCTGACATTTTCGCTGGATTCCGGTGTGTGCGAGTTGAAGCGGTACTGGACGGTTTCATACGCGACAAAAACTACGGAATCAGAAGCGGAAATTATTGAACACGTTGAAGTGCTGGCAAGGCAAGCAGTCAAAAAGCGGCTCGAAAGTGATGTACCGGTTGGCGTATTTCTTTCGGGCGGCGTTGACTCGTCGCTCATCGCCGCTCTTGCCGCCGAGGAAAGTTCGAAGCCGATCGAAGCAATGACGCTGGGATTCGACGAGCCGGAGTTTGATGAACGGCAGTACGCGCGCGCGGTGACCGATCGGCTCGGCATGCGGTTGCACGAGGAGACGTTGCGCCCGGCGCTGGTGGCTGACTTGCCATCTATCGTGTGGCACTATGGACAGCCGGTGGCGGATGTGTCGATCGTCCCAACTCACTACCTCGCCCAGGCAGCGCGACGATGGATGACGGTCGCGCTAAACGGTGATGGCGGTGATGAACTATTCGGCGGTTACACGCGGCCGATGGTTGAGCGCGTCGCCGAGCCATATCGCAGATACCTGCCTCAGTCATTGCGGCGGGTCTTGGGTGCCACATTGAGCGCGCACGCGGACGGCCCCCTGCGCCGGCTTGCATTGCTTGCCCGCGCCGGCGCTTCGACTGCCGCCGACGCATTCGTATATGATCGGGCATTTCGGCAATTCCGCACGGAGGCGTATGCCACACCGTTTCTGGAAGCCGTCAGCGGTCAACATCCAGATGCGCTCTACAGGAGCGTGTGGAATGATGCAGATGGCACGGACGACGTGGACCGCGCCATGTTCGGGGACTTCAACACGTATCTTCCCGACCAGTTGTTGGCGAAAACCGACCGAGCGTCAATGGCCCACAGTCTGGAAGCCCGGTCACCGTTGCTCGACACGGCGCTGATTGAATACGCCGCAACGATTCCGACCGCACTGCGGCTGCGCGGTTTCGAAACGAAGCATATCCTGAAGCGGGTTGCCGCGCGGTTCGTGCCGGATTTTGTTGTGTATCGTCGGAAACGCGGATTCGTGATGCCCGCCGCGCGCTGGCTTCGCGGTGAACTCGCACCATACGTGCGTGCGGCGCTCGACAATCGCACGTTCTTCGATCGCGGATGGGTGCGCCCGGAATACGTACGTCGCATCTTGGCAGAGCACTTCACCGGAGTGCGCGATTGGGGCGAGCAGATTTGGACGCTGCTGGTGCTCGAAGTGTGGGCACGTATTGTCCTCGACCGCACGCTCGATCGTGACGCAAGAATGGATGCGTTTCTGCGACCGCAGGAGCGCACTAACCGCGCGGCCGTGCGCACACTACAGCTCGGGATGGAATGGTTCCCGGAAAAGCCTGGTGGCCTCAATCGCGTGTACTACGAATTGTCGCACCATCTGCCTGACGCGAGCGTCGAGGTGCGGGGATTGGTCGCTGGGTCCGAAAAGGTCACCGAAGACTCGCGCGGAGTGATCGAAGGGTTTGCGCCGCATTCCGAGGCACTGCTTCCACGATTGCTTGCCGTGCGCCGCCTAGCACGTCCGTTGCTTCGCAGTGATCCGGGGCTGCTCGTCGTTTCGCATTTTGCGCTGTATACGGCGTCGGTACTTGGTGAGTTGGCCGATCACCCGCTGGTTGTACACTTTCAAGGACCGTGGGGATTGGAAGGGCATGCGGAGCGGCAATCGCCGCTGACGGTGCTGGCGAAGACGGCGGTAGAGCGGATCGTATATCGGCGTGCCGCGGCGTTCATTGTATTGTCCACGCCATTCGGACGAATTTTGCAGCGACGGTTCGGAATAGCGGCAGAACGCATTCACGTCATTCCCGGCGGCGTCGATGTGGCGCGGTTCGCGATTGAAGAGTCGCGCATCGAGTGCCGACAGCGACTCGGCTGGCCTGTTGGACGCCCGATCGTGTTGGCTGTGCGTCGTCTTATGCGGCGTATGGGGCTGAGCGAACTGATTGTCGCCACCGCCGAAATCCGTGAGCGCATTCCGGATGTGCTCGTACTCATCGCCGGATCCGGTCCGATCGCCGCGGAACTTCAGGCACAGGTCGAAGCACTCGGCCTCACAGACAATGTGCGACTGTTGGGCTTCCTACCTGACGACGATCTTCCAAGCGCTTATCGCGCCGCCGATCTCACGGTCGTGCCAACTGTCGCACTCGAGGGCTTTGGGTTAATTGTTCCCGAGTCACTCGCAGCGGGAACGCCGGTTCTTGTCACGCCAATTGGCGGATTGCCCGAGGCAGTGGGCGGACTTTCCGAGCGACTGATTCTTTCGGGTACCGGGCCGGAGGCGATTGCACAAGGCGTTTGCGATGCCCTCACCGGTGTATTGCCGCTGCCAAGTGCCCGCGAGTGCCTCGACTATGCACGCCGCCACTATGATTGGCCGATGATCGCCCAGAGGATCCGAGCGGTATACGAAGCGGCGATACGTTGACGGTCGCCGAACCGCGCGCACTGTTCATTGATCACGCCGGCGTGCTCGGCGGTGCCGAACTGTCGTTGCTCGATGTTGCCGGGGCATTCGGAGCGAGGGCCGAAGTCGTATTGCTTGCCGACGGTCCATTTCGCGCGGCCCTCGAGGCACGGGGAATCACCGTCAGCGTGCTGCCGTTGGGTGCGCTGCAACAAGTAAAAAAGAGCACGCGGCTGCCATCACCAGCGGCTCTTGCAGACACCATACGGGTTGCACGCCGAGTGGCGAAGCACGTCAACACACACACGGTTCTGTGTGCGAACTCTCAGAAAGCATTTGTCGTCGCGTTGGCAGCAGGGCTGATCGCTCGCAGGCCGGTGGTGTGGTATTTGCGTGACATACTTGCTCCGCCGCATTTCAGTCGCACCAACATTACTGCCGCCGTCACGCTGGCGAATCTGCGTGCGGCGCGCATAATCGCGAACTCGCACGCGACGGCGGACGCATTTGTTGCGGCTGGAGGGAGCAAGGCGCTCGTTCGAGTTGTGCACAACGGCATTGACCCCGCTCCATTTGATGCGATTGACGATAGGGCCGCCGCGGCCGCACGCGAGCAACTCGGTATTCCCGCGCACGACTATCTCGTCGCGATGTTTGGACGATTTCATGAATGGAAAGGCCAGCAGGTTCTCCTCGACGCGCTCGCCGGGTTGCCCGACGTCCATGCGTTGATTGTCGGCGCGCCGCTGTTCGGCGAAGAGGCATTCGAATCGGCGCTCAAGGCACAGGCTTCGCGCCTTGGACTCGACGGGCGCGTACACTTTCTGGGCTTTCGTTCCGATGTGCCGCTCCTGATGCGCGCCGCGGATGTAGTTGTCCATGCGTCAGTGTATCCGGAGCCGTTCGGTCGCGTGATTGTCGAGGGGATGTTGGCGGGGCGTCCGGTGATTGCCGCGCGGGCTGGAGGTGTCATCGAAATTGTGGATGACGGCGACACCGGTGTACTTGTCCCGCCGGGCGATGCCTCAGCACTGGCCCGGGCGATCGGGGCGCTTCGCTCCGACCCGGCCGGAGCCGCCGCGATGGCGGAGCGCGGTCGCATCCACGCGCGACGCAGCTTTTCATTGCAAGCCATGGTTCGTGGAGTGAGCGATGCGCTGGCGGGGCTCGAATAGTTATGTCGGTGCGGCTTGCGCAGGCGATATGAGCCGGACTAT
>JANYBD010000071.1 GCA_025360995.1 Gemmatimonadota bacterium
GGCAACGCGGCCGCTTGCTCAATGGTCAGTCCCTCGGGCACCGGCAAACAGTGCACCGCTGGCACGGCAACGAACTCGGCGTATCCGCCGCCTGGCACAAGCGCACACACCGCATCATCGACCTTCCATTCTGACACGTCAGCGCCGAGCGTCGCTATGTGGCCGGCGATTTCAAGGCCGAGTATGGGAGAAGCATCTGGTGGCGGCGGATACGTGCCGGCGCGCTGACTGAGATCGGGGCGGTTCACCCCCGCAGTATCGACACGAATGAGCACTTCGCCAGCGCGAGCCACCGGCACTGGACCGTCACGCATTTCCATTACTTCCGGGCCGCCGGGGCCGCTGACTCCCACATAGCGCATTGTCATCTGTTTATTCTAGCGTGCGGTGCGGGCGGCGCACCCTTCTCGCCGATTCGGTGCTCCGATACCTTTAATAGATGAGCTCCGCCTTCCTGCCCGGCCCGGCATCCGTCGCGAAAGAAGCGGCGCTCGTCGCGTGGATGCGCGAACAGGGCTCCGTGGTGGTGGGATTCAGCGGCGGTGTGGATTCGACCTATCTCGCCTGCGTGGCGCTTGACGCGCTTGGCCCCGAGCGTGTGCTCGCGGTGATTGGGCGGAGTGCCAGTTATCCGTTGGAGCAGTGGACCAAAGCGCGCGAAGTTGCCGCGCGGTTCGGTGTGCCGGTGCTCGAACTAGATACCGACGAACTGCACGACCCGCGCTACGCGGCGAACCCATCTAATCGATGCTATTTCTGTAAAACGGAACTCTGGTCGCGACTTATTCCCGTGGCGCGCGAGCGTGGCTTCCACGTCGTCGTCGATGGAACCAATGCCGACGATCTCGGTGGGCATCGGCCCGGTAAACAGGCGGCCGCAGAGCAAGGAGTGGAATCACCGCTGGCACTACTTGGATTCACCAAAGACGATATCCGTGCGCTTTCGCAGGCTCGCGATATTCCGACCTGGTCACAGCCGTCATCGCCGTGCCTTGCATCGCGGTTGCCCTATGGTACAGAAGTCACGCCGCTGCGTCTTGGCAGAGTTGAAGCCGCCGAGCGGGCGTTGCGTGCGCTCGGTGTGACGGGCGACCTGCGTGTGCGCTTTTACGGCGAAACGGCGCGCGTCGAACTTACGAGTGACGAACTTGAGCGCTGGCGAATGGAACCCGGCCGCGAGGCTTTCCGTCGAGCCGTGACGGACGCCGGCTTCACGCGTGTGGAACTCGACCTCCGTGGTTTCCGCTCCGGCGCGCTGAACGGCCGGAACGACCCACTGTCCGTGGAGGTACTGGAAGAAAGGTTCTCCGGTAGTACTTCTCCCGTCTCTGGAATTCATTAAATATGTTTGGCTGCCTCGGTCGAATTGGTTGTTTACTCGTCGGGCTCGCATTGGTCGCTGCGGCGTGGTTCACGCGCGATATGTGGGAACCTAAATTGCGCGCCCGGGTCGGCGCCGTGATGCACAGTGCGCCCACCGCGACGGCGAAGACGCCAGAATGGGAGGCGTTGACAAACGCCGGCGCCGCACGCGGACGCAGCGCCGTGGCCTCACTCTCTCAGCAGAACGGCCCCGTCTACGTCAACCTTTCACCGGCCGATCTCGCGTCGTTTGCACTCGATTCGGTCATGCACGGAATCACAGGCCGCGCGACGGGCGTTCAGGCGATGGTGCGCGACGACCGGTTATATCTGCGCGGCGAAACAACGGTCGGTGAATTAGGCGGCACGAACTCACTTGGCCCGCTCTCGGCGATGTTCAGCGGCAAACAGCAACTGACCGTCCGTGGGCGTCTCGAAGTGCTCAAGCCCGGGCTCGGGCAGTTTCGCGTAGATGAAATCGAAGTCGGCGAAGTAAAACTGCCCGGCGCGTTGATTCCGCAACTGATCGGCCGGTATGACACGAGTAAGCGCGATGCGCTTGTCGCTTCCAACGCGCTTGCCGTACCGTTGCCGCGCGACATTGCCGACATTCGCGTCGGCAAAGGGCGGGTGACGCTCTACAAATCCGTACCGTGAGCTATCGCATTCTGATCGTCGATGACGAAGCCGGAATTCGGGCGGCGTTAGCGCAGCTGTTGGAGTTCGAGGGATATGAAGTGCGCGCCGC
>JANYBD010000100.1 GCA_025360995.1 Gemmatimonadota bacterium
CACTCAACACTCATTCAGCTGGCAATCCCCCACTTCGGAATCCCCAAAAACATTAGTAGGAGTGCGAGACCAAAAAACAGCGCCGCCCGCCCAAATCGTCCTCGATCCGTTGTGGCTTTGCGCGATGCCACATTGCCGACGTGCACGAGGATCAGCGCCGCCAGCATCATGACCGGATGCTCGACCGCAATCTTCCGGACGTCGGCAGTTTTCATCGCCGTCGCCATATCTGCCATCGCGCCCCTGGTGATGGGGCTGAGGCCATAGACGACGATACCAATCAGGAACTGGACGTCGATCGCAATCATCAGAAACAGGCCGGCGCGTCGGTCTGCCTGCGTCCAGACTCGGCCATCAGAATAACCGATCGCGTTTTTTGCCGCGGCGGCGAACGCGGCGACGAGGACGAGCCAGCGGAAGTAGCTGTGGATCAATAGGACAGCATGTGCCAATTGGGCCTCACTGAGTGTTGAGTGGGAGTAAGAGTGCTGAGTGCGAGACTAGTGGGAGATAGAAGTGGGAGAGGAGTGGGAGGTATTAGTGGGAGGTTAGTGGGAGGTTAGTGGGAGAGAGAAACTATACCGTTTTAGTCTCCCACTCCTTTCGCGCACTCCTCTCCCACGCCTTTCTCCCACTAGTCTCGCACTCAGCACTCCTACTCCCACTCAGCACTCGTTCGTCATTTACGATTCATCCGATGAAATTCTTTCCCGTCTTGCCACTTCACTGACGCCCTTCACCCTCCGCACTGCCTTCACGATTTTCTCAAGATGCGCCAAGTTCTCGACTTCCACCAACGCGGAGCCCGTCACCCTTCCATCGGTCGTCTTCAACTCCAGCGACCGAATGTCCGTTCCCGTCGCACTCACCGCTTGCGCTAGATCCGCATACAGGCCTCGTCGGTCATTCCCATCGATCGCCAAGCGAATTACGAACCGCTCTCCGTCCGTCTGTTGCCAATCAATATCCAGGCGGCGCTCCGGCTCGTGCGCCAAGAACAAAAGATTCGGACAATCGCCGCGGTGAATGCTCACTCCGCGCCCGCGCGTAACATATCCCACCACTTTATCACCCGGGACCGGCTGGCAGCACTGCGCGTACCGCACCATCAATCCGTCAACGCCCTGAATGCGAATGCCTTTCGACGTGCCCGTCCGCTTCATCCGGTCGATCAACCGCTCGAGCGGACTCGGCTTCAGCGCCGAGTCGTCTCGGGCGTCGAAGTCGGGATAGATCGCCCGTAGTACTTGCGTCACATTCACGTCGCCCTGACCAATGGATGCGAACAGATGGGGCACGTCAGTCAGCTTGAGTTCAGTCGCCGCGATGGTCAGCTGATCATCGGTGAGCTTCGGATGGCGCCGCCGTTTGAGTTCGCGTCCGAGAATCTCCTCGCCGATTTTCATCGACGTGTGTTCTTCCTCATGGCGCAGCCATTGCCGGATGCGATGGCGCGCCCGGCCTGTCCGAACATGCGCCAGCCAGTCTCGGCTCGGCCGCGCATTGGGCGACCGGATAATCTCGACGGTCTCGGAATTTTTCAGATCGCGCGAGAGCGGCACAATTCGGCCGCTGACTTTCGCGCCCTGCGTGTGAAGTCCGAGCTGCGTGTGCACGGCGAACGCGAAATCGATTGGCGTCGCGCCGCGGGGCAGCTGAATCACATCGCCGGTCGGCGTGAAGACGAAAATCTCCTCCTGATACAAATCGAGTTTAAGGAACTCCAGAAACTGCGCCGGCGTCTCGGCGTCCAGCTGCAGTTCCAGCACCTGACGAAACCAATGCAAGGCGCGATCGAGGTCGTCGTTCTCTTTTCGCCCTTCTTTATAGCTCCAGTGTGCGGCGATGCCGTATTCGGCCGTCCGATGCATTTCCTGCGTGCGGATCTGGATTTCGAACAGCGTCTGGCTCGGTCCGAAAATTGTTGTATGAAGCGATTGATAGCCGTTCGATTTCGGGCTGGCGATGTAGTCCTTGATACGCTCCTGCAGCGGTGTCCACTCGCCGTGAATTACGCCGAGCGTGTGATAGCACTCTTGGACGTTCTCGACGAGCACGCGAATCGCCATCAGGTCGTAAATTTCTTCGTACGGCTTATCGCGCTTCTGCATCTTTTTCCAGATAGACCACAGATGCTTGGGGCGGCCGCTGACTTCGTAGACTTTGATTCCCGCTTCGGTGAGTTGCTGGCGCAGCGGTCCGGCCATCTCGTCGATCAGACTTTCGCGTTGGGCGCGCTTCTGGACCAGTAGCTTCGCAAGGTTGTGGTATTCTTCGGGTTCGAGAAACTTGAACGCCAGGTCCTCGAGCTCGGCTTTCATGTTTGCGAGGCCGAAGCGGTGCGCGAGTGGCGCGTAAAGATCGCGAGTCTCTTGCGAAATGCGTACGCGCTTTTCCGGTTCCATGTACTCGAGCGTCCGCATGTTATGCAGGCGGTCGGCGAGCTTGATCAGAATGACGCGCGCGTCTTTGGCGATGGACAAGAGCAGCTTGCGATAATTCTCGACCTGCCGCTCCTCGGTACTGGTGAGCGGGAGATGGCCGATCTTCGTGAGACCGTCAACGATCTGGGCGATTTCGCGACCGAATTCGCGCTCGACGTCCTCGACGGTGGCCGCGGTATCCTCGACCACGTCGTGAATGAGCCCGCTGGCGACGGTGACAGAATCGAGCTGAAGGTCGGCGAGAATTTTCGAGACTTCCACGCAATGAGTCACATAGGCATCGCCATTGCGGCGAGTCTGGCCAGCGTGCGCCTTTTCACTGAAGCGATAGGCGCGTGCGAGTAAATCGGGGTCGAGGCGCTCAGGAAGCGCCTCGCTACCGAGGTCCCAGCCAGGGATAATGTCAGCGAGCGCGGTGGCGGTCATCTTTCGTTATATCGCCGCGCCCAACAAGAGAGTCAACCCCCTATGGTCTCCCACTCACGCTGTACGCGCACTCATTCTCCCACTCTACTCGCACTCTACTCCCACTCTACTCCCACTCCCACTGTATTAGAGGAGTCCAGCCTCAGCGAAACTGACGTATCTCCCCCGCCCAATAATCACATGATCCGCCACCGGGATATCCAATAGCCGTCCCGCCGCCACTAGCTGCGACGTGATCGCCTTGTCGTCCGCCGACGGTGTCGGATCCCCGCTTGGATGATTGTGCACCAGAATTATCGCCGCCGCCCGCTCGGCGATCGCTTCCCGAAACACTTCCCGTGGATGCACCAGCGAGGAGTTGAGGATTCCCCGAGTGATAGTCAGATCCCGATCGAGGCGATGCTGTGCATCCAGCACCGCCACGTGAAACTCTTCCACAGGGAGATCTTCCAACCGCGGCGCAAACGCGGCCCAGACGTCGCGCGGCGCCCGCAACGGCGCACCGTCGTCGCGGGACTCTGTCGACAGCCGGCGGCCAATCTCCAGCGCGGCGTGAATCGCTACGGCGCGCGCCGATCCGAGTCCGTGTACGCCGGTCAATGCGGCGACGGGCTGGCCGGCGAGACGCCGTAGCGATCCATCGGTGCGCGCCAGGACTTCGTGCGCGATCGTCAGCGCGGAGTGGCGCGCGCTACCGGAGCCGATAAGTATGGCAAGCAGTTCGGCTGAACTAAGGGCCTGCGCTCCGAGGGTTTTGAGACGCTCGCGCGGACGCTCCGTGCGCGGCAGTTCGCGGATGCGGATGGCGATCGAAGGCGGCGATACAAGCAATTCGGGCATGCAACTATCGTAATGGCGACGCTTGCCACGACCATTATCGAATCATTGCTCACGCATTCTGTAACGCGCGAGCGGCGCTCGAGTGTGGGCAAAGGAAAAACGGCTGCGCCACGGATTTTCACGGATTGAACTAGGGATCAACACGGATCTGAAATGAGGGACGTTGGGCAGTTCCCCCCAAGCCGTATCCGTGTAATCGCCGTAAAAAATCCGCGTAAATCCGTGGCAAAGCCGTTTTTAATTCGCCACCACAAAATTCAAAGCTGGCAATTTCAATCTCTAGCTATTCACTCCATGACACTTCTTAAATTTCTTCCCACTCCCACAAGGACAAGGATCGTTACGCCCAACCGTCGTCCAATCCACGTCACCCGCCGGCGCATTCCCTGACAACGAGCGCACGCCGCGACCGGCACCGATAATCGTCGGCTCGGGTCGCACCGACATTCCATCCGACGCCGACTCGCTTGGCCCGACGTCCATCGCCTGATCCGTCCCCGCAGATTCGGCGACTCCGAGCGCGTTGAATCGGCGCGCCGGTGGCACGGCCGGTGCTTCACGCCTCGCGCCGTCGCTCAACGAAGGACCATTGCTGCCGAAATCCAACTGCACACGCAAGAACCGTTCGCTGAACGTATGGTGCACATCGCTCATCAAATCCACAAACATCGAATACGCTTCCTGCTTGTACTCGAGGAGCGGATCCTTCTGCCCCCACGACCGGTAATGAATCGCATTGCGCAACTGATCGAGATCGTAGAGATGATCTTTCCACTTCTCGTCGAGGACGTTGAGCATCACTAGCGCCAGCACCTGCGAGGCGAAGTCGCCGAGCGAATCGAACTTCCGCTGGAAGGCCGCTTCGCCGGCAACACTGCCCTGCTCCTTCGCTTCGCCCACGGTCGCCGGACGCGTGCCGCTCTCTTCAAAGCACGGCACCGTCAGCAGGTAGTGCATCAGTAAATCCTGACGCACCAATTCGACATCCCATTCCAGAGGATCGATTTGATCGGCGAGCGACGTCTCGATGCGCTTCGCCACCGCCTGCTCGACCATCTTGATCGCTTCGCCCTTGAGCTCTTCGCCACCATCAAGTGCGAACGACCGCAGCGAATAAATCACCTCACGCTGCTGATTCATCACGTCGTCGTATTCCAGCAGTCGCTTCCGGCTTTGGAAGTTCTGAAGTTCGACACGCTTCTGCGCCTGCTCAATGGAACGGGTAATCAATGGATGCGTGAGCATCTCGCCTTCGACCGCGCCCATCCGGTCCATCAGCTTCGCAATGCGGTCTGACCCGAACAACCGCATCAAGTCGTCTTCGAGTGACAGGAAGAACTGCGTCGCACCCGGATCGCCCTGACGGCCGGCGCGGCCGCGGAGCTGCCGGTCAATGCGTCGTGATTCATGCCGTTCCGACCCAATGATATGCAAGCCACCGCATTCGGTGACATCCACATCTTTGTTGTCCACGTCCTTCACGACCGACGGTTTGGAGATCGTCACGCCGGCGCCAAGCTTAATGTCGGTGCCGCGGCCGGCCATGTTGGTTGCAATCGTCACCGCGCCCGGCTGACCAGCGAGCGAAACGATTTCCGCTTCGCGCTGGTGGTATTTCGCGTTCAATACGTTGTGGACGACCCCGCCGCGCTGAAACAGTCGCGATAAGGTCTCCGACGCTTCGACGCTCGTCGTACCGACGAGCACCGGGAACCCGAGTTCGTGGAGCCGCCGCGTTTCATCGACGATCGCGTTGTATTTCTCGCGACGCGTTTTGTAGACGAGATCGTGCCGGTCGTCACGAATAATTTCCCGGTTCGTCGGGATCACCGACACTTCGAGCCCGTAAATCTGGAAGAACTCCGTCTCCTCGGTCTCGGCCGTACCCGTCATGCCCGCCAACTTCTCGAACATGCGGAAGTAGTTCTGAATAGTGATCGTGGCGAGCGTCTGCGTCTCACCCTTCACCTGTACGCCTTCCTTGGCTTCCACGGCCTGATGGAGCCCTTCGCTCCACCGGCGGCCCGGCATCGTGCGGCCCGTGAACTCGTCGACGATCAGCACCTGTGCATCCTGCACGACGTAGTTCACATCTTTCTCATACAGCGCGTGCGCCTTCAACAGTTGGTGCACGATGTTGAGTTTCTCGCTCTTACTCGCATACTCGCGTTCAATCACGGCGCGGGCGGCGAGCTTTGCGGCCGCGTCCATGTCGTGATCTTTCTCAATGCGGCCGATCTCCGACGAAATATCGGGTAGCACGAATGCGTCGTGATCGCCCGGCGACATAAACTCGACGCCGCGATCGGTGAGGTGGACGCTATGCCCCTTTTCGTCGAGCACGAAGAGCAGATCGTCTTCGAGGTCGCGATAGGTCTGCTTGTTCGCCGACTGTTTCCGGTCCGCGATATGCTCCAGTTCCATCTTCTGCACGAGCGCTTTCACACCCTGCTCCTGCATCATCTTCATCAAACGCTTGTTCTTCGGGTCGCCAAGTTGTGCCTGATAAAACGCCAGCATCGCGGCATTCTCATCGCCGGCCTCGAGCGCCTTTTCACCCCTGGCGACGAGATCGTTGCCGAGCTCGGTTTGCTTGCGGACGAGGCGCGTGACCGAGGAGTTATGCAACGCGTAATCGCCGTCGCTCTCGTTCCCGACCGGTCCGGAAATAATCAGTGGCGTCCGGGCTTCGTCGATCAACACCGAGTCCACTTCGTCAACAATCGCAAAGACATGTTTGCGCTGGACACGCTGTTCGAGCGAGACCACCATGTTGTCGCGCAAGTAGTCAAAGCCGAATTCGTTATTCGTACCGTAGGTGATGTCGCACTCATACGCCGCGCGACGCTCCGGCGTCCCCGCTTCGGTATCGTCGAGACAACCGACCGTGAGCCCCAGATATGTGTACAGGTGCCCCATCCACTGCGAGTCGCGGCGGGCGAGGTAGGAATTCACGGTGACCAGATGCGCGCCGCGACCGGGCAGCGCGTTGAGATACAGCGGCAACGTCGCCACCAGCGTTTTGCCTTCACCGGTTGCCATTTCCGCAATGCGGCCCAAGTGCAACTGCACACCTCCGATCAGCTGCACGTCGTAGTGAACCATATCCCAGGTAATGGGCTGCCCAGTCACCTGAACGGCAGTGCCCAGCAGTCGTCGGGCAGCCTCGCGCACCGTGGCGAACGCTTCGGGCAACAACTCGTCGAGCACTTCGGCGAGCGTCTCACGGTACTGCGCCTCGACACCGCCTTGTCCGTCGGCGCCGCCAAGTTCGATATCGATTTCGGAACGCGCGTCGGGATCGGCCGCGATGCGCTTCGATTCCTTCAGCGCGTCAATGCGTCCACGAAGATCGGCGGTGCGGGATTCGATGATGGCGCGGAACTTGGCGGTCTGCCCCTGCAGTTCCGCATCGGACACGGTTTGCAGGCGCGCATACTCCTCGTTCACATCGTCAACAATTGGCTGCACGCGTTTGCGTTCGCGTTCATGCCTCGATCCGAACACCGCTCCAATCAATTTATTAAACATTCCCTAGGTCCACTCCGTTATCGGTACAGTCCAGCCGCGGCGATGTAGTCGGCCACGGCGTCCGGCACTAACCCGCGAATCGACTCTCCGGCCCGCACCATCGCCCGGATTCCGGTTGACGATACGTCCACACGCCGCGTCGCCAAGGGGCGTCCCACCGGCGGGGTTTCCGACCCGCCCAAACGCGTTAACACGACAATCTCGGCCAGTGCTGCTACCGACTCTGGCTCGCGCCACTTCGGCAGGGTCGGGGCCACGTCCGCTCCAATAAGCAGGAACAGTGCCAAGGCCGAATCGCCCCGCCAGCGCTCCCGAAGCGTGCGCAGCGTCTCAACTGTGAAAGATAACCCTCCCCGGTCGATTTCGAGGGGGTCGACGCTCATCCTGGCATCACCCGCCGCCAGTAATCTGGTCATCGCCAGACGGTCGGCGGCCGGTGAGGTCACGGAGCCAACCTTCAACGGCTGTTGAGCCGCCGGAATAAAGAGCAATCGGTCGAGCTTTAGCGCATCACAGGCGTCGGTGGCGGCGCTCAGATGCCCGAGGTGGGGTGGGTCGAAGGTTCCGCCAAAAATGCCAATGCGCACGCCATGCTCCGTTTAATGCAGAGTGCGCAGTTCACCGCTGCGGCGGCGTGACCGGTTTGCGGACACCCGTTGGTGCGAGCTTGGCCGTAACGGAATCGGACGCCACCGTCGGACCGCACATCTTGAGCACCTCGGCGTCACCGAGATAGGCACCCCGAAGCGCCGTGCACATTTCGGCGGCTTCCTCTTTGTACCCCATTTCTGGCCGACGATACACCTCGACCATTCGGAGCATCGCATCGTGCGCGTGATTGGTATTCGGAAAATTTCTGACGACGTCTTTCAAATAGATGAGCGCCGAATCGAACGCGCGCCGTCGCACATAGTGCATACCGGTGTCATAGTCCTTCGCCGCCATCTGTTCATCAATTCGCAACAGCGCCTTTTCTGCGGACGGTCGCACAACAGATGACGGATATAGATTTACCAGCATCCGGTACTGCGTCTGGGCGATGGCCCCGTACGTGGCATCGAGTTGCGGGCTTTTCCACAAATGCATGTACGCGTCGCCGGCCCACAGCAGCGCGTGGTCAGCGAGGGTATCGTCCGGAAAAGACTCGGCAATACGACCGAAGCTCTGGCCGGCAAGCAAATAGTCGCCCAGATGCTCGTGCGCACGGGCCAAATAGAGATGCGAGAGCGGCAACAGTGAATCGCGCGCCGACAGATCGAGCGTCAGCCGCTCAAAACCCGTGACCGCGTTCTCCCAGTGTTTCTTCTGGAATTCGCCGATGGACGCCTTGTACAGCAGTGCTGTCGACGGAAAGCGCTTCGGCTGGAAACTCGCCGCGCACGCACTAAGAAGCGCACACGCGAGCGTGGCGACCAGACTGATTCGATAGCGTCGGAAACCCATATTCCCCAATGTAATACCCCGCGCTGCCGCGGCGGCTCTCGGTGGAGCAGAAAGAAAACGGAGCATCAACGGGCCGTCATTCGCGGCGAGCCGACCAACGTCCGGAAGAATTCAATCGTACGACGAACACCTTCCCGTACATCCACCTTGGGTTCCCAGCCGAGCATGGTCCGGGCACGGGTAATATCCGGCTGGCGCACTTTCGGATCATCCTCGGGCAACGGCTTGTACACGATCGGTGATGGTGTGCCGGTCAGCTCCACGACAATCTCCGCGAGTTGCTTTACTGTGTACTCCACGGGATTGCCAATGTTCGTCGGCGCCGAATCGCCGTTGTTGAACAGGCGATAGATGCCATCGATTTCGTCGTCAACAAAACAGAAGGACCGCGTCTGCGATCCATCACCGTAAATGGTCAGCGGTTCATTATTTAGGGCCTGCACAATAAAATTCGAAACGACACGGCCGTCGCGCGGACGCATCCGCGGGCCGTACGTATTGAAAATGCGAACGATACGCGTATCCACGCCGTGAAAGCGGTGGTAGGCCATCGTCATGGCTTCGGCAAAACGCTTGGCCTCGTCATAGACACCGCGCGGCCCGATAGGGTTTACGTTCCCCCAGTAAGACTCCGGCTGCGGGTGCACGAGCGGATCGCCGTACACTTCGCTGGTGGAGGCGAGAAAGAATCGGGCCTTTTTCGCCAACGCGATTCCCAGCGCATTGTGGGTGCCGAGCGACCCCACTTTGAGCGTCTGGATGGGATGCTCGAGATAGTCCACCGGACTTGCCGGCGAAGCGAAGTGGAGCACGCCATCGAGCGGTCCATCCACCGAGGTGTAGTCGGAGATATTGTGGCGCATCAGCGAAAAGCGGTTGTTGCCCGCGAGGTGCGCAATGTTTTCTGGATGGCCGGTTATAAAATTGTCGACGCCAATAACCGAATGACCATCGGCCAGAAAGCGGTCGGTCAGATGCGATCCAAGGAATCCGGCGGCGCCGGTAATCAATACTTTCACTCGGAACCCCGCCCAATAGAACGATATGTAAATCCGAACTGGGCCATTTTTGCCGGGTCGTATAAGTTGCGACCGTCAATCACAATCGGTTTCGACAGCGCCGCCTTGATGCGGGCAAAGTCAGGAAAGCGATATTCGTTCCAGTCCGTCACCACGACCAGCGCGTCCGCGCCGTCGAGTGCGTCGTAATTCGTTTTTGCATAGTGGATCTTCGTGCCTAGCCGACGCTCGGCTTCGTGCATCGCTGCCGGATCGTGTCCGGTCACGCTGGCGCCAGCGGCCAAAAGCGATTCGATCAAGGTAAGCGCCGGCGACTCCCGCATATCGTCAGTCTGCGCCTTGAAGGCGAGCCCCCACACAGCGATGCGCGACCCCTTGAGACTGGCACCGAGCACGCTATGCAACTTCTCGAACAATCGCTGCTTCTGCCGATCGTTGGCATCTTCGACCGCGCGCAACACGAGCATTGGCGCGCCCTGATCTTCGGATGTATGCAGGAGTGCCTTCACGTCCTTCGGAAAGCAGGAGCCACCATAGCCAGGGCCCGGGAAAAGGAACGACGGGCCAATGCGTCCGTCGCTGCCGATGCCCTTTCGGACCAGGTCCACATTCGCGCCAACTTTTTCACAGAGATTGGCGATCTCGTTCATGAACGAAATTCGCGTCGCCAACATCGCGTTCGCCGCGTATTTCGTCATCTCGGCCGACGGGACATCCATAAAAATGATCGGCTTCCCGGTGCGTACGAACGGCGAGTAGAGCTCAGCCATCACGCTGCGAGCGTTGTCGCTGTCCACGCCAAGCACGACACGGTCGGGCTTGAGAAAATCGTCGACGGCGGCGCCTTCCTTAAGAAACTCGGGGTTCGACACGACATGGAACGGCAGCTTGGCATGCTTGGCAACCGCCGCGTGCACTTTTGCAGCCGTGCCAACGGGCACCGTGGATTTCGTGACAACAACGAGCTCGCGTGACTGATGTTTGCCGATCGTTTCGGCTACGGCAAGCACGTACGACAAGTCGGCCGACCCATCTTCATCCGGTGGTGTGCCCACGGCAATGAAGACCACCTCGGCACTCTTGACGGCCGCGGCGACATCGGTCGTAAACACCAGACGGCCCTGCGCCTGATTACGCTCGACGAGCGAATCGAGACCGGGCTCATAGATCGGCAGAATGTTCTGTTTGAGTCCGTCGATCTTTTTTTGATCCACGTCGGCGCAGACCACCTGACTGCCCGTCTCGGCGAAGCAGGCGCCGGCAACAAGGCCGACGTAGCCGGTTCCAACGACGGTGATATTCATCGTTCGACCGCCGTCGCGGGCAACGCACCATTCACGGCCCGCGGCGTCAACGAAACAATTCGGGCTTTTGATGGCGTGGTCTTGGCGAGTGCATTGCGCGTATCCACGATCAAGTGTGCCGTATCGACGAGGTGCTGATAGTTGATCGCACTGTGATCGGTCACGATAACGACGACGTCGGCGCGCGCAATTTCGGCGTCAGTCAATGCGACGCCTGCATGCTCTTTCTCTTCGTCCCGAAACTTTGGAACGTGCGGATCGTGGTACGCGACCTGTGCTCCGCGCTCCTCAAGCAACCGAATCACGTCAAGCGCCGGACTTTCGCGCATATCATCGATATCCCGCTTATACGCCACGCCGAGGACGAGCACGCGACTGCCCCGTACCGATTTGCTTTCATCATTCAACGCGAGCGCGACTTTAGCGGCGACCAGATCGGGCATGGCCGAATTGATTTCGCTCGCCAGATCGATGAAACGCGTTTTGTAATTCAGCGTACGCATTTTCCACGCGAGGTAGTGCGGATCGAGCGGAATGCAGTGGCCGCCGATTCCCGGGCCGGGCGTAAACTTCATGAACCCAAATGGTTTCGTGGCGGCAGCGTCGATGACCTCCCAGACATCAACGCCGAGATGATCGCAGATGATCGCCATTTCGTTGGCGAGTCCGATGTTCACCGACCGGAAGGTGTTCTCCAAAAGCTTCACCAACTCGGCGGTTTCAGGACTCGACACCGGCACGATATGATCAATGCAGGTGCCGTAGAGCGCTGCCGCGACATCGGTACACGCCTGTGTGATGCCACCAAGGACTTTCGGTGTGTTCTTTGTATTCCAAACCGGATTTCCCGGATCGACACGTTCTGGTGAGAACGCAAGGAACACGTCGGAACCAATGGTGAGATGACGCGCTTCGAGCCGCGGCTGCATCACGTCACGAGTCGTCCCCGGATAAGTGGTGCTCTCGAGCACCATCAACATTCCGGGGCGGGCGTTGCGGGCCACCGTTTCTGCAGCTGCAATCACATACGACATGTCCGGATCGCGCGTTTTGGCGAGCGGCGTCGGAACGGCAATCGAAATCGTATCAGCGTCGCGCAACTTCGTTTCGTCGGTCGTCGCTACAAAGCGGCCGCTCTTCACGAATTGCGCAATCTTGGCGGCCGGCACGTCTTGAATGTGCGATTCTCCGCGCATCAAGAGCGCGACCACACGCTCGCTCACGTCAAAGCCGAGCACCGTGAAGCCGGCTTCACAGAACTCCATGGCGAGCGGGAGTCCGACATAGCCGAGTCCGATCACACCAGTGACGGCGGTACGATCGGCGATCTTGCCGAGCAACTTGGATTTCATTGTTTCCTGTGCGGTCACGGCGCGCGCCTCAGCGGCCGAAGTAGCTGCGTACACCGGCCACCACTTCGTCGAGTTGCGCCTTGGTCAACTCCGGATAGATCGGCAGCGACAGCACTTCGAGCGACGCCTTCTCCGACTCGGGGAATGCGCCATGTTTGTAACCCAGATACGCAAAGCACGGTTGCAGATGCAATGGCAGCGGATAGTACACGGAGTGGCCGATACCTTTCGCGGCGAGATGCGCCTGGAGATCGTCACGGCGCTCCACACGGATCGTGTATTGATTGAAGATCGACTCGCTCACCGATTCGGTGAACGGCGTAACGATATCGCTGACATCGGAGAACGCCGCATTGTAGTATGCCGCATTCTCACGTCGTTTCGCGCTCCAACTGGCGAGGAACGGCAGTTTCGCGCTGAGAATCGCCGCCTGCAGCGCGTCCAACCGTGAGTTGTAGCCAACTTCCTCGTGGTAGTACGTCTTGAGGCTGCCGTGCATTCGCAAGCGCATCAGCCGATTGAAGATGGTCTCGTTTTGGGTGACCATCATGCCGCCGTCGCCGTAGCCGCCGAGATTTTTCGAGGGGAAGAAGGAAAAGGTTCCGATGGTTGCCGTTTCGCCGGCCATTGTCCACGTGCCGTTAATTTTGCGACGGGCGCCGATGGACTGGGCGGCGTCTTCGATGATTGGCATCGAAGGGAGCAGCGCGCGGATCTGTTCGATATCGGCAATCTGCCCAAAGAGGTCCACCGGGATGACAGCCTTGGTTTTGGAGGTCACCGCAGCTGCAACAAGATCGGGGCGAATGTTGTATGTCTTCGGATCGATGTCCACGAATACGGCGGTGGCGCCGACGTTGTGAATGGTGCCGGCGGTCGCGAAGAAGGTGAACGGCGTGGTGATGACTTCGTCGCCGCGCCCGATATCAAGGGCGCGCATGGCGAGGAGAATGGCGTCAGTGCCATTGGCACAACCGATCGCGTACTTAGTGTTGGAAAGCGCGGCGACTTCGCCCTCAAGTTGCGCGACCGGCTTGCCGAGGATGAACGCCTGATCGTCAACGACCGGCATCATCGCTGAAACGACGGCATTTTTGATCAGCGCGTGCTGCGCGCGGAGGTCAAGAAGCGGGACGGCCATGGATTGCAGATTTGTGATGTAAGGCTGGGCGAATTGCGCGTACAGAACCGTTAAAAATCGCCCTACGCGAGGGTGAAGTCAACGCGCGTGACCGGCCCCAGGGTCCTCGCTTCGGCTCGTGTCGCCAGTTTTGAGAAATCTCACCGACATCGGCCAAAATCGAGTGCCACTGCTGGCATCGTTTTGTGGCCGGGCAAAACGGCTGGGCCACGGATTTTCACGGATTTACCAAAGGATCAACACGGATAAAGCACTGGGGGAACTACCCGTGCGGGTCGAGTTGCTGTTCCCTCCAAAAAAATCCGTGTTAATCCGTTCTGTTATCCGTGTAATCCGTGGCAAGGCCGTTTTTTTGCAAACGCCGCATGGAGATGGACCAAAATCGAGCGCCACCGCCGACCTGTTTTCAATACTGGGTCTTCCGGCTTTGCCACGGATTTCACGGATTTACCAAGGGATTAACACGGATAAAACACTAGGGGAACTACCCGTGCCGAGCGCAGTGTAGTTCCCCCCAGAAAAATCCGTGTTGATCCGTTCTGTTATCCGCGTAAATCCGTGGCTCAGCAGTTTTTAAGAAATCCCGCCGACCTACACCTTGAGCGGCAGCGAGACCTCGGTGCCGGTGCGCGCGGCTTCGTAGATGCCGAGGATCAACTCCAGCGACTTCCGGCCGCCACGGCCGTCCGTATCGGCGGTCGCTTCACCACGTAGAACCGC
>JANYBD010000124.1 GCA_025360995.1 Gemmatimonadota bacterium
GAGAATTGCCTCATACAATTCACGGCGGCCAAAGTCCGGCCACAGTACCGCCGATATGAACAGCTCCGTGTACGCGACTTGCCAGAGCATAAAATTCGAAATTCGTTGCTCACCGGATGTGCGAATCAACAGATCGGGATCCGGGCAATCCGCAGTGAAGAGACGCGATGTGATTGCTGCCTCATCCACTTGCGCCGGCGTCAGTCGGCCGGCGGCCACATCTTCAGCAATCAATCGCGCCGCGCGCGTCAACTCCGCACGCGACCCGTAGGAGATGAAGAGATTGAGTCGCATCTTCGTGTTATGCGCCGTTTGCGCCATCACCCGCTCCACCGCTTTCAGCGCCGGTGGCGTGAGCCGATCGAGCTCGCCGAGCATGCGTACCTGCACGCCCTGCTCGTCCAACTCGTCCGCTTCTTTTTGGATGTATTCCTCGAGCAGCGACATCAACGCCGAAACTTCGCCGGCGGGACGCTGCCAGTTCTCCTGTGAGAACGCGAACAGCGACAGCACTTCGATGCCGGCCTCGATGGCGCCTTCGACCACTTCTCGTACGGCCTTCATGCCGCCACGATGGCCCAACGGTCGCGGCAGCATCCGCTCGCGTGCCCAGCGTCCGTTGCCATCCATGATGATGGCAACATGTCGCGGCACCGCGCCGTGCACGCGGAGTTTGGCGAGCATGTCCGCGGCGGCCGGCGATGTCATCAGACTTCCAGGATCTCTGCTTCCTTGGCCTTCATCAGCGAATCGATCTTCGTGATATACTCGTCGTGCGATTTCTGCAGCTCTTTCTCGGCCGTCTTCACGGCGTCTTCACTGACGCCCTCAAGTTTCTTCAGCAGGTCACGGGCGTGCGTACGGGCATGGCGCACGGCAATGCGGCCGTCTTCGGCATACTTGTGCAGCATTTTCGCCAAATCTTTGCGCCGTTCTTCGTTCATCGACGGCAGCGGCACCCTGATGACTGCGCCTTGCACCGCCGGATCGAGCCCGAGATCGGATTCACGGATCGCTTTCTCGACGGCCTTGATTTGCCCTTTGTCGAATGGCGTCACCACCAGCAGCCGCGGCTCGGGAGCCGAAACCTGCGCGACCTGATTCATCGCCATCATTGAGCCGTACATCTCAACTTTGATTTGGTCGAGCATATTGGGCGAGGCCTTGCCGGACCGCACGGATCCGAACTCACGCTTCGCGGATTCTACGGCCTTCTCCATGCTGGTACGACAATCCTTGAGCGCTTCAGCGATGTGAATCATGAGACGAGAGTCCCCACTTTTTCGCCACGGATCGCTTTCATGACAGCGCCGGGCTGATTGATGTCGAGTACGATCAACGGCAGCGAGTTTTCCTTGCACAGCGTGATAGCGGTTTGGTCCATCACTCCGAGTTCGGCGTGCATAACGTCCCGATAACTGATCTTACTGTATTTCTTGGCGGTTGGCGTCGTTTTGGGGTCGGCAGAATATACACCGTCCACGCTAGTCGCCTTAATGATGACATCAGCTTTCATTTGGATTCCGCGCAACACGGCTGCGGTGTCTGTGCTGAAATACGGATTGCCGGTTCCCGCAGCAAATATTACGGCGCGCCCCTTCTCCAGGTGCCGTTGTGCCCGCCGGCGAATGAACGGCTCGGCAAGTTCTTCCATGCGGATCGCCGTCATTACCCGAGTGTCGAGCCCTTCACGCTCCAGAATATCCTGAAACGCGAGTGCGTTGATCACGGTGCCAAGCATGCCCATGTAATCGGCACTGACGCGGTCCATGCCCATTTTCGAGAGCAATGACCCGCGGACAATGTTGCCCCCGCCGATCACCAGACCAACCTGGGCGCCGGCATCCGCAATCCGTTTGATCTCGCGGGCGTATTTTGTGATCACCTGAAAATCGAATCCCGTGCCTTTGTCGCCGGCGAGTGCCTCGCCCGAAAGCTTCAATAGCACTCGGGGATACTTGAGCTTCGCCTTATTGCCGGCTCTTGGCATCTGCGGCCGCCTTAACCTTCGCTCATCTGGAAACGGGCGAAGCGCCGGATATCCGCGCCCGCCGTTTCTTTCACGAGCTGACTGATCGTCTTGCTGTCGTCGCGCACCCACGGCTGTTCGAGCAGTGTCACTTCCGAGTAATACTTGTCAACGCGCCCGGTGACCATCTTTTCGATAATCGCGTCCGGCTTCCCGCTGGCCTTTGCCTGTTCAACAAAGATCGCCTTTTCACGAGCGACAAGGTCCGCCGCCACATCTTCCTTGCGAACGGCGATTGCAACTGTCGGAACGCCAGCCGCTACATGCTCGGCGACGGTATTGGCCAGCGTGATGGCGTCCGCGCCTTTCGCGCCGGTCACTTCGACCAAGACGGCAACCTTACCGTTGTGATGGCGATAGAACCCCACCGCGCCCGTGCTGGCGTAGCGGGCGACGCGACGCAGCGTCACGTTCTCGCCGGTGCGGGCGGCCGCCGCTTTCACGACTTCGCCCAACGTCTGCGACTTGTCGTGCGCCCATTTTTTGTTCAACAGGTCGTGATCGGCCGTCACGTTGACGACGCCGTCCAGTGACGTGTCTTCGGCAATGTGATGGGCCACGTTCGTTGCCAGCGCGACGAACTCATCGTTCCGCGACACAAAATCAGTTTCGGAGTTGAGCTCGATCATCACGCCCAGCGTCTGATCTGCGGATACCCACGTGATGATCTGTCCTTCAGATGCCACGCGGTCGGCGCGCTTGTCGGCCTTCGCCATGCCCTTCGTGCGAAGGTAGTCAACCGCCTTCTCGATATTACTACCAGCTTCTTCGAGTGCCTTCTTGCAATCGCCCATTCCCGCGCCCGTGCGGGCGCGGAGGGCGGCAACGTCACTCGCCTTGATTTGTATGGTGCTCATATTGATTCAGTATTTGAAAAGTGTACAGAATATTGGGAAGGCGCTGAGACTACTCGGCTGCCGGTGCTTCGGTAGCTGCTGGTGCGACGTCGCCACCTTCAGTATCGGGAGTGCCATCCTTGAGGCGCAGTGCAATGGCTTCCGGCTTGGCCCGACGACGGCGCGGACGACGCTTGCGGTCTGCGGCATCGCCGCCCGCACCCTTGTTGCGATCGCCGCCAGCCGGCTCAGCGCCACGGTCTGACGAATACGTGTAGCTCTCGCCTTCTTCACCTTCGTCGCGCGTCGGTGCTTCACGACGCGCTTCGATAATCGCATCAGCAATCGCCGAGGTGATTAACTCGACCGAGCGAATCGCATCGTCGTTGCCGGCAATCGGCACCGTGATGAGATCAGGGTCGGAATTCGTATCGCAGATCGCGATCATCGGAATGTTGAGGCGGTTCGCTTCGTCAACCGCGATGCGCTCCTTCTTGGCATCCACAACGAAGATGAGCCCTGGCAGCCGTGACATCGGCTTAATGCCCGACAGGTTCTTGGCGAGCTTGTCGCGCAGACGGCCCAGCAGGAGCTGTTCTTTCTTGGTGTAGTTCTCAAAATCGCCGCCCGCTTCGGAACCGGCTTCGAGTTCCTTCAGGCGTTTGATTTGCTTTTTGATCGTCGCAAAGTTCGTGAGCAATCCGCCGAGCCAGCGTTCCGTGATGAACATCGCACCGGCGCGCTCGGCTTCGCCCTTTACAATCTCGGCGACTTGGCGCTTGGTGCAGACGAACAGCACGTTCTCGCCGCGCAGAACAACTTCACGCGCGAGCTTTTGGGCGAGTTCAATCTGCCGAAGCGTCTTCTGCAAATCGATGATGTAAATGCCATTGCGCTCCGCGAAGATGAACCGGCGCATCTTGGGGTTCCAACGGCGCGTCTGGTGTCCGAAGTGGACGCCAGCTTTGAGGAGATCGTCGAGCGTGGGCTGAGCCATGGTAAA
>JANYBD010000153.1 GCA_025360995.1 Gemmatimonadota bacterium
TTGCCTACTTCCACCGATTTCTCGGACTTCTTTCCCGTCAAGCCGGAATCCGTCACCGTCATCAGCGTGTGCTGTGCGACGTCGTTCACCAGCTGGGCATAGATGTGTTTGTCGGAGCGGAACACCACCAAGCGCGGACGCTCGGCAGTACCCTGCACCTTCGCCCGCACCCGGAGGTGGCGGCGTGCGCGCAAACCAGCGCGCGTCTTTGGTACTCGCTTTCCTGGCATTACTTACCCCCTGCCTTGCCGGCCTTACGCCGGACGACTTCGCCCGCATAGCGGACGCCCTTCCCTTTGTACGGCTCCGGCTTGCGAAGCGCGCGAATTTCTGCAGCGACCTGTCCGACGATTTCCTTGTCGGCGCCTTCGACGGTGATCTGCGTCGGCTGCGGTGCCGACAGCTTGATCCCCTTCGGAGACTTGTACTCGATCGTGTGCGAGAAGCCGAGCGACAGGAGCAGACCGTAGGGCTTCACTTCCGCCTTATAGCCGACGCCCTGAATTTCGAGCTGCCTCACGAAGCCCTTCGTCACACCCTCGACCATGTTGGCGACGAGTGTGCGCGACAGACCGTGCAATGACTTGTGCATCGGATCATCGGACGGACGGGAGACGGTGCAGACCTCGCCGTCGACCTTGATGCCGATGGT
Organism: Gemmatimonadota bacterium; assembly: GCA_025360995.1. Lineage (GTDB taxonomy): Bacteria > Gemmatimonadota > Gemmatimonadetes > Gemmatimonadales > Gemmatimonadaceae > Fen-1231. Next base: position 653 of record JANYBD010000153.1, read on the forward strand.
GGGATGAAAGTTGCGATGCAGTTCACCCTTGGTGCCCTTCACCGTCACGGCGCTGCCGTTGACGTTGATGGTCACACCCTTGGGGATGCTGATCGGAAGTTTGCCAATACGCGACATAGTCTCGGTTCCCCTTACCAGATGAGAGCGAGAAGTTCGCCGCCGGTGCGCTGCGCCCGTGCTTCGCGGTCGGTCATTAGCCCCTTGGAGGTGCTGAGGATCGCGACGCCAAGCCCGTTCCGCACGCGCGGAATTTCCGTGGACCCGACGTACTTCCGGAGCCCGGGGCTGGACACACGCTTGAGCTCGCGAATCACCGGTTGCCCGCCCTGCGCGTACTTCAACACGACGCGCAGCATCGGACGACCTTCGTCGTTCTCGACAGTCTTAAAATCGGTGATGAAGTGATTCTCCTTCAACAACCGAGCGATTTCGAGTTTCAGTTTTGATGCCGGAATGTCTACGCGACGGTGCTTCGATCCGCAGGCATTGCGGATCCGCGTGAGCATATCGGCGATCGGATCGGTCATACTCATTCGACGTTACCCTTTGTCCTATGGTTTCCGGCCCGGGGCCGGACTTCTAAGACGTGAAAGAAAAAAGCAAACACTACCAGCTGGCCTTACGAACCCCTGGGATCAACCCCATCAGGGCCATATCGCGAAACGCGATACGACTCAGGCCGAACGTGCGGACGAACCCGCGGGAACGACCGCTCATCGAGCAGCGGTTGCGAATGCGCTGCGGCGACGAGTTGCGCGGCAACTTCTGCAGCCCAACCTGTGCGGCCCGCTTCTCTTCGTCCGTCGCCTTCGGGCTGTGCATGACCGCGTTCAGCGTCTTGCGCTTCGCGGCATACTGGGCCGTCATCTTCTTGCGGCGGTCGTTCTTTTCGAGACTGCTCTTCTTGGCCATCGATTGCTCTCGTCTGAGTTAGTGCGCGTTAGTTCGCCTGCACCACAATCGGCTTATCGTCCCCGCGGAACGGCATGCCGAGTTCACGCAACAATGCAAATGCCATGGCATCCTTGTTCGTCGTCGTCACGAACGTGATGTCCATACCATGAATCTGTTCGACTTGGTCGTAGTTGATCTCCGGGAAGATCATTTGTTCTTTCACGCCAAGACTATAGTTGCCGCGGCCATCGAACGACCGCGTGGACAACCCGCGGAAATCGCGCACGCGTGGCAGCGCCGTCGACACGAACCGGTCGAGGAACTCCCACATCCGCGCGCCGCGCAGCGTCACGCTGGCGCCGATTTCCTGCCCTTCGCGCAACCCGTAGTTGGCGATCGACTTCTTCGCCTTCTTCTTCGTCGCGCGCTGGCCGGCAATGATCCCGAGCTCGTCCACAACGGCGTCCAGCACTTTGGGCTGCTTGATCGCTTCGCCCATGCCGACGTTCAGGACAATCTTTTCAAGCGTCGGAATCTGGTGCACGTTCTTCAGACCAAACTGCTTGGCCAGGTTCGGCCGCACGGTCTTGATGTAATAGTTGCGGAGACGCGGCACCGGCACTGCCAACCCGACGCCCGTGTGTTCCTTGGGCGCCGCGGACTGCGTGGCGGGCTTTCTCGCGCTCTTCTTGGGTTTTTCACCCTTCTCTTTCGTTGCCATCAGTCAGTCCTCGCTCAGCGCTTGGTCGTGGGACGCGCAACCGCGTCACCCGACTTTACACTGATACGTTCTTTGGTGCCGTCGGTGTCGATCCGCGCGCGAATGCGCGTGGGTGCGCCCGACTTCGGGTCCTTCAGCATCACGTTCGACGCGTGCATCGGCGCGGGCATCTCGATGATCCCCGACTGTTCCTCGGCGCGCTTCGCTTTGCGGTGCTTCTTCACAATGTTGATTCCTTCGATCGTGATCCGTCCCGTCTTCGGGAACACGCGGAGCACTTTGCCTTCCTTGCCCTTGTCATCACCGCGCACGACGCGCACGGTGTCGCCCTTCATCACGTGGATCTTTTCGCGCTCGGCGTTGATCTCGTGACGCGTGCGATTCCGCTTGCCGCGGGTCTTTCTATAGACGTTGACGCGCATCTTACAAAACCTCCGGGGCAAGCGAGACGATCTTCATGTATTTCTTCTCGCGCAGCTCGCGGGCAACGGGTCCGAAAATACGGGTTGCCCGCGGCTCGCCTTCGTCGCTGATGATCACCACGGCGTTCTCATCGAACCGGATGTAACTGCCATCCTTACGCCGCGTTTCTTTCACGGTGCGCACCACGACGGCGCGCGCCACATCGGACTTCTTCACCGTACCGTTCGGCAGCGCGGTCTTCACAGCGACAATCACAATGTCACCGAGACCGGCATAGCGCCGACGCGTACCGCCAAGCACGCGGATCACCAGGGCGGTTTTCGCGCCCGAGTTGTCCGCCACCTTGACCATGGATTCCTGCTGGATCATTGCCGTTTCCCCTTATCGTGCACGTTCGACGATCTCGACCACACGCCACCGCTTGTCCTTCGACAGTGGACGCGTTTCCGTGATACGCACGGTGTCTCCGGTCTTCGCCGAGTTCTCTTCGTCGTGCGCCTTCAGGCGCGTCGTCCGGGTAATCATTTTGCCATAGACCGGATGCGGCACGCGACGTTCAATCGCGACCACCACGGTCTTTTGCATTTTGTCGCTCACCACCAAGCCCACGCGTGTCTTGCGGGCGTTGCGCTCGGCGGCGCTCTCTTTTCCGTTCACGTTCGTCGTTCCAGCCATGGGTTATCTCCCTGCCTTAGTCGCACGCGAAGGCTTCTTTTTCTTCCCGGCTTTCACCGTAGCCTGCTCGTGCTGCACCGTCTTCAGCCGCGCGATGTCGCGGCGAATCACCCGCAAGCGGAGCGGATCGTTCAATGCTTCTGTCGCGCCGCGGAAGCGCAGGCGAAACAACTCTTCCTGCAATTCGGCAACCCGGGCGACCATCTCGGCCTCGGAGAGCTCGCGAATCTGGGATCCTTTCATCATTCGGTGTGCGCCTCCTCACGGGCCACGAACTTCGACTTCACCCCGAGCTTGGCCGCAGCCAATCCGAGTGCTTTTTTAGCGAGCAATTTTTCAACGCCTTCGATTTCGAACATCACGCGGCCCGGCTTCACCACCGCCACCCAGAGCTCCGGCGATCCTTTGCCCTTGCCCATGCGGGTTTCGGCCGGCTTCTTCGTCACCGGTTTGTCCGGGAAAATCCGGATCCACACTTTACCGCCACGCTTGATGTGACGCGTCAGCGCCACACGAGCCGCTTCGATCTGACGGGCGGTGACCCAACCCGGCTCCAGCGCCTGCAGCCCAAAGTGGCCAAACGCCACGGTGGCACCACGGGTCGCGATCCCGGTTGTCCGGCCCTTGAACTGTTTGCGAAACTTGACGCGCTTCGGAGATAGCATTGGTTGTCGTCTCCCTTACGCGTCGGTCGAGTACGTCTTGCCACGACGATCTTCCACGACTTCGCCCTTGAAAATCCAGACCTTCACACCAATCGTGCCGAAGGTGGTCTTCGCAGTGCTCACCGCGTAATCGATGTCGGCGCGCAGCGTATGCAGCGGCACCCGACCTTCGTGGTAGCCCTCGACGCGCGCGATTTCCGCGCCGCCCAAACGGCCGCCACACTTCACTTTGATCCCTTCTGCGCCCATCCGCATTGCGCTCTGCACCGCACGCTTCATCGCGCGACGGAACGAAATGCGCTGTGCCAGCTGTGCGGCGATGTTATCGGCGACAAGCTGGGCGTCGATTTCCGGACGCTTGATCTCTTCGACGTTCACACCAACTTCCTTGCCGCTCAACTGTTGCAACTCATTCTTGAGCTCTTCAACGGCTGCGCCCTTTTTCCCGATCACCACGCCCGGTCGCCCGGTGTGAATCGTCACCACCACTTTGCCCGGCTTGCGCTCAATGGTGATATCGCTGATCGCCGCGCCACTGAGGCGCGCCTTCAGGTACTTCCGCAGCAACTCGTCTTCCTTGAGCAACGCCGGAAAGTCGCGTTTTGCGTACCACGTCGAGCGCCAGTTCTTCGAGACGCCGAGGCGGAAACCAATCGGATTAGTCTTCTGTCCCATTATCGCCCTTCCTTCTCAGTCACGATGATCTCGATGTGGCTAGTGCGTTTGCGCATCGGGGTGGCACGTCCCATCGCGGCCGGAGTAAACCGCTTGAGCGGTGACCCTTCGTTCACAATGGCGTGCGTGATATACAACGCGTCCACATCGATCGACTCATTGGCGTTCCGCGCCGCCTGCTCGGCGTTCGCGATGGCGCTCTTGAGCACTTTCGAGATCTGCAACGCCGCGTGCTTCTTGCTGAACTGCAGCAACGCGAGCGCTTCATTGACATTCAACCCACGCACCTGATCGATCACCAGGCGCATTTTATACGGCGACTGACGCGCCGTACGCTGAATCGCGCGAGCGGTAGTCATCGGTTACTTGCCTCCCTTGCCGGCTGGCGCGGGCGCCGATGCCGGCTTCGCCTTCGAATCGGCCGCCGCCTTTGCACCCGCCGCAGTGTGACCGCGGAAGAGGCGTGTCGGCGCAAACTCGCCGAGCTTGTGGCCAACCATGTTTTCGGTCACGTACACCGGGATGAACTTGTTCCCGTTGTGCACCGCAAACGTGTGCCCGACAAAGTCCGGCAGCACCGTGCTGGCGCGCGACCAAGTCTTGACGACCTTCTTCTCGCTGCGGGCATTCATGCCTTGGACACGCTTCATCAAGCTGTCTTGCACGAAGGGACCCTTCTTAATGCTTCTGGCCATAGTAGTCTCGTATTCCGGTTACTGCGTGGCTTTGCCGCGCTTGCGGCCGCGCACGATGAGGCGCTGCGAAGCCTTCTTCTTGTTACGCGTCTTAACACCTTCCTTCTTGCCCCACGGACTCACCACGTTCCGGCCGCCACGTGTACGGCCGCCGTGCGGGTGATCCACCGGGTTCATCACTTCACCGCGCACTTTCGGACGGCGTCCGGCCCAGCGCGACGCGCCAGCCTTGCCCGCCGACTTCAACTCGTGCTCGGCATTGCCGACTTCACCGATCGTCGCGAGGCAATCGCCGTGCACCAACCGCATTTCCGTCGAAGCCATGCGGAGCGTCACGTACTCGCCTTCTTTCGCCACGACCTGCACACTCGTACCGGCCGACCGCGCCATCTGGCCGCCCTTCCGCGGCAACAGCTCGACGTTATGCACGTCGGTACCGAGCGGAACTTCCTTGAGCGGCAACGCATTGCCGACGCGCACATCCGAACCCGGCCCGGAAACGATCGTATCGCCCTGGACCACGCCCTTCGCGTGCAATACATAACGCTTCTCGCCATCCGTGTACTCGATGAGCGCGATGCGGGCCGAACGGTTGGGATCGTACTCGATCTCCTTCACCGTGCCGACGATGCCGAACTTGTTTCGCTTGAAATCGATGACGCGATAGTTGCGCTTATGCCCGCCACCCAGCCGCCGCATCGAAATGTGGCCGTGGTTGTCGCGGCCACCGCTCTTCTTGAGCGGCTCGGTGAGCGACTTCTCGGAGGTCGTGCGCGTGATCACGTCGAAATCCGAGATCGAACGGAAGCGCGAACTCTTGGTTACTGGCTTGAACTGACGAATGCCCATTGGTCTCAGCCCTCAAAGATCTCAATCGTGTCGCCTTGCTTCAGCTTCACGATGGCCTTCTTCCAACGCGGACGCAGACCGGCCTTCGTGCCGACGCGGCGCAGTTTCCCGCGCTGTTGCGACGTCCAAACGCCGGTAACATGCACACCGAACAACGACTCGATCGCCTGCTTGATCGACTGCTTGTTCGCGTCGGGATGCACTTGAAACGTGTATTCACCACGGTCCTGATACGCTGCCGAACTTTTCTCGGTGACGATCGGACGGACGATGGTGCGATGTGTAGTCGGCATGTGTTACTTCCCCTTCTTTTTCGGGGCAGCGGCTTTCTTGGCCGGCGCCTTTTTCGCGGCAGGCTTCGCAGCCGTCTTCTTGGCCGGCGACTTTTTCGCCACGGTCTTCGCGGCAGCCTTCGGCGCGCTCTTCTTCTTCACTATTTTCTTGGCGGCCTTCTCCGCGCTCTTCTTCTGCTTCTCGGACTTCACGACCTTCTTGATCTTCACCTTCGCCACGTCCTTCTCGGCGATCGGTGTCAGCGCTTCGCCGAGTGCAGCGGATTCCACGATTACGACATCCGACCAGATGATGTGGTAGGTCGAGACGTCGCTGTACGGCAACACGTGGACGTTCTGCAGATTCCGCGACGACAGGAACACATTCTGGTTCACGCCGTCGGTCAGGAGCAGGACTTTCTTGGTCGTCACATCGAGACGCGCGAGCAGCTGCAACAGCTTTGACGTTTTCGGCGCGTCGTATTTGAACGCGTCGATAATCATCACGCGGCCTTCACGGGCCCGGGCGTTCAGCGCGCTCTTCCGAGCCAGCGCGCGGACCTGACGCGGCACGATTTCTGTGTATTTGCGCGGCGTCGGACCAAACACGGTACCACCGCCAACCCACTGCGGTGCGCGCGTGGAGCCCTGACGGGCCCGGCCGGTGCCCTTTTGCTTCCATGGCTTCTGATTGCCGCCGATGACGAACCCGCGCGTCTTCGTGGCGTGCGTGCCCTGGCGCTGATTGGCCAAGAACGCCTTCACCGCTTGATGCATGACCGGAACGTTGATCGTGCCGTCGAACAGATCGCCTGGGAGCGCCACGCGATCACGCGGAGTGCCCAGAGCGCTGTACGCTGCAGCGTCGAAGTTCGTCGTTTTGGTTTCAGACATCGGTTAGCCCTGCTTGCGAACGAGAACGATGCCGTTGGTCGGACCGGCTACCGAACCGCGGATATAAATCAGATTGCGTTCCGCATCGATCTTCTCAACGCGAAGATGCGTCTGCGTGCACTGCTCGGCGCCGAAGTGGCCGGGCATCTTTTTTCCCTTGATGACGCGCGACGGATCCGTGCCGGGTCCAATAGAACCCGGACGGCGGTGCTTCGTGTTGCCGTGCGTGTTCGGTCCGCCGTGGAAACCCCAGCGCTTGACGACGCCTTGGAAGCCGCGACCTTTGGACGTGCCAGTGACCTTGACCGTATCACCCGGCGCAAAAATGCCGACGGTGATCAAGTCGCCAACTGTGTACGTCGGAATCTCCGGATCCTTGCCCGGTGCGTCGTCGAGACGCACGGAACGCAGCACTGCGGGTGCCGTCGTGAGGCCCGCTTTCGCAGCGTGCCCGAGCTCGGCCTTCGACGCGCGACTGCCCTTGGGCGTCCGCTCGCCTTTCTTCGACTCACGCGTTGTGCGCTGTGCGCCGTAGCCAAGTTCCACACTCGCGAAACCCGACTTTTCCTTGGTGATGACCTTCGTCACCGGATTCGGCGTCGCTTCGACAACGGTGCACGGGATCTGCTGCCCCTGCTCGTTGAAGATCTGGGTCATGCCCAGTTTCTTGCCAATAATTCCGATCATCGTTCGCTACTCCACCTTGATTTCGACGTCCACACCGGCCGGGAGATCGAGCTTCGTCAGCGCGTCAACCGTCTGCGGGCGCGTATCGAGAATGTCGATCATGCGCTTGTGCGTCTTGAGTTCAAACTGTTCCCGCGACTTCTTGTCCACGTGCGGCGAACGGAGTACCGTCCAGCGCTGCGTCTTCGTCGGAAGCGGAATCGGCCCTGACACCTGTGCGCCCGTCTTCTCGGCGGTGCGCACAATGTCGCCCGCGGCCTGATCGATCACCGCGTGGTCAAAAGCCTTGAGTCGGATTCGGATTCTACCAGCCATAAAACGTCCGCCTTTTTCTTACGTATTTGGAAGCTGGAGCGGGCGGTATGCCGTGATCAGTCACGGCACACCGTTCGCTCGCAGTTGCGTTACGCCAAAATCTTCGTGACGACGCCTGCACCAACCGTGCGGCCGCCTTCGCGAATCGCGAAGTGCAGCGTCTCTTCCATGGCGATCGGGGCAATGAGCTCGATCGTCATCTGGATGTTGTCACCCGGCATCACCATCTCCGTGCCGGCCGGCAGCTCGATCGAGCCTGTCACGTCCGTGGTACGGAAGTAGAACTGCGGGCGATAGCCCTTGAAGAACGGCGTGTGACGGCCGCCCTCGTCCTTGGTGAGCACGTACACTTCGGCTTCGAACTTCGTGTGCGGCGGAATCGAACCCGGCTTTGCCAGGACCATGCCACGCTCGATGTCTTTCTTATCGATGCCGCGGAGCAGCAGTGCCGCGTTGTCGCCGGCACGCCCTTCGTCCAGCACCTTACGGAACGCTTCGACGCTCGTGACGACCGACTTCTTGTCGGAACCGAAACCCACAAGGGCGATTTCTTCGCCGACCTTGATGATGCCGCGTTCGATACGGCCCGTGGCGACCGTGCCGCGACCCGTGATCGAGAACACGTCTTCGACCGGCATCAGGAACGGCTTGTCGATTTCGCGAACCGGCTCCGGGATCGACGAGTCGAGCGCATCCATAAGCTCGACCATCTTCGCGACCCATACCGGATCGCCTTCGATCGCACGGATCGCCGCGCCGCGAACGACCGGCACGTTGTCGCCGTCATACTCGTACTTGGAAAGGAGCTCACGAACTTCGAGCTCGACCAGGTCGAGGAGTTCGGCGTCTTCCACGAGATCGCACTTGTTCAAGAACACGACGATGTTTGGCACGTTCACCTGGCGGGCCAGAATGATGTGCTCGCGCGTCTGCGGCATTGGGCCGTCGACAGCGCTCACCACGAGAATCGCGCCGTCCATCTGCGCGGCACCCGTGATCATGTTCTTCACGTAGTCGGCGTGGCCCGGGCAGTCCACGTGCGCATAATGGCGCAGTGCCGTCTCGTATTCCACGTGCGACGTCGCGATCGTCAGAATTTTCGTTGGGTCGCGGCGGCCCTGCGACTCGGACGCTTTCGCGACCTGGTCGTAGGCGATGTATTTGGTGCCGTAGCCCTTGTCAGCGGACACCTTTGTTAATGCCGCTGTGGTAGTCGTCTTGCCGTGGTCCACGTGACCGATCGTCCCGACGTTCACGTGCGGCTTGGTGCGCTCGAACTTTGCCTTGGCCATTTGTCAGTCCTGTGTATCGTTTGAATGAAAAACCGGAGAATCGTCTCAACCGTCGACTACTGCTGCCCTACGGTACTATGCCTTCACCTTCGCAATAATTTCTTCCGCCTTCGATTTCGGCACTTCTTCGTAGTGCGCGAACTCCATCGAGTACACGGCGCGCCCCTGCGACATCGAACGGAGCTTCGTCGAGTAACCGAACATCTCGGAGAGCGGTACGCTCGCCGAAATCACCTGCGCCTCGCCACGCTGCACCATGCCGCCAATCTTCCCGCGGCGCGCCGACAGATCGCCGAGTACATCGCCCATGTACGCTTCCGGCGATACGACTTCGACATTCATCACGGGCTCGAGCAGGATCGGGTTGGCTTGACGTGCGCCTTCTTTCACCGCCATCGATCCGGCAATCTTGAACGCCATTTCCGATGAGTCGACATCGTGGTATGAACCGAAAATCAGTTCGACCCGCACGTCCACCATCGGGTAGCCAGCGAGAATGCCGTTTTCCAGCGCTTCGCGAATGCCTTCGCCGACCGGCTTAATGAACTCACGCGGAATCACGCCGCCGACAATCTTGTCTTCGAACACGTAGCCTTTGCCGAGCTCGCCAGGAAACACGTTGATCACCACGTGCCCGTACTGGCCCTTACCGCCCGACTGCCGAATGAACTTTCCTTCGACCTTCATCACGGCCTTCTTGATCGTCTCGCGATAGGCCACCTGCGGGCGCCCAACATTCGCGTCAACTTTGAACTCGCGCATCATACGGTCGACGATGATCTCGAGATGCAACTCGCCCATGCCGGCGATGATCGTCTGACCCGTCTCGGCGTCGGAATTCACGCGGAACGTCGGATCTTCTTCGGCCAGCTTGTTCAACGCAATCGCCAGCTTGTCCTGATCCGCCTTGGTCTTCGGCTCAATGGCGACCGAGATCACGGGGTTCGGGAACTTCATCGCTTCGAGAATAATCGGCTTGTCTTCATCGCACAGCGTGTCGCCGGTGCGGGTGTCTTTCAAGCCGATCGCGGCACCGATGTCGCCGGCGCGCACTTCTTCGATTTCTTCGCGCTTGTTGGCGTGCATCTGGAGCAGACGCCCCACACGCTCGCGCTTGTCTTTCGACGCGTTGTACACATACGAACCAGCCTTGAACACGCCCGAATACACGCGGAAGAACGTCAACTTTCCGACGAACGGATCGGTCGCGATTTTGAACGCCAACGCCGAGAACGGCGCGTCGTCGCTCACCGGGCGGGTCTGATCTTTGTCTTCCAAGCCCGGCAGCATGCCCATCATCGGCGGTACGTCGAGCGGGGACGGCAGGTAATCCAATACGGCATCGAGCAATGCCTGCACGCCCTTGTTCTTGAACGAGGCGCCGCAGAGCACGGGGATGAACTTGTTCTTGATCGTTGCGGAACGAATCGCGCTACGAATTTCGTCGTTGGTCAGTTCGACACCGTCGAGGTATTTCTCGATCAGGTCGTCACTGTGTTGCACGGCAGCTTCGATGAGCGCATGACGCGCCGTTTCGACTGCCGCTTTCATGCTCTCCGGCACGTCGACGACTTCGAACGACTTGCCCATCGTCGAGTCGTCGAAGATGTACTGCTTGCGTTCGATGACGTCGATGTGGCCCGTGAACAGTTCGCCCGAACCGACCGGCAACTGCAGCGGGTACGCATCTTTTGACAGTCGATCGTTGATCATGACCATGCAGCGCGTGAAATCGGCGCCGACGCGGTCCATCTTGTTCGAGAAAATGATGCGCGGTACGCCGTACCGATCGGCCTGGCGCCACACGGTCTCGGTCTGCGGCTCGACGCCGGCGACCGAATCCAGTAGCGTCACAGCGCCGTCGAGCACACGCAGCGAGCGTTCGACTTCGACCGTGAAGTCTACGTGGCCGGGCGTGTCGATGATGTTGATGCGGTATTCAGGGCCCGTCGCCGAACCGAGTTCGTGGTTCTCGCCATGGCGCTGCCAAAAGCAGGTCGTCGCAGCGGACGTAATCGTGATGCCGCGCTCCTGCTCCTGCTCCATCCAATCCATCGTGGCGGCACCATCGTGCACCTCGCCGATCTTGTGCGACTTCCCTGTGTAATAGAGAATGCGCTCAGTCGTCGTGGTTTTACCGGCATCGATGTGGGCCATGATGCCGATATTGCGATAGTACTTGAGTTCGGTAACGCGAGCCATCGTTTCTGAAATCCCTTGTTTGCTTATGCGTCTGCGGCGCTCTGGAATCGTGCCGCATGAGTTGTGTTCGTCGTTCGATTCTTACCGTTTTTTCCGACCTAGAAACAAAACTGCGGCTGGACCGGTCGCCGCCGTGTGAGATCAACATGTGATCGCACCGGAAGCCGGTATCCATCCGCTCTCGCCGGGTACATCCGCCACTGCTGCACGGAAGGGGACCCTCGGCGCGCCGGAAGTTGGCACTGCGGTCACGCGCTCGTACTACGCGACCCATTCCGACGTCAAATTGTCCTGCGTTTCTTTTCGGGAACCTTGGCGGCCGCACTGATACAGCTGGCGGATGCGTTTGGACGACTGATCCCACAGTCCCCGCGCGCCCAGTGTGGCGACGTTGGCGGGCCCATAATCCGGCAAGCAGTGAGCCGGGTACAGAACTGAGCTAAGACAAGTTCGCCCAGAGCCTTAGGAAGATAGCCGGGTGGCACTGGATGTCAACGGGAGCGGTGCGAAAAGCCGGGACGCGCGAGCACGTCAGCAACTTCTCGATGCCAAATCGGAAGCAAAATGGCTGTTATTGCGCTAAATCAATGTCGTTATTGGACTTACAGTGACGCACGGTTGCCATGTGCGCCCCGTCACCGCGGATCTTTCTGAGACGGTAGCGGTGTACGACCAGTCAAGGATGGTATCGGAGGCGCGCGCTTCTCCAGTTCTGCGCGACCCGGGCCAGCTGATCACATAACAGGAGAACCAATGATTCGACGCTCACTCACTCGAGCGCTGGTGGTGATGTTTGGTGCCAGCGTTGTGCTCGTTCTGCAGCTCATGGCGAATGCCGCCACGGTTCAGGCGAATTCAATCACACCCGTAGTCGCCGTCTCGCCCGTGATGGGACCCAGCGCCACGGTCATCCAGCCAGTGGCCGATAGTGGGTATCCGTATGCTGTCTCCACGCAGGGAATGAAGGCGATGACGCAGTCGGATGATCGTCTGCGCACGCTGATGTCGTACACGCGTCGCTATCGCGTGTCGAGCACCATTGCCGGTGCGATCTACGATAATGCCGTCGCATTTAAAATTCCCATTGAATTGGCGTTTCGGCTCGTGCGGGTTGAGAGTGTGTTCGATCCTGAGGCGGTGAGTGCGTCGAATGCGATGGGGCTCACGCAACTCATGTTGAGCACGGCGCGAAACTACGATCCCACGGTGACTCCGGAAGATTTGTTCGATCCGGATACCAATCTGCGGATTGGTTTTCATTATCTGCGCGATTTGATTCGCCACTTCCACGGTGACATTTCGCTGGCGCTTGAGGCGTACAATCGCGGTGAAGATAAAATCGATGCGGTGACGCTTCGTGGAGATGATGCGCGCGGGGTGTATTCGCGGACTGTGCTGGCGGCGGCGTTGAAATAACTAACTGCAGAAACTGCTTTGCCACGGATTTACGCGGATTGAACAAAAGGGATTTCCGCGGATTTTACTGGGGGAACTGCGAGTTCATTCGTGGCCCAGCCGGAATAGCAAAGCGCCCCGCCAAACTCGGCGGGGCGCTTTGTGTTTTTGGATCGCCGAACTCTACCAGCGATAGTGCGCAAACGCCTTGTTGGCTTCCGCCATACGGTGCGTGTCTTCCTTCTTCTTGACACCGTTGCCTTCGCCCTTCGACGCGGCAATCACCTCGGCAGCCAGCTTCTCGGCCATCGACTTCTCGTTCCGCTCGCGCGAATAGAGAATCAGCCAGCGCATCGCCAGCGCCGTGCGGCGCTCGGGACGCACTTCGACTGGCACCTGGTACGTCGCACCGCCGACGCGGCGGCTCTTCACTTCGACGACCGGTTTCAGGTTGGTGAGCGCCTGCTTGAAAATGTTCACGCCAGGTTGCGACGTGCGGGTCTCGACCAGATCCATGGCGCCATAGAAAATGCGCTCGGCAGTGGACTTCTTGCCCTGATACATCAACACGTTGATGAACTTCGACACCGTCTGGCTGTCGTAGCGCGCGTCCGGCAGGATGATGCGCTTTACACTCTTTTTGCGGCGGCTCATTTCTTAGCTCCGGCAGCGCCAGCCTTCGGCTTTTTGGTGCCGTACTTGGAACGGC
>JANYBD010000156.1 GCA_025360995.1 Gemmatimonadota bacterium
AACACGATCACGGTGGACGAGCGGGGGCGGCAGGTGCCGATCGACACCGGGTTCATGGTCTTCAATCATGTCACCTACCCGAATCTCACCCGGCTATTTCGCGAACTCGACGTGGCGACGAAACCGACGGAAATGTCGTTCGGCGTGCAGCACACGCCGAGCGGGCTCGAGTTCAACGGAACCAGCATTGGGCAGTTGTTCGGGCAACGGCGAAACCTGTTCAGTGCGCGACACTGGCGGATGCTGATCGCCATCAACCGGTTCAACGACGAAGCGGTCTCCGCGCTCGACGACCCGCGGTGGGCAGGTTGCACGCTCAGTGAGTACGTCGCGGCCCGCGGGTACGGCGACGACATGTTGCACCGATACCTGGTGCCAATGAGCAGCGCCGTCTGGAGCACGCCTCCGGAGAAGATGCTCGAGTTTCCGGCGATGACGCTGCTCCGGTTCTGGCACAACCACGGATTCCTCGGCATACGCACGCAGCATCCGTGGTGGACCGTGGTGAACGGGGCGCAGTCGTACGTCACGAAGCTCACGGCGCCGTTTCGCGATCGTATTCAGCTGCGGAACCGGGCAATGCGGGTAGAACGCCGCAGTGGAAAAGTGCTGGTCACGACCGAAGACGGAGCCGTAGGCGAATACGACAAGGTCATCCTCGCCTGTCACGCCGACCAGGCGCTCGCGCTCCTCGACGATCCGACGGAACTGGAGTTACGGCTACTACGCGAGTTCAAATACCAGCGGAACACGGTTGCGTTGCACACCGATGCGTCGTTCATGCCGCGCACCCGTCGGTGTTGGGCGAGTTGGAACTACCGGATCGACGAAGCTCCCGGCGGCGGGGTGGTGGCGAGCACGCATTACTGGATGAACAGCCTGCAGGGCGTATCAGAGAAGCAGGACTACTTTGTTTCGCTGAACAGCCACGACCGGATTGAGCCGACGAAGCTCCTGAGGCTCATCGACTACGAGCATCCGGTGTTCAACAACGCCGCCGTCGCGGCGCAGCGGGAACTTCCGAAGCTTAACAGGCTCTCGCCCGATCAGACGACGTTCTACGCCGGTGCGTGGTTCAAGTACGGGTTTCACGAGGACGGCTTCACGAGCGGCCTGGATTGCGCGCGGGCTGTCACCGGTGAGGCGATCTGGTCGTGAACTCTAGCCTCTACGAATGCCGCGTGATGCATCATCGGCTCGCACCGAAGGTGCATCATTTCCACTACCGCATTTTCATGTTCGCGTTCGACCTCGATGAGATCGACGCGCTTGCGGCGCGCATACCGTTCTTCAGTCACAACCGTGCCAACCTGTACGCGTTTCGCGACCGCGACCACCTGACGCTGCCGGGGCTCGAGTCCGCAAGCACGAAGGAGAATGTCGTTGCCTGGCTGGCGCAGCACGGGGTCGCTTTCCCGAATGGCGGACGGATCCTGCTCGTGACACTTCCGCGGGTACTGGGTTACATCTTCAATCCCGTTTCGTTCTACTGGTGCTTCGATGCGGCGGGCGAGCCGCTCTGCGCGATCGCTGAAGTGGGGAACACGTTCGGCGAGACGAAACCGTATTTGCTCAGTGATCGGCAGGGCGAACGCGGGTTCAGCCTCGTGACGCCGAAGCATTTCTACGTGTCGCCGTTCTCGGCGCTCGACCTTTCATTCGATTTCTTGTTACGCGTACCGGGCGACCGGTTGCACGTTCGCATCGACGACCTCAACGGCGGCGATCGTGTCCTACTCACGTCGCTCGTTGGCCGACGCGCACCGCTGACCGCCATGCGGCTTGCCCTGTATTCGTTCAAGTATCCCCTCATCACATTTAAGGTCATCGGCCTGATCCATTGGAATGCTGCGCTCCTCTTTCTCAAGCGGGTGCCGTGGCATCGGAAGGCCGACAACGCCGCGCTGCAGCGCGGCGTCCTCAACCCTCACGCATCACTCACTGGACCCACACAATGACCGAGCCCACATCGCGACTGGAGCTGTTCGCTGTATCTGCCGGAGCCGATGCGCACCCTGGACTGTACGAGAAGCTCGTGCTCAACGCCTTCTCCGCGATGACTGCCGGTTGCCTCCACCTCGAACTGCCGCGCGGAGAAGTGATGGTGATCGGTACGCGGGGCGCCGAAGTCAGCGCGCGGATCCGCGTACTCGACCCGGCCTTCTTCCGGAAGTGCGTGCTGTTCGGCGACGTCGGATTCGGCGAGAGCTATGTGGCGGGCGACTGGGAGACCGGCAGCATTGAACGTGTGATCGCATGGGCGATCCTCAACGTCGAGAACTCCCCGACGATGTCGGGATCGAAGGTACGCAGCGTCGCGCTCAACATACTCACGTGGTACAACCGCCTGCAGTACCTCCTACGGCCAAACAGCCTTTCGACGAGTAAGCGCAACATCGCCGAGCACTATGACCTCGGCAACGATTTTTATCGGCTCTGGCTTGACGAAACCATGACGTACTCAAGCGCATATTACACTGCGCCGGACCAGTCGCTCGAGTCGGCGCAGGTCGCGAAGTACGACGCCATGTGCCGCAAGCTCCGGCTGCACGAGGGCGACCACGTGCTCGAAATCGGCAGCGGCTGGGGCGGGTTCGCCTCGCATGCCGTGCGCACCTACGGCTGCCGGGTGACGACGGTCACGATCTCAGAGGCCCAACTGGAGTACGCGCGACTCCGGTTCGAACGCGAAGGCATTGCGGATCGCGCTGAAGTCCGGCTCGCCGACTACCGGACGCTGACCGGCCAGTACGACAAAATCGCGTCCATCGAAATGATGGAGGCGATCGGCGACCGTTACCTCGAGCAATACTTCGCAAAGATTCACGACCTGCTCACGCCCGGCGGCCTCTTGGCGGTGCAGTACATCACCGTGCCGGATTCGCGTCACGACGAGCTGAAGCGTGGCGTGGATTGGATCCAGAAGCACATCTTTCCTGGATCGCTGCTGCTTAGTGTGGGACGTGTGAACGAGGCATTAAATCGTACGGGCGACCTCTTCCTCCATGACCTCGAGGACATCGGTACCAGTTACGCGAAGACGCTGCACGCTTGGTGGGAGCGCTTCAACGCCCGCAGCGCGGACGTACGGGCGCTCGGGTTCGACGCTAAATTTATGCGCAAATGGAACTACTATCTGCAGTACTGCGAAGCAGCGTTCGCCAGCCGTAACATCAGCGTTGTGCAGGCCGTGTACACGCGGCCGAACAACCGTGCGCTTCACCGCGCGTGGTAGCCCGCGAGGTCGCGCCACATGATTAAACTACTCGTCGTCGGACTCGCGATCACCATGACCTACTTTGCGGTCACCTGGGCGATCAGCGTGCGTATTCGGAACTACGGACTTCTCGACGTTGCCTTCTCGTACGGCGTGGCGATTCTCGCGCCAATGTACGCCTGGTTCGGGCCCGGCCTTCCGGTGCGAAAGTGGGTGTTTGCCGGCATCGGCATGGTGTGGAGCATCCGGCTCGGCACCCACATTCTCCTGCGTGTGCTGAAGCAACATCCCGCTGAAGACGCGCGCTACCTGACGCTACGAGCCCGCTGGCCGGGGCCGTGGCAGTTCCTCGGATTTTTCCAGCTGCAGGCCGGGCTTGCCGTGATCTTCTCGCTGCCGTTCCTCTTCACGGCGTTCAACCCGGCGCCCGCGCTGTCGTGGTTGGAGGTCGCGGGAATGGTGCTCGCGGCGGTGGCGGTGCTTGGCGAGACAATCGCGGATCGGCAACTGCAAACCTTCAAGCGCGACGCGGCGAACCGCGGAAAAGTGTGCGACGTCGGACTGTGGCGGTACTCGCGCCACCCCAACTATTTCTTCGAGTCGATGGTTTGGTGGGGCGCGTTTTTCGTCGCGCTGGCGTCACCCTGGGGCTGGGTGACGATCGCCTGTCCACTGTTGATGCTCTACTTCCTCTTCAACGTCACGGGAATTCCGCTCACCGAGGAATACGCCGTGAAGAGCAAACCCGACGCGTACCGCGAGTACCAGCGCACGACAAGCGCATTCGTGCCGTGGTTCCGAAAGGCCTGAGCGCACACGATAACGCCGAGCGTTCCGAAACCTCGGCCCACC
The DNA here is from genome assembly GCA_025360995.1 of Gemmatimonadota bacterium. Lineage (GTDB taxonomy): Bacteria > Gemmatimonadota > Gemmatimonadetes > Gemmatimonadales > Gemmatimonadaceae > Fen-1231. The sequence continues at coordinate 4,070 of JANYBD010000156.1, forward strand.
TATGTCGCAGATTGCGCTGACTCATTCTGATCTGATCGCGGGTTGGGAAGTAGCTATACCTCGAACGCATTAACGCGTTGATGGTAGTCGATTCCCGGTGAGGGAATATCGCTCGTGTGTGCGACTTGACATCGGCGCGGACGAATTGCGTCTATTCATTTCAGCCAGCAGCGCCGCAAGACCCGTCATCCCGTTGAAAGCTCGGGCCTAGGCGCTGGGAGGTATTCCGCAGCATCACGAATACGAAGGAGATTTTAAAATGGCAAAGGCAAGCAGAGGTGGGAGAATGACCGCCGCGAAGAAACGTGCAGCCAAAGCGCCTGGTGGCAAAGGTCCCGTTAAGAAGCGTAAGGTCGGCAAGAACATTATGAAAACCTGATCGCACACGTCGTGCGATTGCAAAAGAGAGGCCGTCGCGAGACGGCCTCTCTTTTTGCTCTCACCTTTTCCAACCCACGATTTCATTTAACAACTGCAAACGCGAATGTCTGCTGCACCAATTGCCTGACTTTTCTGCCTCGCGCCTCCGTCCGTACTATCCGACGTACGTGTACGTAAAACCGTGCTCCTGCGCCCGACTCACCGCGACCACGCCGGCGGCCATCATATGTGCTTGCGGCACCACCAAGTTTGCCGCGAGGTCCCTTTGCACGTCCTCGGCCTTGAGATTCATCTGCTTCGCGATCAGGCCGGAAAAGAACTGCGTCGCCAATCCGCACACGGCGAGCACGACGCCCCGAGCGGCAAGGTCTCTCGCTTCGGCCGCGTGCGTATTTCTCTTGGCCCGCGCCTTCGTGTCCGGATCGTCAATCTTGCCCATCTCCGCCAGCGGATACTTGGCCCACATCGCGTCGTTGTATCCATAGAATGTCGCGAAGTGGCGCACCGACACGACGACCGCGCAGTCGCTGTCCTTCATGTTGTAGCCGCTGGCATTCGCGGTCAAAAAATTCTTCGCGAAGAACCAGCCGTTGTGGCCGCTCTCGGCTGACGTGCAATCGTAGATGACTTTGTGCATGCCCTTCATACCATCGAACCAGGCGTCTTCCGGGTGACCACCTTCGTTGTCGGTGCTCGCAGCACGGGCAACAGATGGTAGCGCCGCGCCGCCTGTGAGCGCAGCGCCGATTGCGGCAGCGCCAACGGAAAGACGGCTCAAGAACGTGCGACGGACGAGCGGAGCGTGGTCTGACATCGGAACCTCACGAATTTGAATTGGGGGGCGCTACGATGGTCCAAGCTCCTATCGTACTATGTCCGGGCACTCGGCGCCAGCATTGTCGGCAACCCCGCTATGCGGACCGCTATGCGGACCGCTATGCGACTTGCGGCCGCGTCCCGAACTGTGCGGCGATGCCGGTCGCTATAAGGCAGAGCGCTACAAGCGTCAGAATAGTTGTTCCGGTTGGCCACGGCCCTGGGTGATACGGACCCACCGCCTTCAGCAACAGTGCGCGATCAAATTCCCCAATGGTCATGCCTGTCACTTCGGCAAACGTGGCGAAAACCGGTTTGTCGGAGCGCCAAAGCAATGCAAACTGCTCGGGACCAAGTTCGCGGTACAGGACTCCGAGATCCAAAAACGAATCAAAGTACGATCCGCGAATTGGCACGACATTCGGATTGCCAAACGAACGGCGGTTTCGCACACCATCGGAGTAATTGTCGGCTACCATTTGCTCACAGAACGATCCTCCATACGCAATGCAGGGCAGTGGATTCACGGTGCCACCCAGCGTGTACTCTCCTCGTTGGAGAACGTCAAGCTCTCGCAGAAAAGCCGGAAGGCGCTTCACCGGTGACGGGCCCTCCGGCAGCCCCGCGCTCCACGGGAAATACTGTCCGCCTGGATATTTGATTTCGGTGAGCAACTGCAACATACCGCGCCCCGGCAACCCAAACGCGGCATACGGGAAACAGGGCCCAACAAGCGTCGAGTGGTGATATTCATTCTGGTGCAGCGAGCCAACGGGATAAAGTGCCATACACGTGTGCCCATCAATAGCTGGCGGCATCACGGCCCACGGCTGCGTCGTGTTTAGGAATGGCATGTTAGCCGGCGCGGCCAATGTGGCGGCATCAATTTGAGGAAACGTCCTGAGTACCGTCCGGACGTCACCCCGTGAACCCACAGCCGTTCGGGTATGGATCTCGTCAACTTTCTGGGCCAAAATGCCGACGACCGAGTCGAATGGGGCCTCATTGTTGAAACGCGGATGTTTGACCAACTCTACGCGTGCGTCCTTCACAATGCTCCGTGACGAACCCGCGCCAATAATCACCGGTTCTTTCGCGAGCGAGGCAGCGCGTTCGGCGAAGTAACGGTTCCGGAGCCTGCTGCTGCGCTGCGACGCGATGCGGATGTTCACCGCCGCCGAATAATCATCATTTCGCCACGTACCATATTCGTCTCTGAGCCGGTCTTCGTACTGATACGAAGGAACGGGCGCAACCAGCAACGCTGGCAACGCGATGCCTAGCAACAGTGCAGACACCCATCGCAATGGCGTCATCCGCATTTCGGTCTCCGCAGGGAGGCAAACAAGAGCAGCAACGACCAACCAAACCCCGCCAACGCAATGCCCGCGATTTTGTGCGTGGGGCGCGATGCCAACACCCGATCGCGCCAGATCAGGAGAAGCGTATCCGTCGGCACACCGGACGCCGCCGCAAGCCGCTCGCGAATCGTTCCCGTTCCCGCCAGGTAACGGTCCGCGGCGCCAACTCCGCCGCGCTCCAATGCAATTTCAACGAGCGACAATCGCGATTGCCCAGGGAGCGGATCACCAACCCGAATGCGGCGAATTATTTGCCCACACGTCGCGTCGTCGGCAGTGCGAATACACCGATTCACTATTGTCGCCACGCTATCCGGATCGTTTTTCTGCACCCCAAATGCCTCTACCAGCGACGGATAATCTCTGGGACCATAGAACGCTGCGAGTTTGTCGTCAGTGGCTTCGAGTCCAAGGACAGTGCCGCACGATAACGCGCTGCCGTTAATGCATCGTTTCACGGTTTCACTTTGAGCGCCAAGCACCCAGCCGGCAACTTCAGTCCAGTCTTCTTGCGATTTCTTGGCCAGCGGTATCACAGGCGTAACCCAGCTTGCGAGACTAGGGTCAGCAAGCCCCGTCGCTTGCGCGGCTGCCATATCCAGAAAATATTGCCGGAACAGCGAACCAAATCCCGACGTCGGCGCAACAATCTCATTCAGGCCAACCCGGCTGACGATCGGACGCAGACGCACGAGCCGACCAATCTTGCCAGCATTGGGAACGGGGAGCGCGGCGAACTGAATGCTTCCAATCGTGCGCACGGCGCCGTCACCCTGGACCTTTCGAATTTCACTCGCAGCCGTCCGCGCCGCCCTTCGCAATACGGCTACGGTGGCCCGGCCGATCACCGAGCTGTCATAGTGGATCGTGATGACATCTTCTACGATTTCCTGCGGGGGCGTATTGCTATTCACGATCGAGTCACGGTGAGCCGCCTCGGCCTTCAACCGCGCCAAACGCAACTCGGCCGCGACCCAACGCTGGCCGAGCGTCGAGTCGGCAGTGCGATTCTGCGCGGGCAACCATGTGGCCCCAGCGAAAATCGCCGCCAGGAAAAAGCCGGCGAACCGATTCCGATCAAACATCGATAATCGCCCAGCGGCTGAAGAACACGGAGACCGGGCTCGGCGGGTCCGCAATCCACCGGAAAATCGTTTCCAAAGGAAGGGCGACGCCCGTAATCGCAATGATCACCGGTACGATGATCGCCAGCAGCAACACGACCAGGAATACCAAAGTGGCCTTTTGCCCGCTGAACTGCACCAGCGCGCTCCAGAGACAATACGTGAGCGACGACGCCAGAAAGAATCGGAATGCAACGCCCAAAGCGTAGACATGTAATGTTGGCGGCAACGGAACAAACGCTGTTCCAATCACGCCGCCGATCCAAAGACACAGGGCGGGCAAAAGCAACAACAGCAACGCTCCACACAAACGGTTGAGCATGAATTGACGCCAAGTGATCGGCAGAGACAGCAGGTAGACATTTTTCCCGCTGGTATCATTGCGCCACGTGGATTCGTAAATGAACAATCCGGTCAGCACGGCGAACATCCCCAGTACCAACCCGAGTGCGATGGATTGCTGAACGAGCCCACGCGGCGTGTAGTTGACGGTGGACACGGCGGACAACCGCATCGTCAACGCTGGAAGAATCGCAATGAGCACACTTACCGCTGCAATTGTCTTACGAGAGAACCGCCACTGCACCGCGAGCATTTGCTTGAACATTTAGTTGCCCTCCGGCATCGGCGATCGCGACGAGCGGAGCAACTCGACGAAGCTCTCTTCTAAGTCCAAATCCATCACGCCGCGCAGTTCTGCGCCACCACGTTGGAACCATTGCGCCATCTCCGGCTGCCAACCACGCACCACCCATTGCTCCTCGTGGCCGACGACAAGGTCGCGCGACAGCACCACGAACGGCATTCCATCGATCACCGGTGCGGCGCCGTTCACGCGCAGCCGTTTGATCCCGGCGCGAAATGCATGCATCGGCAACTCGGCGACCAGCCGGCCGCCATCCATCACGCCTACCCAATCGCAAATACGTTCCTGCTCGTGCACGAGATGGCTCGAGATAAACACGGTCGTGCCTTTGCGTTCCACAAACTCCACGAGCGCGCCGAGTACGTCGCGACGGACAACGGGGTCGAGCCCGTCGGTAGGTTCATCGAGGACGAGCAGGTCGGGGCGCGCCGCGAGGGCGAGCAGCATCATCAGCTTGCCGGCTTCGCCCTTCGAGAGGCGTCCGACAGTGTTCTCAGCGCGCAGGGCAAATTCGCGACGGAGCCGTTCGGCCTCTGCGGCGTCCCAGTTCTTATAGAAGGACGCGTGATAGGCGATGCTTTCTTCGACCGTGAGCGTTTGGTAGAGATGGAGCCGCTCGGGTACGAAACCAATTTTCGCGAGCGCGTGATGCGCGCCCTCTGGCATCGAATGACCGAGCACGGTGACTTCGCCGTCGAGTTTCGGCAACATGCCGAGCATGAGGCGGATGGTCGTAGTCTTGCCGGAGCCGTTGGGACCGAGGAACCCGTAGACGGAGCCGGTGGGTACAGTCATCGCGAGATCGCGGATGGCGAATTCTTTTCCGGCGCGGTAGCCGAGGTTACGGATGTGGATGGCGTCGCTCATTTGGACTCCAGTTCGCCGGCGAGTGCGCGCTTGATGTCGTCGCGACCGATGCCGATGCGTGCCGCTTCGGCGAGCATATCGCGCACGAGCCGTTTGGCGGCGGCGTGACGTTCGCGACTGCGTGTGTCGGCCGAGACTTCGGCGACAAAGGTACCGGCGCCTTGGCGCATTTCCACGATCTTCTCCGTTTCGAGGTCGCGATAGGCCTGCACGACGGTGGCGGGGTTGACGCGCAATCGGGTAGCGAGTGCGCGCACCGAGGGGAGCGCGTCGCCGGTTTTGAGTTCTCCGGCGGCAACGGCCACCCGTACGCGCTCAGCGATCTGCGCGTAGATGGGGGTGGAGCTTCTGGTATCGATGCGTTCGAACATGGTCGCCTGTGTATCAGTGTACCGATACAGTGACAGTTTGCAGATTGATTGTCAAGGGGGAGTTTTGGGGGAGCGGGAGAGCAGGGCGACTTTGCCGGGAGTGTGGTGCGGCGTTATTCTATAGATACGCGGGCGTAATTCAGTTGGTAGAATGCCAGCTTCCCAAGCTGGACGTCGCCGGTTCGAGCCCGGTCGCCCGCTCTTTGCTGTTTCCCCTCTGACGTTGTCCCAAAAAAGGCAGACAGGTCTAAACGAGAGTAAGTTCGCGTC
>JANYBD010000170.1 GCA_025360995.1 Gemmatimonadota bacterium
GTCTTTGATCAGGTAACGCTTCTCGAGAACGGTGCGGGCGTTCTGGGAGAGGGTCGCGGGAGTGTTTGGGGGGGTTTCGGACGTTGGCATCTAACTTCTCCCTGGGATTCTCTTTTCGTACGGTGCGGACGGCGGACAGCGTTTGTTCATTCCTGCAGGGCGGACGGCGGACAGCGTTTATATGTTAGGGGGTGCAAGCTAGGGGTGATCGTGATAGCGCGCCAGCGCATTGTAACTTGTTATGCTGCAGCCACTTGAAAATGTAAAGTCACAGATCGTTTCATTTATTGTGGATGAACAATAGGCTTCGAACTGAGACAAGAGTGTTGGGTGGAGCGACAGCATTGGGACAGTGGTGCGCCATTGGGGATTCTTTGCTAACTGGCATCACTGCAGACAGTTACAGAGTTGGAAATGTGCTTGGATTTTGCATTGTATTTGGCGTCACGAGTGGGAGGCGAAGGGTACTGGCTTCGGGTGGGGTTCGCTAGTCCTTGCTTACTTACACGTCGTGTAGTTACGACAATTCCAAGCTTGAAAAGGCAACAATGGAAATGCCGCGAACGGCGAACGTTGAAGGGCGAAGGGACTCGTTGCCTACGGGGCGGACGGCGAACAGCGTTGTTCTGCTTGCTACTGGATGCGGATTAGTCGGGCGTTGATCAAGACAGTTTTTACATGGCAGGCGTCGAGCTTTACTACAGACACGCCTGCGTTGGTTTGTGTCTTGTAGCCAGTTGCACCCGCGGTCACCACGTACGTGCCTACGCGCTCGCCGGCGACGTTCGCTATCAGCTGAGTTGGGAGACCGGTGGCTAATACGCTGTCCGTGTACGTGCCCTCGTGCGCGGCGGCCCAGGCGTTTAACAATCCGCCAGTTGCGCCGCTCACAGAATCCGTAAATGTCACTGACACGCCTGGAACGAAGACGGTCGTGCAAGCGACATTCGAGCCGTCGGGCACTTCGAGTGAATAGCGACAGGCAGCGAGCCCGAGAGTGGCTACGACGAGGAGAGTGAACTTCAAATCATGGTCCTCGTCACTACGGCGTCATTGTCGCGGTGACGTCCCGCTCGCGAACGTGGCAACCGTTCTGCTGAACGACGACACCGGTGATCGCGAACGTTTTCACCGCGGTACCGGTGACGGTAATCGAGTAGGTGCCGGGGCGATCGAATGCCGTCAGGAAATTCGTGACGTTCCGCGTATTCGACGTGATCGAGTCGCCCCACACGCCATCGCGAACGACGATTTTCACATTCAGCACGTTGCCGACATTGCCCGCGGCGTCAACGACGGAAATGTTGAGGCCCGGCACGGGGTCCACTTGGCATGCACCCCCGGCACCTTGATTGCAAGCCGCGAGCAGTGCGGCACCTCCGAGAGCGAAGGCAAGAATGGACAGTGTCTTGTGATCTGCGCGACGCGACATTGAAACGTGCTCCTGATGTAGGACCGATTCCCTACCAATGAATACCACCCGAGTGCGGCGATTGTTACCGGATATGACGAATCGGTCAGGTGGAGGAATTCTTATGTCGCTCAAACTCGCCAGCGCGATGACGCTGTTGCAGATCGATGTACGCTTGAAGTCCGCGGACCATGCGGTCGCTCTGGTCGTCCGAAACTTGCTTCACAACTTTGGCTGGTGCGCCGAGTACGAGACTGCCGGGCGGGATGATCGTGCCTTCCGTGACGAGGGCGCCGGCGCCGACGATGCTCCCGCGGCCGATCACGGCATTGTTCAGGACAATCGCGCCGATGCCGATGAGGCAATCGTCTTGCACTTCGGCGCCGTGGATTACGGCGCGATGGCCGATGGTGACTCGCTTGCCGATCGTGCAAGGAATGCCGGCGTCGGTGTGGAGGATGGCGCCGTCTTGGATGTTGGAGTCGTCGTCGATTTTTATTTGGTCGGTGTCGGCGCGGATTACGGCGGTGGGCCAGACGCTGGTGTTTTTGCCTAAAGACACGGCTCCGAGGACTACTGCGGATTCGTGGATGAATGCTTTAGGATCGATTGTCATTTTGGGGTTTTGGGGGATTACGGGGCGTGCAGGTTGCAGCGTGCAGCAACGCGTTTCCTACGGGGCGGACGGCGGACAGCGTTCTAAAATGAAAGACCTGCAGTTAAATACGCGGCTACTGGGCTTTTGCCGAAATATTTTCTGCCGGCTATTGGGGTGGCGGCACCCAATCTAAAACGGAACGGGTAGTCGTACTGCAATGCGGCATCGAGATTTAATTCGGCGCCGGCGCTGGACATCCAATCTTTTGGTGTTCCGCCGGGTGTTGAGCAGACTGCCGAGGTTGGGCTTCCGGTTGGACACCATGCGGTGGCCGCATCCGCGAAGAACGTTGCGCTTATGCGCTGTAGAAAAATTGGGAGCATCTTATAACCGGCTGCGGGCAACGAAATCGGGGCACGGTACTCGACGCTCCCGGCCATCGCCTGCTCACCATACTGTGAGTTGGCGGGAAAGCCTCTGGCGAAAAATGTTCGGCGGCCGTCGCCGATGTTGACGCCGGGGACAACCGATAGGGTCGAGCCACTCACGCCACCGGCGTTGAACTGTGTCACCGCTTTGTCGTCCTCCCACCCCGCCGCCGCGCGAATGGCTATCACGTGATGCGCGAAACCCGGCAGGTCGAGCGACTTGAAGGCGCTGAACACTCCTACGGCACTCGTACTCCGCGTATCACCCGGCGCATCCGACCGCCAGCGTTGACGCACCGAGCCGGCGAGTTGGATACCGTCTTCGTAAGAGATCGCGAGGATCGGGACGCGGACATTGCTGTAGCCGGCGCTCGCAAAAAAAGCCGGATAGGTAAACGTCTTACTGAACGTGCTGTTGATCTGATTGATCAACGGCGCAGGATCGGTACGGAAATCGCGCCATTCATGTTCGCCGCCAATGGTCAGGTACGAGTTGCTGCGGACGTGCGGATTCGCAAACGTGAGTGAAAGGTCGAGAATGTTTCGGCGACGGGCGATCGTTCCGACATTCTTTCGCGTCGAATCGAACACGCCGAAGTGGTCCCACTCCTGAGTGCCCGACAGCGCAAGCACCGGGTTGCCGAGGCCCGCGTACGAATATCCAAAATCAATATTCGGCTCGAGCCGCCGCGGTTCGAGCGTTGCCTGGAACTGATACGCGTGGCGGCCGAGTACATCGTTGCCGCTGGTGAGGAATCCGTATGTCTCGCGGTTTTCGTCGGAGATCTGTGCAGCCGGCAACCAATACGCCGGGAGCAACGAACGAAACGCCGAGTAGGGCTGCAATGGCGCATCGCTGACTACGGTGGGCCGTTGACGACTCGGTGGATACACGGACGTCGAGTCAACCGGATCGCGATTCGCATCGGGCGTCAACAGCGCGATGTGATATCCATCGCCCTTGTAGTGCACCGTCGCGAGACGCGAACCATCGGGGCTTGGTTCACTTTCGCTCAACCCAGTTGCCACTTCGGAGACGCGAAAAAGCTGATGGCTCTTCGCTGAGACTCGGTACAGCGCTGAGCGACCGTTGCGATCAGAAGTGAAATAGATCGCGCTGTCACCCGGCGCCCAACTCGGCGCGCTGTTCACGGCATGCGACCGGCCGACCGCACCGATCACGGCTCCGGTCGTGTCGAGAATGACAATCTCGCTCGTGCCGCCACGCGTCCAACGGACCGTGGCGATTCGCGTGCCTCCGTGCGACCAACGCGGCTCGCTCCAGATGGTATCGCTGTTGAATCCGGTGAGCGGCGCGATCACCGGGCCGTATGTCGTGAACGTTACGTGGACGAGTCCGCTCGCTCCGGGTGACAACTGCACGGCCACAATGTCGAGATCGTTTTCCCAGCCGGGCGCAGTGCACCGCGGCGTGGTGCAACTGTTTGCCGCGCCGTGAAAACGCGCGTCAGGTTGCATCAATCGCGCGCCCGTCGTGAGGCGGCGGGTCTCGCCATTCAGCTGCGAGTACAGATCGTTACGAACCGTGTACGGATCGGTGTAATCCTGCTGCGCGTAGAGCGTGCCGCCATTGCTCAGCGGAACGGTGATGTCAATTGAATTTCTGCGTTCAATGCGGCGGGGCGCCATTTTTTTGTTGGTGCCGACGCGAAGTTCGCGGAGCGATGAAACCGACCGGCCGTCGTTGCTGCCGTAGTTGATTGTTGTGTCGTTCAGCCAACGGAGGCGCTGCGTGTACCAACCGCGCGCGGTGAGATCGGCTGGTGACGTGAAGCGCGCCGCAACGACGAACGCGTTGCGATTAATTGAATCGCTCCACTGCTGGTACGCTTGTGTGAATCCGATTCCGAAACTGGCACGCGCGTTGTCATTCAAGAGAAACGGAATCGTGTTGCTCGCACTCTTGTCGACAAAGGCGCGCATTTTTTCGGGGCCTTCGGTGCGCGCGATGTAATCCATCAGGAGCGAGCCGTATGCGTATACCATTTCGCCGAGTGGAAATATGGGCGTCGCTCCGGAGATCGCGTTAAGGGCGGGCGTCGTGCCGTCGAG
>JANYBD010000184.1 GCA_025360995.1 Gemmatimonadota bacterium
CATTCGAGCACGCCACCAATCAAATTTCGTCCCCTCGGCCTTGGTGTACGGCTCTCCGTCAATCTCCCAGCCGCCAATGCAAGCGTCAAACTCACCGAACGGACGTTCCTTTGTGGATGCGCCGCGTCGCGGCGTTTGATAGGGAAAGGTGAGCATCTTCGAATCCTTGGCATTGTCCCACCATCCTCCCGCTTCGAGCATCAGGACAGTTGCGCCGGCCTTCGTAAGCACGTTGGCGGCCATTCCACCGCCTGCGCCGGAGCCAACGATGATCACATCATAGATAAGCCGCTTTGGAGCTGTGTGCATGGCGTTGAGTCTTAGAAAGTGAGATGCGAGAGATAGCGATAGCTCGCGCGAATCGACGCGACCGGATCGGTTGGATCGTCGTGCTCGACAAAAAAATGGTGAATCCCGGCCAGTTTTTTCTTCGCGAATATTTTTGCCCAATCAATCGTGCCGCTACCAACATCGGCCATTTTCCAAGTCGGTGCACCGATGCCGTCTTTCACATGTACCATCGGAAAACGGCCCGGAAATTTAGCGAAATAGTCGAGAGGCTTGCCTCCGGCTTTGATAATCCAATACAGATCCATTTCGAAATCCACGTACTGCGGATCACTTTCAGTGACCAACGTGTCATACGGCACGATTCCATCCACAAGTTCGAAACCGAAATCGTGATTGTGATAGGCAAACCTCAGTCCAACATCGTGTGCCCGGCGACCAAGCGCTGTGAAACGCGCCGCCAACTGTTTCCAATCGGCAGCCTTCGGATACTCCTTCATCTCGAGCCAAGCAACGATCAGCCATTTATTGCCCAGCGCCTTCGCGGCCGCAGCCGTGGCATCAAAGTTTGTTTCGAGTTCATGCAAATCAAGATGTGACGCCGGTGACGTCATCCCCAGGGATTCGAGTGTCTCGCGCAACTGGTGCGGCGAACGATTGAAATAGCCGGCGAACTCCACTTCGCGATAGCCGATTTTCGCCACAGTGGCGAGCGTGGAGTTCACGTCATGTTCCATCAGGTCGCGGACCGTATACAGCTGAAGTCCGATGGGTTTGATCTTCGCCTCCATTTCGGCTGCGGGCCAGTGACGACCGACGGGCAGTGCACCAACCAACGATGCGGCACCTACGGCGGAAAGAAACTCACGACGGGACGTCACAACGCAATCCGCTGTTTGCGTCGGAAGTAGCGGAGATTCGACTGAAACTTGCCTGCCAACATTTTGGGCGCGAACCGGATCATCCACCACAGTGTCCGTGCCACTCTCGGGATCACCACCAGCTCTTCGTTGTGCTCGACGCCGGCGATTAGGGCAAGGATGCCTTCCCGTAGCGGAATGATCGGGAACGGCACCATCGATCGCACCGTTGTGTCACCAATACCGGCGGTGATTGAATTTTCGTAAATAGAACTTTCAATAAAACTCGGGCACAGCGTGGTGACTTTCACGCCGAGCGCCACACCCTCGGCGCGGATGGCGCGGGAGAGACCCACAACGGCATGTTTGCTCGCCGCGTACGCGCTCATCGTTGGAGTAATGGCCAACCCTGCAAGTGATGCCGTATTCACGATGTGACCCGAGCCCTGTTTCACCATAATTGGGTACGCGGCAAGTACGCCGTGGAGCACGCCGTAAAAATTCACGTCCATCACCGTGTGCCATTGTTCGAGCGTTGAATCGCGAATTTCACCCGCGAATCCGATGCCGGCGTTGTTGAAGATGTAGTCAAGGCGGCCGTGCTTCTTTGCCGTTTCTTCGATAGTCGCTTGCACGGCAGTGGCATTCGTCACATCGAGGGCGATCGACTCGGCGCGATTGCCGGCAGCCCGAATCGTCGCGGCGGTCTCCTCAGCAGTCGTGGCGTTCCGGTCGGCCGCAACGATTACGGCACCGCGGGACGCGAGTTCAATCGCGATCCCGCGCCCGAGCCCGGACCCGGCCCCGGTAATGAACACGATTTTATCGGCAAAGAGGCGCAAATGCTGGCTCCGGAAAGACGATCAGACTGCGC
>JANYBD010000230.1 GCA_025360995.1 Gemmatimonadota bacterium
GCGGCGCCGCCGTTGGCGTCGTCGCCGCCGAAGTCATGCGGGTGCGTTTCGGCTGGAATACGTCGATCGGCGTGAGCTCGATCTTCCTCGGCTTTTTCTTTTCTGCCGGCATCGGTCTGATCTTCGGCGTGTGGCCAGCCCGCCGCGCTGCGACACTCGATCCGATTACGGCGCTCCGATACGAGTAAGCGGATTCACCCAGCAAACACAAACGTCCGGGCCATTACGGTCCGGACGTTTGTGTTTGCAGAACTGAGGAGAAGAAAACCAGTTACGATTTCTTAATCGAAATGAACCACGCGGCAACAATCGGTCCGCGCGGACCACCACGCCCGGCGGGCGGCGGTGGGGTGCCCGGCGCCGGCGCAGGCGCTGGTCCGAATTCCGGCTGGAACAGATACGCGATGTGCTTGTCGGTATCGACCGCAATCGTCTTCGCGCCTGGAAAGGTCTTCACCGTTGCGACCACCGTGTACTTGTCCGGCGAATCCTGATGCACGACGGTCACCGTGCCATCGCGGCCGGCGGGAATGTAGATCAGCTTCTCTTTGTGGTCGTAGCCGAGCGCATCAACACCATCGCCATTCACAATGTTCGCGACGATCTTGCCCGTCTTGGCGTCCACCACCACCGAGTTCTTGCTGCAGCCGGCAAAAATACGGTCGGACGGACGATCATACGAGATTCCGGTCGGCCCGTCGCAGGTGGCGAGCGGCCATGATGCGGTCACCTTCAGCGTTTTGACGTCGATCACCTGAATTGTATTCTTGCTCTCATTGTTGACGAAGATCCGTCCCTTGCCGTCGCCGATCGCGCCTTCCGGTGCGTTGTCCTCGAGATTGACCGTGCCGACAATGTCGCCGGTCTGGGCATTGATAAACGTCGCCGTGCCAATCGGACGGCTGTGGTTGGTCAGCACGACCATGTGCGACGTCTCGTCGTACATGATGCCGTCCAGACCGCCCGACTTCACGCTGATCTTCTTGATAAACGTAAGATTCTTGAGGTCGAACATCGTGACCGTCGAATCGCCGCCGTTCGTCGTGAAGCCGTGATTTTCCTTTTCCGCCAGCGCGATGCCATGCGTGCGCGGCGTGTTCGGAATATCACCAATCACTTTGCCCGTCGGTCCATCAATGACCATCACGTGCGTGCCGCGCGAGACGAACACGCGACCCGTGCCTGATTCCGCGGTCAGATAGTCGGTGCCACCTTCTCCGCCGATATTGTACTTCTCCACCTTGAACGACTGTGCCTGACCGGTGCCGGGCATCGCCAGACTCGCGGCAACAACAACGGCAGCAACGAGTGAATGTCTGATCATATTGGTCCTTGGGTTTTGGAAGTCGGATCGTCTGAACTACGCAGACGGAACAATATTCGTTTGAACCTGTCCACAGTATGACAAAATGTCGCGCCGGTCAGTGCGTCGCGCCGCGCGCCAGCGCCCACGCCAAAAATCTTTCCGTGTAATAAAGCTCCAGTTGCGAACTCGGCCCGTTGAATACTTCGTCGAATGCGTGGTCCGCCCACGGAATATCCAGCAATACCGCCGTGGTGCCATTAGCGACCAGCTTGTCCCGCAGTCGCATGGCATACCGCGCTTCCACGATATGATCGCGATCGCCATAGACGAGGAGCGTCGGCGGGAGCTTGCGCGTGGCATGCGCGATCGGTGAGGCCTGAGCATACGCGTCGCGTCGTTCGCCCAGCGTGCCGCCAATAAAAATTTCTTCAACGGTCCGTATTTGCAGCGGGTCGGGATGCGGCGGATGCAAGTACGAGTCCACCAGATCCACCGGCCCGTAAAAACTGAGCACGGCGCGAATCGGCAACGGGCTATCCGTATACGCCGCCATCATCGCGAGTTGCGCGCCTGCCGACCGGCCAAGTATTGCCACGCGCGCGGTGTCAGCACCGTATGTCAAAGCATGATCCCGAATCCACGCGAGGTCCGCGCGCACATCGTCAATCTGCGCGGGCCATCGCGCCGCTGGCGCGTGCCGATAATCAATCGCGAAAACGACGTACCCCTGCACCGCGAGCCATTCTGCAAATGCGGCATTGTCCCCCGGATTGCCGCGTTGCCAGGCGCCGCCATAGATCTGCACGACGGTCGGGAAAATGCCGGGCCGTTCAGGTCGGTAGATATCCACCGTCAGCGGTACGCCGCCAACGACGCCGACGGGAACGCCCCGCACGACGCGCGCGCCATCGTGACCAACGCCGCGGAAGAGCTCACCCACACTGAGCGGTGATGTCCGCGAAAATAGTTCCGTAGGGAATTCGGCGGCGATGTCACCCCCGGTGCGCACGCCAAGGGCATCGTGCATCGCCGATGCAAATCGCCGGGTGGTCGATGGAAATCGCGCCAGTGGAGTGGCGGCTAATCCAAATGCCAGGGCAGCGCACACCAGGGTGACCCGGGCGAGGACACGGGTGCGGAGATCGAAAATGGCGAGAGTGATGGCGATCAGCGAGCCCAACAGCAGCCACGCGCTGACTTCCGGTGCGCCAACGCTGAGTGGC
>JANYBD010000242.1 GCA_025360995.1 Gemmatimonadota bacterium
ATAGAAACCCGTACGCCATCCGGTCAGCTTCTTTCGAGTGCCTTCGGGCGAAAGCGCGAGCACCATCTGGGACCTTCGTTGGAAATAGGCGACAGTCTGCTCCACAACATTGTGCGGTGAATGCCGGTCGACGGGGACTCCACCCAGCCAGCGCATAACGATCCCCAAAGGCCACCGAAAGAGGGTGTCTTTTCCGAGGAATGTGCCGCGCAGATTGAGTGCGAACATTGCCATGATGCCAACACAGAAGTCCCAATTCGAAGTATGTGGCGCGACAATCAAAACGAACTTGGGGATATCAGGAATGGTGCCCTCGAAGCGCCATCCAGTTAACCGCATCGATGCGATGGCGAGCGTGCGGGTGAACGAGTTGCCACGCTGTGGCACCTGACTACCGAGCACGGGGATATTCAGCGGCATCACTTTTGCGGAAGTGCGTCGGCGTATGCTTTGATCGTGTTCAGGTAATCGCCCGTGGCATCGGCGATAGCCATCTGACTGAGCAGTGGCGCCGGTATGGAGGCGCAGCCGGCAAACAACGTGGCCATCGGAGTGGTGTTCACCTCTCGCTCGGAAAATTTCGCCAGATGGCGGACGAGTTCATTGTCGCGGGAACTGTCGACGGCGATGCGCACGGCACGCCCGGCGGGGATTCCTGCGGCCAGGGCCGTCAGGAGTACCTGCACGAAACGCGCTCGAGTCGGAACGATTCCGGCGGCGGCCATTCCGGAAAGAATCGACAGGACCAATCCGCCCAAAAACCAGAGGGCAACGAGCGAGATGCCGATGGCCCACATATAACCGTGCCAACCGTTACGGCTGAGCACGGGTAGTGTCGCTACAAATGCGGCAATGACTCCAACGAAGAGCGGATATCCCATCCGCAATCGCACGCGTAGCATCCGTTTGTATTCGGCCGTATAAAATGTGGCCAGCAATCGTACCGATGTGTCGAGGGTGCCCCCCTGTTCACCAGCGCGCAATACGGCGGTTTCAAGGGAGGAAAAGAGATTCGGACGTGCCTTGACGAGCCCGTCGATGGAGCGTTGCTGAGTCAGACCGACCACCAAATGACGACGCAGTTCTTCGACTTCAGGGGAGCGGCTGGGCCCGATTTGCTCCAGGGCAACCACATCGGCGAGGCCGGACGCGCGGGCGGCGCTCCACGCCCGATAGAGTTCGGCGCGGTGACCCGGTTCGTCGAGGCGGCTGAGGGCGCCGGGAATGGTGATGCTCATTGTGGTGGCAAAAGATACACGCCGTGGGGGTCCGCGCGAAGCTGGATGGCGCAACGGCGCGCGGGCGGCCAATTTATTCGTTCACTCCAGACAGGTGCCTGCCGCTATGAATCGTCGACTTGCCCTTTTTTCTGTTGCTGCGTTTGCGTTTTTTGCCGTTGGCTCCGGGACTGCCGCTGCACAGTCTGGCGGAACACCAGCCCCGGCCGACACGACCGCCGCCGTTGATCCGGTCGGCACGTACGTGATCTATTTGACCGCGCAGGGCAACGCGATGACGCTGACCCACAAGATCGAGAAAAAGGCAGATGGCACGTTCGGTGGATCGGTAACCGGCGAGGGGATTCCCGCGCTCCCAATCAATTCGGTGAAAGTCGCGGGCAAGACTATGCGTGTCTCCGTGACCGCCCCCGACGGATCGGAAGCCATTATGACCATGGTACTCGACGGCGATCAGGTCACCGGTGAGTGGTCCATGAACGGCGATGGTTCAAAGCTGACAGGCAAGAAACAGCCTTAGCTGTTATTTCGTGCCCAACGATTCCGGAACGTAGTCTTCGCCGGGATTGATGAACTGATCACGTTCGATCTGATACTGCTTGTCGTATAGTTGCTTATAACGCCCCGCGTGGGCGAGCAACTCGCGATGCTTGCCGCGCTCGACGATCTCGCCATGCTCCAGCACCAGAATCTGGTCGGCGCTTTGGATCGTCGAGAGGCGGTGGGCAATCACGAATGTGGTGCGTCCGGAACGCAACGTGGCGAGCCCGTCCCGAATCTCCTGCTCACTCTCGGAGTCGAGACTCGACGTGGCTTCGTCGAGAATCAGAATCTTCGGGTCGGCAAGAATCGCCCGGGCGATCGCAATGCGCTGACGCTGCCCGCCGGAGAGCTTCACGCCGCGCTCACCAACGATGGTATCATATTTATCCGGAAACTCGGCGATGAACTCGCCGCAGTGCGCGACCTCAGCGACCGCGTGAATCTCGGCGATCGTCGCGCCCGGCTTGGAGAACGCAATGTTTTCGGCGATGGTGCCATCAAAGAGAAAATTGTCCTGCAGTACGACGCCGAGATGTCTGCGGTAGTCGCGCAGGCGCAGGTCGGCGATGTCGCGACCGGCGACGGTGATGCGCCCTTTCAGCGGTCGTGTGAACGCCATGATGAGCGAGATCAGTGTGCTCTTGCCGGAGCCGCTCGACCCGACCAGTGCTGTGGTCGTGCCTTCTTTCGCCGTAAAGCTGATGTCCTTGAGCACCGGAATCCCTTCGCGGTATTCGAACCAGACATTTTCGAATACGATGTCGCCATCCACGGACAAGAGCGGAGCGAGATTCGTGTCGTTCGCATCTTCGGTGGTCATCGTCATGATGTCACTAATGCGGTCGAGACCGGCAAAGGCTTCACTGATCTGCGTACCGATAGCCGCCATTTGCACGACGGGCACCGTGACCAATCCGACGAAAATGATGTAAGCAAAAAAATCGCCTTGCGTCATATTCCCGGCGATAATATCGCGGCCTCCGACAATCATCATCAGGACGCCAATGGCGCCGACAATCACTGCAGAAAATGCGCCGATGGCCGACGTGCCGGTGATCGTTCCGGCGATATTGCGGAACAGCCGGTGCGCACCGCGCGTGAAGACCAGTTCTTCGCGTTTTTCTGCCGTGTACACTTTGACGACCCGGGCACCGCCGAGCGCTTGGCCGAGACGACCGGACACTTCGGCGTTGATCTTGCTACGTTCACGGAAAATCGGACGCAATTTCGTGAAGGCGTACGCCATCACGAACCCGAAGAGCGACAGCAGCAGCAATGTCGCGATGGTCAGCTTCCAGTTGAGATAAAAGAGAACACCGAGAGCGAGGACGGCGGTCACCATGCCGCCAATCAATTGGACGATGCCGGTGCCGACAAGATTCCGGACGCCTTCGGCATCCGTCATGATTCTGGTGATCAGGATGCCGCTCTGCGTCGAGTCAAAGAAGCTGACCGGAAGCCGCAGCACCTGCGCCTGCACGCGGCGACGCAGGTCGGTGATCGCGCGTTGCCCCGCCACGCTGATCACTTGCGAGAGCCCGAACGACGTTGCCGCTTGGATCAGTGTGGCAGCCCCGGCGGCAAGCGCAAACGGCACAAGCAAATCACCCCGCTTTGGGGTAAACACGTTGTCGATCAGGTATTTCGTGCTTCCCGGCAATACTAGTCCGGCGAGCCGGTTCACCAGCATCAGCCCCATTCCGATGGTGAGCTGTTTGCGGTGTGCACGCAGTAGCACTCGCGCTTCAATCCACGCGTTGCCGTAGTTGACTTTCTTTTTCTTAACAGGTTCGCTCATTGGACCACGAAGGGCTGGGGACGAAGTGCTGGCCTGCCACTGGCGGCCAATAGGGCGCCAGGGTCGTTCGAAATCATCGCGTTCACTCCGCCGTCCCAGTAATGCTTTGCGCGCGCCGGATCGTCAACGGTCCACACATGTGTGCAGACTCCGGCTCGGCGGGCCATGGCGGCAAATCGAAGTACGGGGAGCGGGATACCGTTGAATACCGGCGGAATGCAGAGCGCTTGGAAGGGGAGTGTGCGCGGCGCGCCAGGGAGCAACGCGCGGGCAAAGAGTCGAATGATATCGTCACGTGCGGCGGTGCAGGCGACTGGCGAATCGCGAAATGGCGCGAGCGCATCGCTACGGAACGACCCGACGAGAACGTGCGCCGACACACCGAAGTGCTCGAGCAATCGTTTGGTTTCGGGCGCGGCATCGGCGGATTTAATCTCGACGATCATTGGTGTCTGGCGGAATTCTTCCAGGACGGCGTCGAGTGTCGAGATGGTGATTCCGCGCCCGCGCCAAGGAAAGGTGCGGCCGCCGTCACGCGTGAAGCGATAGCCGGCATCGAGTGATTGCAGCTCGGTGAGGCGCATATTCGCTACCGCACCAGTGCCGCTGGTCGTGCGGTCGACGGTAGGATCGTGAATGACCACCACGCGACCATCCCGTGTCAGTCGCACATCGAATTCAATTGCGTCGGCACCGAGCGCCATGCCTTGGCGCAGCGATTCCAAAGTGTCTTCTGGGGCATGCGCTGAGTTGCCGCGGTGGGCGACAACGGGACGTGCCGCTGGGTCAAGCAACAGAAACATGAGTACAAGATAACGGTTGGTTGTCGCGGCAAGCGGAGGCCCAGCTTAAAAGCAGAAGGCAGACGGGGTTACCGTCTGCCTTCTGCTTTAAAGCCTTACTGCTACACTGTTGCTATTTAGAAATCGTACTTCAGTCGCGTGATCAACATCCGGCCGATTCCCGGAACGCCGACGAAGGTCGGCGACTTGAGATCGAACACGTTCGTGACGTTCAGCGACCAGGTCACCTTCTGTGCAATTGGCAAGCGCCAGGAGGTCATCAGATCGAGGTACGTCGCAGCGGCGACTTCCGGATACAGCTGCGTCGGGAACACGTTCACAGACGGTCCGAGCGAGTTAAACAGACCGGAGTTGACCGGGAATGCATCGGTGTAGCGCACCGTGCCCTCGTATGTCCAACCGCTCTGCTCATCGCTGTAACGAGCCGAGCCGCTGGCGCGATTCTTTGCCGAGTTGGACATGAGCGGATTGATCGTGCCGCCGATCTGCGGGAATACGTTCTTGCTCATGAACGAGTACGTGGTCGAGAGCAGCCAATTGTCGTCAGCCTGGAAATCCAGGCCAAGATCGACTCCTTGGACGTCAACGGAACCATTGGCGTTTTGATACGTTGCAATGATCGACTGATCGCCGGCCAGCTTGGTGTTGGTGAAAGCAATTGCGCCCTGCGGGAGTTGCGCCATCAGCGGAACCAATGCGGCCAATGCGGCACCGACAGTTGCGGCTGGCACGCCGGCAGCGGTCAGATTCGCCCCAAGGTAACCTTGCAGCGTTGCTGGATCGTAGAAGACCAGCGGATTCGCCTGGCCAATCGGAGTGCCGACATCGCCACGCAGTTGGTACCACCCGTCAATAGCGATGCGTAAACGATTGCCGATAATGCCCTTGTAGCCGAGTTCCCAGGTGTTGTTGAACGAGGCCTGTAGCGGCTGCAGGTCAACCACACTGGAGACAGGTACTGCAGTGGAGCCAATGCGGAGCACCGATCCGATATTCGCCGACGTCGGGCGCAGCTGCGAGAGAATCGGGTTGAGCTGGGCGAGCAATCCAATCAGCCCGGCCTTTGATGCTGCTGCGAGCGGTAAGGCATTGACGATCGTTGGTAGCGCCGCAATAAACCCCGGGAACGCGTTGGCCGAAGACGATGCAACCGACGACGTTGCTCCGGCGGCGACAAACGGCGAGTGCATGCAGAGGCCAGCGTTGATCGTTGCGTCGCAAGTGCGGGCAAACTGCCAACCTTCTTTCGACGGGTTGCCAATGGCGCGAAGGGCGAAGCCTGGCGCTTGATTGGGGTTGGCGACTTGATCAAGGAAATAGTTGAAGCTCGCCGGCGAGTTGAACGCGCGGCTGAACGTGAATCGGAGATTCGTCGTCTCATTCGGACGGTAGACAAATGCAACGTGCGGAGAAAACTGCACGCCCTCAAGACGATTCGTCTGGTCACCTCGGAACGCCGTGATGAGTTCCACTTTCGGCGTTAACGGCAACGTAGCCTGCAGGTAGGCGCCCTGCTCGGTGATGTCGGTGTTGCCTTCATTGCGGCCGAAGATCGAACCTTCGGAGCGCGGGGCCGTCTTGATGTAGTCGGCGCCAATAATGAAGTTGGCCTTCTTGATATCGAACGCCTGCTGAATCTGCCCGACGGTCACGGTCGACTTGTCAACGACCGGAATGCCCGTGCGCAGGTAGTAGGTGCCGTTCAGATCGTTCGGATCCGAGTTGCCGGAGTTGTTGCCGTTGTAGAACAGCTGAGCAAAGAACTTCTTGTAGCGGAATCGATCCTGAATGGCGGTCGTCGTCCAGTTCTTGACTTGTGACGCGCCGAATGCCGTGGTGAGTTCGATGCCGCTCAGATCTTTGGTGTAGCCATACGACATCACGTTATCGACGTCGCTGTTTGGCTTGAAGTCGAGGCGGGCTTCGCCAGAATATCGGCCAACATGGAAGTCGCGCTGTACCGGCATGCCCACGCGGGCAGCGGGCAGCCCAGGCGTCGCGGCCCACACGGCCGGTTCGTTCGGATCGTTGTACGTCCAATCCGTGCCGGTGAAATACTCACCCGACAGTTTGTATCCCCACATTCCATTGCCAAATACGCCGGCCGTACGCGCTGCCGCGCGTAGCACGGACTGCGAGCCGCCATCAACCGTCAGCGTGGTGCCCTGCGACTTGAACGGTGATTTGGTAATAAAGTGCAGGACGCCATTTGCCGAGTTCGGGCCATACAGCGCCGAAGCCGGTCCGTTGAGTACTTCGATGCGATCGATGTCTTCGTTGGTGCCTGGGATCAAGAAGGGCACGTTTACGCGAAGCGATGGGACGCCGGCGAACCGGTAGTCCTGCATCATCATCATCTGGCCGGAAAAGGCATTGTTGAATCCGCGCGAGACAATGTTCGTCTGCACAAGTCCGCCCTGTGACACCGACAAGCCGGGCACGTTCACGAGTGCGCTGGCAATCGACGTTGACGGATGGGTCTCCAACTGCTCCGACGTGACGACGGCGATAGAAGCCGGGGCGTCGAGGATTTTTTCCTGGGTCGCACCGCGGGACGATGTCGTCACCACTTGATTGAGTGATGCCGCGATCGCTGAGAGGGAAAAATTCACCGTGGCGGTTCCATTACCGGTCACAGAAATGTTCTCGGAGCGCTTGGCGGCGTAGCCAATGCGAGAAGCCACGAGGGTGTAGCTACCGGCCGAAAGACCGGTGATGCGATAGCTACCATCATCACCCGCGATAACAGCCGCTGCCGAACGCAAACCTGACACCGCTTGAACGCGTGCGTTGGCGAGCGGCTTTCCGCCCTCAGCGTCTATCACCTTTCCAACAATGCTGCCCGACTGGGCAGTGGCTGTGCCGGCAATGGCAAACATCGCCGTCATTGCAAGCACTCGGCTGACAAAACGTCGAACCATATAAACACCTCGATGAACTTGGAGTGAGCGGCCCGCCGATTGGGGCAGAGGGCCGTCGCAGAACGACATCGAAAATACCGTCCCAAGACTGAGCACAAACTTTGGGGTTGTCGCTGAATATGGCAAGGCGGGGAAGCGCGAGCCGGTCAATTCACGACCTACCGCTGATTCGGGAACTCGGTGCCGGTGGAGTCAACCGAAAAGACGCGCCGCACACCCTTCCACTGCAATCCTTTGGCCGGGTGATACTTGGCAACTGCCGTTTCCACGACCTTGTGGTTGCTGCTGGACGCATGGATCATGATGCCATTGCCGACATAAATCCCCACGTGTGAGATGCGCTTACCCTTTCCGAAGACCATCAGGTCGCCAGGCCGCATATCCGACGTGTCGCGTTGTACCAAGCCGCCGAGTTTGGCCAGTTCGTGCGCACTGTGTGGCAGGTTGATCCCAAGTTTCGCGAACACGTACTTCACGAAACCACTGCAATCGAGCCCTCTTTCCGGGGTGATTCCGGCCCATTTGTACCTGGTGCCGAGCAGTTCACGGGTGCTGCCGATGATGGAGTCACGCTGGGTAGCGCTCAGCGTGGCAAACGGCCCCTTCGGATTCGATTCCCGCTCTGACAACGCCCGCAATGGGGCTTTCGAGACTGTCCTGTGCGACGGCGCCTTCGCAGACGAGTTTGTTTGCGCACCCACCGGAACAGTGGCTGCGACGACAAACACGCTTGTCAGCAACAGGTGATGGAAACGGGTCACTTAGACACAGTCAGAGGGATGTAGACCACTATATAGTACTCCATCTGGGGGATGCGCGTAACCCATAAAACCAGGTATTTCCTTGAAAACTCAGGCTAACGAATCCCGAGCATTTTGTGCGTTTGCACGGACAGCCGCCAGCGGGGCTGTTTCAAGCAATACGCCATCGCGAGTTGAGTATTCTCGGTGGCGGCGGGGCCGTCCATTGGCTGCAAATAGAAGTGCGTGAAGTCCATCTGCTCGAATTGGTCGGGCGCGCCACCTATTTGGGGAAAAACGAGCTTGAGTTCGTCGCCGCGCTTGAGATGCAGCGGGGCGCCCAATTTCGGACTGACGCAAATCCAATCGAGTCCGCGGGGCGCGGGCTGCGTGCCGTTCGTCTCGACGGCCACCTCGAAACCGCGGTCGTGGAGCGCGCCAATTGCGGCCTCGTCGAGCTGGAGAAGGGGCTCACCACCCGTGCACACCACAAAGCGTCGTCCACCCGCTTCGCGTCCGCTCGGCCATTGGGAGGCCACCGCGTCCGCTAAGGCGTCCGCCGTAGCGAACTTGCCGCCGTCGGGGCCAACGCCGACAAAGTCCGTGTCACAAAATTTGCAGACGGCCGTTTCGCGGTCGGCCTCGCGGCCCGTCCACAAATTGCAACCGGAGAACCGCAGGAAAACCGCCGGGCGCCCAGTGTGAAAGCCCTCACCTTGCAAGGTGTAGAAGCACTCCTTGACCGTATACGTCACGGTTTCACAATCGAGTACGGTGCCGGATCGCTGGCTCCCGCCTGTTCGAATCCGCGCAGTCGTAGCTGGCAGGCATCGCAGTGGCCGCACGCCGCACCGGCGGCATCAGGGTCGTAACAACTCGTGGTCATGGCGTAGTCAACGCCTAGCGATAGGCCGAGTTCGACGATCTGTTTTTTGCTCAGGTCAATGAGCGGTGTGCGAATGTGAACCTTCGCGGCTCCTTCCGCACCAGACTTCGTCGCGAGGTTCGCCATCGTCTCGTACGCTCGGATGTACTCGGGGCGACAGTCGGGGTACCCGCTATAGTCGAGTGCGTTTACGCCTATAAAAATTTCACTGGCGCCAGCCACTTCGGCCCACGCCAGCGCAAACGACAGGAAGATGGTATTGCGTGCCGGTACATACGTGATCGGGATGCCGTGCGCCATGTCGCCGGCATCGCGATCCTTGGGCACGGCGATATCGCTGGTGAGCGCCGACCCACCAAAGAGCCGCAAGTCGATGTCGGCCACCACGTGGCGCTCGACATCGAAGTGCTGCGCGATCTGTTTCGCACGTTCGATCTCAACCCCATGACGCTGGCCATAACGAAACGTGAGCGCGTTGACAGCGCGGCCCTGGCTCTTGGCGAGGGCGAGCAGCGTGGTGGAGTCGAGACCACCGCTGAGCAGGAGAATGATCGGAACGGACACCACAGGAAAATAGCAGAACGGGCGGCGGAAGCGTCTGTTACTGCGTTCCAGTGCGCAGGCCTGAGACGATCTCCTTGAGCCGCGACGCACCGTCGAGCAGGGTCGTCGACGCAGAACTCATCTCTTCACAAGCCGCGCTTTGTTCTTGCGTGGACGCGCTCACCTGCTCCGCGGCTGCGGCGTGACCTTCGGCGGTGCGGGCCGCCTCGGAGATGCCGGAGCTGGCGTTGAGCACCGCGTTCACATTTTCGTCGGCGGCAATGGTCACGTCGGCGGCGGCACGCAAGGTGCGTTCGGCCGCGATCGTGATGTCCGAGAGGGCGGCGTCAATATCACGGGACAGGCGTTCGATTTCACCGACATGTTGGGCGCCGGTTTGCATCGCTCGCGTTGTACTCCCTACCCGCTGGGAGACGACCGCGGTCAGTTGCACCACATCGTCGGCGGCGGTTTGGGCCTGTTCGGCGAGTTTTCGGACTTCGTCGGCGACCACGGCAAATCCTCGGCCGGCCACACCAGCACGGGCTGCTTCGATGGCGGCGTTCAGCGCCAACAGGTTTGTCTGCTCGGCAATGCGGCTGACAATCGCCACAAACCGGTTGATGCTCTCGGCGGTCGAGTTGAGTTCGCGCACCTCGGCAGATGCCCGTTCAACGGAGGAGCGCACCTCAGTGAGAATGCCAAGGGCGCGGGCGATTTCGTCGCGCTTTTCCCGTGCCGAGCGCTCAATGTTGTCGGCGAGTGACTTCACTTCGCTGGCACCGGCCCGAACGGCGTCGGCACGGCTACGCATGACATGCAACGAGTCATCAACGCCGCGCAACGAACTCACTTGATGCTCGGCGCCTTCAGTGACTTCCGACATCGCCGTCGCCGTATGGCTCGCGGCAATGGAAATTTGCTCGGCAGCGCCGGCAAGCTGGTGGGCGGAAGTTGATACATCTTCGGCAGTCTGCGTGGCAACATTGACCACGCGCGAAAGCGAATCGGCCGTGGTATTCATCGCCAGCGCGAGCGCCTTGAACTCCCCTGGCAGATTTGCGTCGGTACGAACGTCGAGGCGTCCGGTGCTGAGGGCGCGGGCATGTGCGACCAGTTGGCTCAGCGGAGTCGCGATCGAGCGCACCGTGCTTGCGACAATGCCGATGCCGAGCAGCGTCGCGCCGGCAATGACGGCCACGAGAATCGCCGATCGACGTTCCGCTTCAGAGCGGAGCGACTCGGAAGTGACTTCCATCTGTTTCGCGCGGCGCTGGCCGAGCTGCTGTACGTCGGCGAGCAGGGCGGCTTCGAGCGGTCGGCCAAGGGCGTTCGCCGCGTCGGCTTCGGCATGGCGCTTGAGATCTTTCAGTCGGTGCGCCGCCGAGAGATCGATTTCGAGCGCCGAAAGCCGTTGGTCAATCGACGACACCAATGCAATGTCGTCCGCTGTGAGACCGGCGGCGTGGGCGTTCAGCTCCTTTTGCGCGCGATGGGCTGCCCAGCCAAACGCGTGAAATGCGTTCTCGCTTTCCGCGTCCTGCGACTGAAAATATCTTGCCCCGGCGGAGAGTTCCAGCGCGACGTTCGCGGTGATGGCCGCCGTGAGTTGCGCTTCGCGCCGGACATCGGCGAGCGAGTTGGAGATTTGCACCGAGAGCGATGTCAATGACATTCGGCCTACGACTCCGGCCACCGCCAACAAAACAATCATCGCGCCGAATCCGGCGAGCAGGCGGCCGCGAATTGTACTCAGGTTCAACAATGCGCCCGGCTTCACTTGCTGCCTCCAACTACAGCGAGGGTGCCGTCGGCGCGTACCCGCGTCATCGTCACGCTCTTGGACGCGGGATCGCCGCTCGGAAGAAATCGGATTGGCCCAGTGACGCCGTCGAGCGGTTTTTCGATATGCGATAGCCAGTCGCGAATGCGCTTGCGATCAGGCCCCACCGCGGCCAGCGCGGCGGCGATGGTTTTGGTGGCATCGTACCCAAGTGCGGCATTGCCGTCCGGTTCGGTGCCGTTGTTTGCGGCCTTGAACGCCGCCACGAATTTTTGCGCGGTTTCGCGCGGGTCTGTAGGGGCGAAAGGCGCACCGACGTACGCACCGTCGGCGACATCTGCGTGCGCCGTGAGGGGTGTCCAGCCATCGCCGCCCATGAAGTCTGCTTTCAGGCCCTGCTTCCGCGCCTCTGTGAGGAGCGCAACACCCGAAGATTCAACGCCAGCGACGAAAACAAGATCCGGTTGTTTGACTTTGAAGTACGCGATAAATACGTCAGCGTTCTTTGCGGCGGGGTTGATGGGATCGAGACTCACAACCTCGCCCGTAAAGTTTCGCCGGAATGCATCGGCAAGTCCTCGGCCGTAATTGTCGTTCTCATAAAGAATTGCCACGCGTTTGTGACCGGTGCGGGTAGCGAATTTCGCCATGTCCACCCCATTCGCCGAATCACTCGATATGACGCGAAAGGTCCAGGCCGAAATCCCGGTGAGATCCGGTGAACTCGCCGAGGTTGCAAGTGCAGCGAGATGTCCGTCGTACACTTTGGCAGCGGCGACCATCGCGCCGGACGTGACGTGCCCAACCACGGCGAGTACGGACACATCGTCCACGAACTGCTGTGCGACCTGGGCCGCTTTGCGGCCGTCGCCCTCGTCGTCGGCTTGCTTGATCTCGAGTTTATGCCCGTTGATGCCGCCCGCACTGTTGATCTCTTTCACCGCGAGCGCGATTCCGAGTTGCGTGTTGCGACCATGCGCCAGCTTCCACGGTCCGGCGGCCGCAATCGTGTACGACGCTCCGTTGTTCGATGTACACGCTGCGAGACAGGCTACAAACGAGATGAATCGAAATTTCACAGTCGTTCCAGTTAGATGCCAGTTTCGGACAAATAAGGACGCTTTGTGTCTGAAAATCGCCCAATACTAATGTGCACTGCGATGCATTCGCGCGATACTGACACGTTCATTGACAGTGTTTCGGGTTGAGCGCTATTGCGTCGCCGCGGGTTGCTGTTGCGTGAGGCAGTGCAATGTACCGAGACCCCAAACCAAATCTACAGAGTGAATGCCGACGATAAGACGATAGGGCATCAGCTCTGCAAGCACGCTGAGCGCAATGCGGTCGGCCGGGTCATTAAATGTCGGCACGATCACCACGTCGTTGGCGATGTAAAAGTTGGCGTAACTCGCAGGCAGACGCACTTCGTCCATCATCACGGCGCGCGGAAAGGGCAATGTGACGACTTGAATTGGCGCGCCCTGACTGTCCGTCGCGCCGGAAAGTCGTTCGAGGTTGTCGAGTGACCTGCGGTGATTTTCGTCTCCGGTGTCGGGTTCGTATGCCAGGACGATCACGCCTGGGGCGACGAATCGCGCAATATCGTCAACATGTCCATGTGTGTCATCGCCAACGCATCCTTCGCCCAGCCATATGGTTTTGGTGATGCCGAGTTCGGCGGCGAACATTTTTTCGTAATCGGTACGCGCGAAACCCCGATTGCGAATTTGTGAATCGGAGAGCAGCCATTCCTCGGTCACTAGCATCGTACCGAGCCCGTCGGTTTCAATACCACCACCTTCGAGGATCACGCGGCCGGCGCCGTCGGCGCGTTGCGGCTCGCGACGATCGAGCGACGTGACCTGTGCGATCGTATGTCCAACGGCGGCGTCCATCGCATAATTGTCATACTTCGCCCACGCATTGAATCCCCAATTGACGAGTGTCACATCTCCATTTGCGGTGAGGACTCCAGTGGGCGCGGAATCGCGCAGCCAGACCCTGTCGGTCGGACAATCGTGCAATCGATATCGGGCGCTGGGTACGCCGTGCGCGTCGAGGCAACGCTGTGCATCGGCGCGGACGGCAGCGCTATGACAGAGAATTTCGACTCGCTCGTGCGGCGCGAGGGCGCGCACGATTTCGGCATAGACCCACGGAATCGGCTCGAATTTTCCCGGCCAATCGGGTTGGTGATGCGGCCATGCGATCCACGTGGCAGAGTGGGATTCCCACTCCGCCGGCCATCGGAGTGGCGGGATCATCCGATCCAGCGATTCAGAATCGGACCGTACGCATCAATGCGGCGGTCGCGCAAGAACGGCCAGTTACGGCGCGTGTACTCGATCAGCGACAAGTCACACTCGGCTATCAGTGTGGTCTGGTCGGTCTTTGCCTCGGCGATATGCCGGCCAAATGGATCGCACGCGAAGGAGTGTCCAAAGAATTCAATGCCTTGCGTGCCCGGCTCCGGCTCGAAGCCCACTCGGTTCGTTGCGGCGACGAACACACCGTTCGCAATCGCGTGGGCGCGCTGGGCGGTGCGCCACGCGTCAACTTGTGCGGCGCCCCATTCCGCTTTTTCGGCCGGATGCCAGCCGATGGCCGTGGGATAGAAAAGAATTTCGGCGCCGAGCAGCGCGGTGATGCGCGCCGCCTCGGGATACCATTGATCCCAGCAGATGAGCACCCCGATTGTTGCGTAACGTGTTTTAAACACTTTGAAGCCGCTCGCCGTACCGGCGCCGTCATTCACCGCATCACCGGGCGCAAAATAATATTTTTCCTCGAACATCGGATCGTGCGGAATGTGCATTTTGCGATACACGCCGAGGAGTGCGCCGTCGGCGTCGATGACGGCTGCGGAGTTTCTGTAGATGCCCGGGCCCTGGCGTTCGTAGATCGGCGCAATGAGCACAACCTCGAGTTCAGCGGCGACCGCGCTTAACGCATTCGTCGTGGGACCCGGAATTGGTTCGGCGAGATTGAAGTACTCTTGCTTGAGCGATTTGCAGAAGTATGGCGCGTTGAATAACTCCTTCAAGCAAATAATTCTGGCGCCTTTTGCCGCTGCCTCGCGAATATGTCCAATGGTGGTGGCCAACGTTTGCGCGGGATCGCCGGTGACGGCATCCTGAACGAGGGCGATGGCAACGGCAGGTCGTGTAGACATTCCGTGGAATTTAGGCTGACAAGCTGCGCAACGCGATGATCACGTCGGCGACATTGGTCCCGGTGGGGCCAGTCCGGAGTAATGCTCCGGCTGCGGCGAGGGCCGAATAGGCATCGCACGCCGTGAGGCAGGCCTTCGGGTCGAGCCCGGCATTTTGTATGGCGCTCCAGCTGGAATTGTCGACGATGGCACCAGCCGCGTCTGTGGGACCGTCGCGTCCATCGGTGCCAGCAGCGAGCAACAATACTGGCGGCGCGTCGCGGCCGGCATCGTGAAATACTTGTGCGGCGGCCAAGGCAAGTTGCTGATTGCGGCCGCCCCGGCCGTGGTCGGGCGGCAGTCGCACCGTTGTCTCGCCGCCAAGCAGAAGGCAGGTACCAGATGGCGCAGCAAGTACGGCTCTAGCAATGGCGCGTCCCGCTTCTGCGGCATCGCCGGTCAAAGGGCGCTGGTCGAGGACGACGCGTTGAATTCCGTGCGCCGTACCGCCAACTGTTGCCCTGTGTTCCGCGGCCCGCAACGCCAATGCGTTATTGCCAACAATCGGGGTGTGCACATTTGCAAACACGACACTGCCCGGTTTCGGAGTTTCTGGAAGCGACCCGGCGCGAACGGCGCCAAGATAGGCCGCGAGGGCGAGCGGCAGCTTTGTCGCGATCCGGGCATCACGCAGAATCGCTTCCACGTCTGCTGCCGTGAGCGAATCGGGTGCGCACGGGCCGGAGCCGATGGCCGCGACGTCGTCGCCGGGCACATCGGAAAGCAAAATTGGAAAGAGCTGTGCCGGCGCCAGTGCCGCGGCGAGGCGCCCCGCTCCCCACTGCGAAAAGCGTTTCCGCACGGCATTGACGCGAGCGATATCGAAGCCGGCACCGATGAGCAATTCGTGGGTGGCGGCGAGGTCGTGCTGATGGAGTCCGAACACCGGTGCACCCACTAGCGCCGATGTCCCTCCGGAGATGAGCACGATCACAACGTCGTCGCTCCCCACGCGTTCGCAGTGCTCTTCGAGACGTTCCGCGGCGAGTAGCGACCGGTCGCGTGGAATCGGATGATCACCGCTGATCGTTTCCAGCGGCGCCGGCGCAACGGTGATCGGGCCGGCGCCGACAACAATCCCGCTGGCGACGTGCCGTTGATTCGCAGCGCAAAAGGTGAGCGCGGCCTGAGCCATCGCGGGCGCCGCTTTTCCGAGTGCGATGATCCGATGCGTTCGCGCGCGCGACGCATGAAGGTTCGCAAACAATTGGTCGAGCGAGTCGCGGGTGAATGCTGCCGGGTCGGCAGCGGCGATCGCCGCCGCGAAGACTTCGCGCGCGTAAGCGGCGAGCGCCGGCGTCACGTCGCTACGGTTTTCCGGCCTGGACTCCGAGCGACTTCGCAACTTCGGCGCCGAGTTCAGTATAGCTATCCGCGACCATTTCCTTGAAAGGACGCATAATGTGCGTGACCCGCCCATCCGGGCCGACGACGAACAAGACGCGTTTCTCAAGTTTGGTCAACACGAGATTCCAAAGCACATTGTATTGCTTGCCCACGGTGCGCTGTGCATCGCTGGCGAAAAGTACGGGAAAGCGTTTGTCGCGTGCCCAATTCATCTGCACCGTGTCATCGTCGGTGCTGATGGCAATGACCGCAACATTCTTTCCGCCATTGAATAGCGTCGCGTATTGGTCGCGGTACGATTCGAGCTGCGCTGTGCAACCACTCGTGCGTGCCTTAGGAAAAAAAGCAAGCACAACCGTTTGGCCACGGAATTGCTGAAGGTGGATAGAACGCAGTCCGTCCTTCGTCGACCCCTTCAGGGTAAAGTCGGGCGCTACGTCGCCGACTTTCGGGCCGCCGTCCTGGGCTTGTGCTATCTGGCTCCCGGTCGCAATCGCGATGACGGGAAGCAGCATTATGCAGGCACTGAGAAACCGCCTCACTTGCTGCCGGTCGTCTTTTTCACCGCAACGCCAAGTTCGGCATACGATTCGGCAACGAAGGCTTTGAACGGCTTCGCTGTGTACGTGATTTTTCCGTCTGGCCCAACGACGAACAGCAAGCGATTGTCGACTTTCTGTTTTTCGATATAGGCACCGTACAGTTTTCCCACATCGCCTTTGATATCGCTGGCAAATAGCACAGGGAAATTTGCTTCCTTTGCCCAACTCGCCAGTGCGGTATCCGGGTCTGTGCTAATCGCGATGACCTGAACGCCCCTGCCGCCATTGAACAGCGTGGAATATTGGTCGCGGTAGTTTGTCATCTGGGCGGTGCAGCCGTTGGTGCGCGCTTTAGGAAAGAACGCTACGACAACTGTCTGTCCACGGAATTTCGACAGGGTGACCGTCATTCCCGTGACGCCGTCCTTCGTCGCACCGGCAAGCGTGAAATCGGGTGCCGTGTCACCAACCCGTGGACCCGTTTCCTGCTGGGCAACAGCTGACGCTGCCGATGTCTGCGCGCCAACGGCGCTGATCGCGATTGTGAGTATGGTGGCCGCGACTGTCGCGTTTCGATGCAGCATGGAACGACTCCTCGTCAGCGGTGACTGATCAGGTTACGTTTGCGTCTTGAGACAACCGACACAACTATATAATAATAGGCCGTCTACTTCGTGGAGTTCCTGCATATGTCTCAAGAAGTCGACAGTATTCTGGAAAAATTGGCGAAAGATGTAGAGGCGGCGGTCCATGCGCTCTATCGCGGTGAAGTCCGTCAGGCGACGGCGAAGGCGCGCACGGGGCACCTGCTAACCTCGGCGCGGACGGCGCTCGCGAGTGCAATTGCCGGTGCTCCGGTCGCAGGTGGCGCCCAACCGTCGCGGGCGATGACACCAGTTGCTGCATCGCCTCGCCCATCGGTTGCGGCACCGATGGTCGCCGGAGGAGCGCTCGGCTGGGACAAGGCCGAAGGTGACGCGGTGCTGCGTTGTATCACCGCGTGGCTCCCGATGGGTGGCCCCGCGTCAACGCCGGCAGACACCAAGTGCATCCCCGCTGGAAAGATGTTGGTGCCGACTTGGGGCGAGCGGGAACAGGCGCGCGAAGCCGTGCGCCGGGTCACACAACCTTAACGCTGACAGAATGTCCAGCGCCTGACAGTGTGACCGAGAGACATGCACGGCGTGTGCCGCCATTTGCCACGATTTTCATTGGAAATTGATGCCCGATAAACGAAACGAAAACATTCATTCACACGATGCCGTAACAACGCCAGTTGGCGTTACGACTATCTGCCCCCAATGTGGCGTGGTGCTCGACGCACTTACCACTACGTGCGGTGCGTGTGGTGCTGTGATCACCGGCGCGGGCACTGACGAGGGACGTACGGAGCGCGTGCGCTCGAAACTGCAGGATGCGATCGGCGACGCTTTTGTCCTTGGCGGGCTCCTTGGCCGCGGCGGCATGGGAATTGTATTTCGCGCGCGCGAGGCGGCGCTCGATCGCGATGTGGCGCTCAAAGTTCTGGCGTTCGATCCCATTTTGAATCCCGATGCGTACGCGCGGTTTGAGCGTGAGGCAAAGTTGGCGGCGCGACTCGATCATCCAAACATCGTGCCGATTTTCTCCGTCGGACAGCGCAATGGCGTAGCGTTTTATACGATGCGCATGGTGCGGGGCGGCAGTGTTGAGCAGATGATCGTGTCGGGAGAAGGAATGGAGATTGGACGGGCGATCGGTATTTTGCGTGACGTGGCGGCCGCGCTCGATTACGCGCACCAAAACGGCGTGGTGCATCGGGATATCAAGCCAGCAAACGTCCTGGTGGGCGACAGCGGCCACGTGATGGTCGCGGACTTTGGCATCGCCCGGGCATTTGGCGCCGACTCGGGCTCAACCGCAACCGGGACAGGTGTAGTGGGCTCACCGGCGTACATGAGTCCTGAGCAGTGGCGCGGTGAAATCGTTGACGGTCGGGCCGATCAATATGCGTTGGCCATTCTCGCATTCGAATTGCTGACCGGGCGCCGGCCGTTCGCCGACGCGACGATGCAAGAGTTGCTACGAATGCATTTGGCAGAGGACCCACCTGATATCATTTCGTTTCGCGAAGATTTGCCATCGCACATGACAGATACCATTTGGCGCGGAATGGCGAAGGATCCGGCTGACCGGTTCCCTTCATCAACGGCGTTCGTAGATGCGCTCGCCAGCACGGTAGGTGCGACGGCGGCGATGGGCCTCCGAGCCACTTCGGCGTCCGCGAAAACCATTGCGACGCCGAATAAGACGCCGGTCAAACCATTTATCCAGTCGCCCGGTTCGAAAACGCCGCTCTCGCATACTGTGCCGATGGCCTCACCGCCGCCGGACCATGCGCAGCGCTCGATGTGGCCGGTAGCGGTGTTGTTGTTGATTGTTGGCGGACTGGCTGGTGCGATGATCATTAAACGAGTGGCAGACGATCAGAAGACGCCGCCGGTGGTCGCGGTTGCGCCGGCGCCGGTCGCTGCCGTAAGCGATTCGGCGGCGCTCGCCGCACAACTCGCACAGAAAGAAGAAAAAGCACGCTTGCAACGCGAAGTAGACAGCATGGTGACTCTCGCGCTGCAGGCCGAGCACAAGACCGAGCAAACGAAAGCCGCGGCGCTAGCCGTCTCGAATAAGCGCGCAGCGGCCAAGCCGGTGGTCGAGGCGCCGCATGCGCATCTGGCTGTTGTGGTACAGGGCGGAACGCCTCCGGTTTTTGTGGACGGCGAACAAATCGCTGATGCGTCTCCGGTGGTCGTCGAAGTCTCGCCTGGACGTCACACGATTACCGTGAAGGGCCGTGGCGGAGCGGTGTTCCTGCCCGCGGAATACAATCTGACGCTTGCCGCCAATGACACGCAGCGCGTCGTGTTTATATCGGAACGTGCGGCGCAGCAGCGACAGCAACAGATGAAACGCGTACCGGAAGGGACAACTCCATCGGACGCGCCAGGGCAACCAAATGCTCAATCGGGAAGCGCTCCCGTTACGGCCGCCGCGCCCAACGGACCCGATGTAACGAAGATGACGCCAGCGCAGCGCCAGATGTATTACCAGTATCTACGCAAGCAGGCCCGCAAACCGAAGTCAGGCGGCGGGCCCCCCTAACACCCGCACGGCACCTGGCACGCAAACGATACGAAGCTCGGGCGATGCTGCGGTACGCAATTCGCCATCCACTTCGAAACGCGGAGGCGCCGCGAATTGCAGGGTGAACTCGCTGCCCTTGGCGATCTGAACGGCGGGATGCGAGCGATGCGTGCCCCGAATGACGGCAGCGAACAACGGCACTCGAGCTAACGCACCCAAGTTCCTGACGACAATCGCGTCGAGCCGCCCATCGGTCACGAGCGCATCCGGCGCGATGTGAAACGCCCCACCGAAATGCTGGCCGTTCGCAATCACGAGCATCAGCTGCCTTGCGTCGCTACCGACGAGTGGCGAGTGGACCGTGAATCCGCGGTACGCGAATAGTTCGCGCAGCGCCGAAACCACATACACGAGCGGCCCGCTCAAAGTGCCGCCGCGCACAACACGTTCCATTACGGTCACATCAAAACCAAACCCGGCAATGTTAAGAAACCAGTCGCGTTGTTCCGAGTGTTGACCGCTCTCGACCCGCCCCATATCGACGCGCCACTCGGTTCCACCATGTGCGACCAATTGCGCCATCGCCACGAAATCACCAGCGGGCGCGGGGAAATTCTTGGCGAAGTCATTTCCCGTTCCGCCGCGCAAAAATGCCAAGCGTGTCGCACCGTCGCTCGCCGCGACCTCGGCGGCGCATTTTGCCCACGTACCGTCGCCACCGAGCACCGCAATCGTGTCACACCCATCATCGAGCGCGGAACGGGTGACGCGAGCCTCATCGCCAGCGCATTCGGTCATCCGTACGTCAGTGATACCAACAGATGCAAATGCGGCGCGCGCCTCAGGAATGAGACGCGCGCCGCGGCCACGGCCGGAAGCAGGATTGCATATCAAGGCGGCACGCATTGCCTGATTGTGCGCTCCGCGCCCTCCATGTGCCAGTAGTGCTATTTCGCCAGATTCCTCAGTACGTAGTGAAGAATTCCGCCGTTGCGGTAGTAATTCATTTCTTCGGGAGTGTCGATGCGGCTGCGGACCGTGAAGGTCTTTGCCGTTCCATCGGCGCTCACGGTCTGTACAGTGAGCGTCGCGCGCGGTGACATTGCCTCGCTCATCCCGACGACAGTGTACGACTCAAAGCCGGTGAGGCCCAGCGACTGCCGCGTCTCCCCGTTCGCGAACTCCAGCGGCAACACGCCCATCCCGACCAGATTTGACCGGTGAATGCGTTCGAAGCTCTCGGCAATTACCGCTCGTACGCCAAGGAGCATCGTGCCTTTCGCCGCCCAATCACGGGAACTGCCGGTGCCGTATTCCTTACCGGCAATGATCACGAGCGGTGTGCCGCTCTTCTTGTACGTCTCGCTCGCCGCAAAGAAACTCAACGGCTCCGCGCCTGAAGCGGTGCGTGTCCACCACCCTTCAAGGCCGGGTGTGAGATCGTTTTTCAGCCGGATATTTGCGAACGTTCCTCGCATCATCACTTCGTGATTGCCACGGCGTGCTCCATAGGAATTGAAGTCCTTCCTAGCCACACCAAGCGACAGCAGCCATTGCCCCGCCGGACTCTTCTCGGCAATTGAACCAGCTGGCGAGATGTGATCCGTGGTGATGGAGTCACCGAACATGCCGAGCACTCGTGCGCCGCTGATGGGTTGCACACCCGGCGGTGTCATCGTCATGCCTTCGAAGTACGGCGGGTGCTTCACGTACGTGGATGTGTCACTCCACGCATACCGATCACCCTCGGGGGTGGCGATGCCGCGCCACTGTTCGTCGCCAGCAAAGACATCGCCGTACTCACGCTCGAACATTTCGCGCTTGACGCTGGAAAGAA
>JANYBD010000245.1 GCA_025360995.1 Gemmatimonadota bacterium
AGCGGATGCGTCGCAGATCGCTGCCGATGAACGGTTCGCGCTTTTCTATCCGGAACGACGACCGTTCTTCGTGGAGGGCAGCGACCAATTCAATGTCCCGAACACGCTGGTGTATACGCGTCGCATCGTACGGCCGGATGCGGCGCTTAAACTGACTGGCAAATTGGGACGAGCCGATATCGCCGTGCTTTCGGCGCTCGACGAAGGACAGGCCAGCAGCGGCGGCGCGCACCAACTCGTGGACATTGTGCACGTGACACAGGGGTTCGGCGAACAATCCACGGCCGGATTGCTCTACAGCGACCGTGTTGGCGGTGGACGCGAGAATCGGGTCGCCGGCGGCGATGTACACATTGTTTTTAAGCGGTTGTATTTCGCGCAATTCCAAGGCGTCGTCAGCACCACGCATTCGCCCGGCAGCGCGACATCGGGATCGTTCTGGGAGGCACTTGTCGATCGCACGGGCAGAAACTTCGGCTTTCACTACAATGTCCTCGGCATCGCGCCCGGTTTCGGTACTGACAATGGGTTCGTCACACGCGCCGGTATCGTTCAGGGAGGCATCGCGAACCGATTCACCGCATTTGGCACACCGGGCGGTTGGTTTGAGCGATACATCGTTTTTGCTCGGGGCTCTGGCACCTGGCGCTACGACGATTTCTTTGGAGCGCAGCGCGCACTCGAGTCGAGCCTAACAGCGAATAACTTTTTTACCTTTCGCGGTGGTTGGTCGCTCACCGTATCGCCCACCGTTTCCAGCTACGGCTTTGATTCGTCCGCCTATGCCGGAGTGCGCACGTTGGACGCATTCGGCGTAGTCCAACCGTTCGTGCCACGCACACGCCTCAATACCGCTGTCGTAGCGCTCGGCATTACCACTCCGCAGTTTCGCCGGTTCGCGGCGTCTGCCAGCGTCACGGCCGGCAATGACGTGGATTTTTTCGAGGCGGCGCCCGTGCGTCGTGCCGACATGTCGGCGTCGCTGGACTTGCGACCCGATGAACACGTGCGCATCAGCGCAACGTACATCAGCTCGTCGTTCACCCGGCGTAGCGACGGGGTGCGCACGCTCACGGCGCGTATCCCGCGCCTGAAGATGGAATATCAGCTGACGCGATCGGTGTTCGTACGCGTCGTAGCCCAATACGCTGCGACCGACCGCACGCCCCTGCACGACCCCGCGACCAACCGCCCGCTCCTCGTGCCCGGCCCCAACGGAACATTTGTGCCGGCCACCGAAAGCGTGTCGAACACGCTGCGTGCCGATTTTCTTTTTTCGTACCGCCCGTCACCGGGCACGGTCATCTTTGCCGGATACGGCAATACGCTCACCGAGACCGACCCACTCGCCTTTCAGCAGTTGCGACGGGTCAGTGACGGATTTTTCCTCAAGGCAAGTTACGTGTTCAGCACTGTGGGACGGGCCGTCAGTCACTGAGCATTCTGAACGTGTTAATTAATCCGTTGTTTTCTCTGTAGCACATCGGCCGCCCGATGCACCAACGCGGCCTCTCTCTGTACTGCCGCCGCGATGAGCTGCAGTTGGCTCTCCGCCTCTATCCACGCCTTCTGCTCAATCGCTTCGCGCGCCCCCGGCATCGTCTTTACGCCGTACCCGGTGTAGAGCCCCGGCGCATATAGCAGGTGCTGATACCACGGACGCTTGGGCAATCCATCGGCGCCAAGTAACACTTGGTCAGCCGCCCGCATGATCGCATTCGCCTGGGCGAACAATGTGGCGTCGGCACCGCCGGCGATCGCCGTTGCATATGCCTTCTCATAACGCTCGGCGGCTCTGTTCAATGCTTCGCTCGCATTGTCGAGCGGGGCGAAATTAATCGCCGGTGCCGGTGACTCCGACTTCGGAGCCTTCAGCGGGCTATGCGGATCGTCGGTAGCGGTGAATACGCCTTCTTCGATCTGTCGATTGGTTTCCGTGATGCGGGTCGCGGTGGTCGCGTGGAGCGCTTTCAGCTCGGCGACATATCCCTGTACTGTTTCCGCAAGTCCGGCAAAGTGATAGGGGAGTATGTCGGCGTTGGCCATACGCAGCACCATCGTGCCGATCGTCTGTGCGAGTGCGCGCCCGTAGACGAATGACGTGTCGTTGAATCGCGTGTACCAACTGAAGCTGTCATAGATCGAGTGATAAATACCGCCACCGTCCTCGCCGCCGAACCCCGCGTTGAGCGTCGGAATGCCAAGGTGTTGTAGAAACGGCGTGAAATCGGAGCCGGAGCCGAGTGCGTCAATGCGTAGGTCTCCGCGAGTACGGGCCTCCTGTTGCTCCGTTTTGGAACCATTGAGGATGGCCGCCGCCTGCATCCGTTTCCAGACCGTGAGCTTCGTCTCCGGATCTTCAATATCTTTCGCAACTTCGTTCGTGAACCGCTCGAGCGTGTGCGAGCCGCCGACTCCGAGGAATCCGCGTCCGTTGCCGTCGGTGTTGAGGTAAAGCACGGCTTTTTTCTGCAACTCAACGGCATGCGTCTCCGCCCACTCCGTGGAGCCAAGGAGCGCCGGCTCTTCGCCGTCCCAAAACGCATACACGAGCGTGCGCTTGGGTTTCCATCCCTGCTTCATGAGTTCGCCGATCGCCCTCGCTTCTTCTAGCTCGGCCACCGCGCCGGAAATCGGATCTTCGGCGCCGTTCACCCATCCGTCGTGATGGTTCCCGCGCACGACCCACTCATTTGGCAACGTGGAGCCGGCAATTTTTCCGATCACGTCATATAGCGGCTTGAGCGACCAATCGAAATTAACTTTGAGATGCACTCGTGCCGGGCCCGGGCCCATGCGATACGTGATGGGCAGGGCGCCACGCCACCTGTCGGGCGCGACGGGCCCCGTCATCGCCGAGAGGAGCGGCTGAGCATCGCCGTAAGAAATTGGCAGCACCGGAATCTTCATGATGGTGACGGCGTCTTTGCGATCGAGGCGTTTCGCGTCCTTGGTCGCCCCAACACCAGGCGTCAGCGGATCACCGGGATAGACCGGCATGTCCATCACGCTGCCACGCTGGACGCCATCCTTCGGGCGCCACGGTCCTAGCGGGTACACCTCGCCCTGTGCATAACCGTCGTCGCGCGGATCCGAATAAATCAGGCAGCCGATGGCACCATGCTCGGCGGCGACTTTAGGCTTGATGCCGCGCCACGAGCCACCATAACGAACAATCACTATCGCACCCTTTACGGAAATGCCACGTTTATCAAGTTCCTCATAGTCGGCGGGCACGCCATAGTTGACGTACACGAGCGGTCCGGTGACGTCGCCGTCCGCCGAGTAGGCAACGTACGACGGAAGCTGTTCGGATTTCTGACTGGAGGTCGGATCGTCTTTCAGTGCCGGCTCGTCGAGTCGCGCCGTGAACTTTGTTGGAGCGACCATCTCGAGCAGGCGCTCTTTAGGCGTCGGGAAGAGCACAGAGAACTCTTCAATCGTCGCATCCCAACCGTACGATTGGAGTTGGTCACGCAGCCACTCGGCATTGAGCTTGCCATACGGCGATCCCAAATGATGCGGACGTGCGGCAAGACGGCGCATCGCCTCGCGCATGCGAGCGGGCTCGGGGATCGCTTTGAATTTCGCTTCCCAAGCGCGTTCGATCTTGGCGGACTCTGATGTAAAGCCGCGAATGTCGCTGGGATCGGTCGCTGTGCGTGGTACCAGCGTGATGAAAGCGGCGGGAACAATTAGGAAGCGCAGGATTGGCAGCATTGAAACCCCATTCACGAAGCGAGTGAGTTGGAGAATCTAGGACGTGCGACTGGGTGGGGTAACCACCGCAGATTCGCTATCGACGCCCAGAGCTCCCGATTGAAGGATGGTCAATCGCATGTCCAAGCCCACCGTTGTAGCGGGCATATTTCGGAGGGGCAAGCGCCCCAAGGTAGGGGGGAACGATGCTCGAAAACATGTCAAAACCTCTAAATTGGGGTTCTCCTCGAGGAAATGGTGACTTAACCTTAATGAGATAATTTCATCCGGACTGGCACCCAGGAGAGCTAGTGGACGTTGCACTTGTGATCAGCCGCCGGCTTGAAGAGCTGGGTTACGGGCAAAAGGAACTCGCCCGGGCCGCTCAGGTTACCGAGTCGTACGTGTCGCAACTGCTCAACCGGAAAA
>JANYBD010000246.1 GCA_025360995.1 Gemmatimonadota bacterium
GGTGCAGGGCCAGAAGGGTCCGGCTGCAGAGAACGTCACCAAGCTCGGCCATTAATAACGGCGCATCGGCCGCGCCCCCGCGACATTTACGAGAGAGTCCATGATTCAGGGCTTCACGTTTGAGAACAACGGCAGGACATATGTTTGCACCATCGAAGAACGTACGGCGGTGCCAGCAGGGATGTTCTGGTGGTTTGCGGTGACCAACGATCAGCAGCGTTATTCGGCGTTCGAAGCAATTTCGAGCGACACGCAGAAATCAGTGAAGGCCCGGATTGTGGCCTTTTATGAAAACTTGCTCCGCGTACGTGCTGAACCGGTGGTCCCGCGTAACCATTTCTCGCGCGGCCGTCCACCTGCCGCAGCAAAAGCAGCTGCTGCGGCGGTCGAGAACGACGAGGACTAAACTCCTCGCTCGATGGAACCACAACGCTCCGCCCTCACCGGCGGGGCGTTGTTGTTTAACGCATATTGAGACATGCCTCTTCCAATTGACGCTGCCCGTCGCACGCACCGTACGTTTTCAACGAACGCTGCCCGCCGCACGCACCGTACGCTCACACTGATCCTATGTATGAGCTCGCTCCTTCCCACACTT
This sequence comes from Gemmatimonadota bacterium, assembly GCA_025360995.1. GTDB lineage: Bacteria > Gemmatimonadota > Gemmatimonadetes > Gemmatimonadales > Gemmatimonadaceae > Fen-1231. Next base: position 599 of record JANYBD010000246.1, read on the forward strand.
TCATTCGCCCAGCCTCTCCGCACAAAAATCATATTCCTCGGCACCGGCACGCCCCTCCCCGATCCCGATCGTAGTGGCCCCGCCACCGCGATCGTGGTCGACAGCGTCGCCTATTTATTTGACGCCGGCACCGGAATCGTCCGCCGCGCGGAGGCCGCATCTCGCACCGGAATCCCAGCGCTGAAAACCATGAAGCTCGGCCGAGTGTTTCTCACGCACCTGCACTCCGACCACACGCTGGGCCTCGCGGATGTAATCTTTACCCCGTGGATCGCCGGGCGAGTTGCACCGCTTGAAATATTCGGACCGCCCGGCACGAAGCGACTGGTCAACGGAATTCTGGATGGCAACTTCGAAGACATTCAGGAGCGACTGCAGAGTTCTGGCGGACCCGCCGCGAATGGCTGGAACGCGAACGTGCACGAGATCGCTGAAGGCATTGTGTATAAAGACGAGCGCATCACGGTGCGGGCGTTTGGAGTGCCACATAGCAAATGGAAATTTGCATTCGGATATCGTATTGACACGCCAGACCGGAGCATCGTGTTGAGCGGCGACGCACGCGCGAATGATGCCATCGCTCGGGAATGCAATGGATGCGACGTGCTGATTCACGAGGTGTATTCTGATGCCGGCTTTACCACCATTCCTGTCATTCGTCAGGCATACCATGCTCAGGCCCATACCTCAGCGACCCAACTCGGCGGAATCGCGACGGCCGCTAAACCCGGGATCCTAATTTTGTATCACCAAATTTTCTTTGGCGCGACGGACGAACAGCTGCTGTCAGAGGTCCGTTCCAAATTCAGTGGGCGTGTCGTATCGGCAAAAGATCTCATGGTGTTCTAAGCGGCGCCTGATATTTCGCGCCCGGGCCGAGGGGTTGCGGGCGATTCGATCGACTCATCATATACTTCCAGAGGGGCCCTTGTGAATTCTCCCGAATCCGTCATACCAATGCCAAACATCCTGATGTTCGGAATTGCGATCCTGGTCATACTCCTCTCCCGCTCCCTGCGGGTCGTCAAGGAATACGATCGCGGTGTCATTTTCTTTCTGGGAAAGTTCACGGGTGTGCGCGGCCCCGGGCTGATCATCCTCATCCCGATCCTTGAGCAGATGACGCGGGTGACGCTCCGCACGATCACGATGAATATCCCGGCGCAGAAGATCATCACCAAAGACAACGTCTCTATCGACATCGCAGCGGTGGCATACTATCACATCGTCGACCCCGAGAAGTCGGTCATCGCCATCGAAAATGTGGATTCTGCCATCAACCAGATCAGCCAAACGACGGTACGCAATGTCGTGGGTCAGTTCAGTCTCGATCAACTGTTGTCGCAGACACTCGATATCAACGCCAAGATCAAGGACGTGATTGACGGGCATACGGAATCGTGGGGCGCCCAGGTCACGGCTGTCGAAATCAAGGACATCACGCTTCCGGAGAACATGCAACGCGCGATGGCCAAGGAGGCGGAGGCTGAGCGTGAGCGGCGCGCGAAGATTGTCGCGGCCGAAGGCGAGTTTCAGGCAGCGGTCAAACTTGGTGAGGCAGCGGATATCATCTCGCAGCATCCTGTGGCGCTACAGTTGCGCACCTTGCAAACGATGGCGGAAATCAGCGTGGAGAAGAATTCGACGATCATCTTCCCGGCGCAGTTCATGACCACTGTTCAGGAAGCCATGAAGATGATCCGCGGCGACGGGGCGCCCTGATTACGCGCCCACTTCCCATTCCGGCCATTACCAACTAACTATTCAGCGACAGCCGCCAGGGGTACTCCGTTGCGATCTGCGCCGGGGTTGAGAAAGTCTCTTGGAACCTGATCCGGTTTACACCGGCGTAGGGAGTGCGGCGTGTCGCGTGAGCCGCATGTCTTTCACGCGCCACCCGCTCGTCTGGGTGGCGCGTTTCTTATTGCGCCATCCCTGCGGGCGCACTCCGGATCGTCATTACTCCCATTTGGAGCGACCCGGCAATGCAACGCTATTTCTCTGCAGTCCAGAGAGCAGTCCTCTCACTCATCTTCGGTCCAGTGCTCCTTGCCGCGCAAGCGAAAGTGCCGGCTGATTCTGTGCGCCACAAACGCGACTCACTCGAGACGGTTGTCATTCGCGCGGTGCGCGGCACGCTCGCGGCACCCGCTGCACAGACCACCGTCACCCGCGCCGACATCGCTAAAAGCTTCGCCGGCCAGGACGCGCCGTTGTATCTCAACTCCACGCCGTCCGTCACCACATACTCCGAAGCCGGTGGCTTCTCAGGCTACAGCTATCTGCGCCTTCGCGGAGTCGATCAAACACATCTCAACATCACTGTGGACGGTGTGCCGCTCAACGATCCCGAAGATCAAGTGCTCTACTTCTCGAACGTCCCAGACTTTCTCAACAGCATTCATTCAGTGCAGATCCAGCGCGGAGTGGGGTCCAGCACGTTCGGCACCACCTCGTATGCCGGCTCACTCAACTTCCAGTCGATTCCACTCGCGACGACGCCCCGTGGCGGGATGCTGGATTTCACCGGCGGCTCGTTCAATACCGCTCGGGCCAGTGCGCAATATTCCACGGGAATTCTCGACGGCGGCTGGGCTGGCTATGCGCGCATCAGCAAGCAGCACACGGACGGCTACCGCCGCCACTCAGGCAATGACGCGCAGTCGGCGTTCGTGAGTGGCGGCTGGTTCGGCGCGGCAGATGCACTCAAGTTCACCGGTATGGCTGGCGTTTCCGGCACGCGCGAAGCGTACTATGGCTCGTCCGAAGCCGAACTTGCGACGGACCGGCGCACCAACGAACTCACCGACCACGAGGGCGATCGGTTTCATCAGGAAATGGCCAGCCTGCAGTACACGCATGCCGCCAGCGACAATGTGCATGTCAGCACCACCGCCTATCGCAACTCCGCCGCCGGCGCATATGACGTGGATTTCGGCGACGGCACGGTCGGTAACTATTTCCTCGCCCACGTCTGGTACGGACTGCTGTCCACAGTGGATATCCGCGCTGGCGATCTAAGCGTGGCGTTCGGCGCGCACGTGAGCAACTACCACCGTGAGCACGCGCTGGCAATGCGACCCAATCTCACCGACCGCGCCTATACCAACGTAGGCTTCAAGCAGGAGCAAAGTGCGTTCGGAAAACTGGCCCTCGATCGCGGCGCCTTCCGATTCTCTGCAGACCTCCAAATTCGCCGTGCCGCGTTTCGTTATCAACCGTCAGTCAACGCCGGCATCACCGGCTTCGAGACAAGCTGGACATTTATTAATCCAAAAATCGGCATGACGTGGCGCGGCGCCGGTCAGGTGGCACCGCTCACGATATTCGCGTCTGTTGGCAGCACCAAGCGCGAGCCGGCCCGCAACGATCTATTCGCCGGTGCCGATGACATCGATAAATCCACCGCGGCTTCCGTGCTTCCCTTGAGCCAAGTCAAACCAGAACAGCTCACCGACGTCGAGGTCGGCGCCACGTGGGCAATAAAGACATTCTCCGTCACCGCAAATCTCTTTGATATGGAGTTTCGCAACGAGATTGCGGCGATTGGAGCGCTCAGCCTTACCGGCAGCCCGCTACGAAAAAATGTGGATCGAAGCTACCGGCGTGGCATAGAGTTGGAAGGGGAATGGCATCCGTCCCCACGGTGGAAAGCTTCGGCCAATCTCACCATCATGACGGCAAACATCAGCACGTTTCACGATGACCGAGCGAACATCAGTTATCGCGATGTCGAACCGTTACTGACGCCGCCAGTCATCTCGAGCCAATCGGTCGAGTATACGATTTCCAATCAATGGTCTATCCTCTTCAATGGAAAATTTGTCGACCGTGCGCACCTCGCCAATGACGGCAATACGTCACTGACCACGCCGAGCTACTTTATGGCTGATGGCGGGCTCGCCTGGCGCCGCGGTGCGACCGAGATCCGAGCCCAGGTGTACAACGTGTTGAATTCCAACGCCTACTCGAGTGGTTACGCGTCGGGTGGTGTGCGTTACTTTTATCCCATCGCCACCCGCAATTTTCTGATCTCCACGCGCATCGCCTTCTAACCACCCCTCCGTCGATGAATACGAGCACTTGCCTTCGCGTCGCCCTCGTTCTCGCGTTCGCGCCAACCGTTGTTTGCGCGCAATCTGACGGACCGGTCGCCCGGCAGTACAAAACGGTCGCCGATCGCATCATTGACGGCGCCGTCGCCGACAGTGGCGCGGCGTGGAACACACTCGCGCGATTCACCGACTTTTCCGGCAGCCGGATCAGCGGGTCGGCCGCATTGGAGCACGGAATAGACTGGATGCTGGCGGAAATGAAGAAAGACGGGCTCGACAATGTGCACAGCGAGCCGGCAATGATTCCGCACTGGGTTCGCGGCACGGAGTCGGCGACGATGATCCAGCCGCGCATGTCCAAACTTCCGATGCTCGGACTCGGCAACACTATCGGAACGCCAAGAGGCGGAATCACCGCTGAGGTGCTGGTCGTCAACGATTTCGCCGACCTCAAGACGCACGCGGCCGAAGCGAAAGGCAAGATCGTGCTTTTCGACGTGCCGTTTACCACGTATGGTGCCACGGTGCGCTATCGCGGGACTGGTGCGGTCGAAGCGGCGAAGGTTGGCGCCGTGGCAATGCTCATTCGCTCGGTCACGCCGTACTCGATGCGCACGCCGCACACGGGGGCCATGAATTATGACTCGACAGTGAAGAAAATTCCGAGCGCCGCAATCACAGTTGAAGACGCGATGATGCTGCATCGGATGCAGGGGCGTGGCGAGAAGATTGTCGTGAAACTGGACATGAGTGCCGAGACGCTTCCCGACGTGCCGAGTCGCAACGTGATTGGTGAGCTACGCGGGAGCGAACGCCCGGATGAAGTCGTGGTCTTTGGCGGGCATATCGATTCGTGGGACGTCGGTCAGGGTGCGATGGACGATGGTGGCGGAGTGGTCATCGCGTTGGAGGCGATTCGCCTGATGAAAAAAATGGGCCTCACGCCGAAACGAACCATCCGCGTCGTGGGCTGGGTGGACGAAGAGAACGGCAGTCGAGGTGCCGCTGCCTACCGCGACGCGCACAAGGCCGATGCCGACAAACATGTGTTGGTGATTGAATCGGATGGCGGTGTCTTCAATCCGAAGTCCTATGGGTTTACGGGCTCCGACTCGGCACGGGCCATTGTCAAGCAGATCGCCTGGCTCGCGGCGCGTACCGGAATCAAGGATGTCTCCGCCTCGGGTGGGGGGGCCGACATCGGCCCGATGATGGCACTTGGGGTACCCGGCGTCGGCTTTGAGGTCGAGAACGCGCGCTACTTTTGGTTTCACCACACCGACGCCGATACCGTGGACAAACTCGATCCCGCGGAGATGCAGCGCTGCGTGGCGGCGATGGCACTGTTGGCGTACATCGTCGCCGACTTGCCCAATAAGTTGCCACGGCAATAGTTGTCATTGCAACTATGTCGGGGTTAGCATTGTACATGGTAACTAACTCCAAGCTCGCCGAAGAAAT
>JANYBD010000265.1 GCA_025360995.1 Gemmatimonadota bacterium
TCAGTGGATTCTCGAACGCGGCACCGACGATTGGGCGCTCGTGGAGCAGCACGTGCATGCCGCGCTCCGTAGTCATTTCAAGCCGGAGTTTCTGAATCGCGTCGACGATGTGATAATCTTCCGGCCGCTCGGGCTGGAACAAATCGAGCGCATTGTGGATGTGCAGTTGGCGCGCATGGATCCACAGTTAGCCGAGCGAAAGCTCACACTCGAACTGACGCCAGACGCCAAAGCGTTGTTAGCGCGCGATGGCTATGACCCGGCGTTCGGTGCCCGTCCGCTCAAGCGCTCGATCCAACGCCTCATTCAGAATCCATTGTCGCTGGCGTTGCTCGGCGGGGAGTACAGCGAAGGCGATACGATCGTCGGCCGCGCAGACGGCGATCGCCTGGTCTTTACGAAACGCTAGAGCAGCTTCGGCGCGTCACTGCGTCCGCACGAGAATCAGATCGACCGCCGTTGCCAATGCGGCACCGCCTTGCGGTGGCCCCACGAGTGCGGCCGCACCAACCGCAATGCGGAACCGCAGATAACTGCTCGCCCCGCCGCGCAGACTGAACGTTTGGTTCGCTCCAGGAAGCAATGGCCGAGTAAGGAGCGAATAGCTGAATGATGACGGTACGCCGAGCATGATACTGCGGAAATTCCAACTCGGAAACGTATATGGAGTGGACGCGGTGAATCCGGCGTTATCCGTAAACAGTGCCACGGCGATTTGCCGCATTGCTGTGGTGAGATTTGGGACCGTACTTGCAAATATTGCATTCAGGCTCGGGATTCCGTTACCGATCGCGTTGTTGATGGCTCTGGTGTAACTACTGCTCGGGCCTGTCGATTGGTCGAGCAAATAACGGAGCATGTTCCACGTCGCGCCGCGCGTCGCAAGGCTATCGTTGGTCGAAATTGCGGAGTTTGTTTCCGGCTTGGAAATAAATCGCTGCAGTCGGATCAGGTTTTGAATTTGATAAAAATTGACGGCATCCAATAAGGTCTGATTGGCCGAGATCCCAGGGTAGGTGAGATCGCTCTTCGGGCTGAATCCGGCGATGCGAAAGTAGAGCAACTCCTCGGCGATATGACTCATCCCTTCGTCGAGCCAGATGGTCTCGAAGTCGTCTGAATTATTCACATAGATACGACGCGATGCGCTGATCAGATGCTGGAACTCGTGGACAAGGGTTGTCACGGTCTCCTTGATCATCGACGGCCTGTCGTCAAAGAATTCATTGAAGGTCCGTGCAGCGTCCACAACCGGCAGATAGAAGATCTCGCCGACGTTGCTCGTGTTGCACTGGAAAAACCCCGGCGTCGGTGTTGACGGGAACAGATCACGGTTGAAGAAAAATCCGCCCGCAAACGTCGCACTTCCGGCCGGTGTGAGCTGGTTCACTGCGGTGGTAAAGAACAACACCACGCGACCGTTGTTGTCGATATCGGACGGCGCCCCGAAGTTGCTGGTATCGAGCGGAAAGACCAACGTGTCGAACGTTGCCGCGAAGTTCTGATAGTCGGCGTTTGTATAGCCGCTGGCTGGCGCCAATGTGTCAGCCAACACGATCGCATGCGCGGTCACGGCGATGACGCGGGCGGTGCGGATGAGCGGTACCGTGCAGGCATCGTTTCCATTGGCGTTCAGCTGTGCCAAAGTGCCCACCGTCGGTGTGGTCGCGAGTCCGTTGATCCCACGCCGCCCACTTGGCGCCAACTGAGAGGCAAACATCGTGCCGCTGCGCCCCCGGCTACGTAAGGACGGGCTAAATAGAGCCCGCGACAGGAGCATGCGTCGAATCGCGAGCCCTTCGTCCGGGACGCGGTTTTGATGGAACAGTGCGCCACTGTGGTTCGCCACAATCTGTGCGGCAAGCGGTCCCTGAATCGCGATCGTGTTGGTTGCGCTCAGCGACACGGGCTGCGTTGCCGCCGTCGTGTCGCTGTTGAATGGAATGAGCACGTATTCGCCGCCACTGAGGCCGCCGGCAATGCACAGCTGCGACCGTTCGGCGGTCGTGAGTGTGTGCACTTCTCCGACCTGTAAGGTCAGCGCGCTCACACCGGCACACGTCGTGGCAATCGCCGTTACCGTAATCGTGACCTGACCGCTTTTACCCTCGGAGGTCGCGGAAATAACTGCTTGGCCGCCTCCCACTGCGGTGACGACTCCGGTCGACGTCACGGTCGCAACGGCTGGGGACCCGCTCGACCAGGCGATGGTCCGACCGGTGAGCACTGTTCCCGTGGCACTCATTGTCGTCGCGGTGGCGGACGTGGTCTGACCAACCAATATGCTGGAGCTGGTGGAAGTCACCACCACCTGAGCGACGGGCGTGACTTGAGGGCCGGTACCGCTATCTTTGGCGCCGCCTGAGCACGCAGCAGCCAGAAGCACGAGGCAGAGAAGTCGGCGCATCATCACTCTTGCGTGAAGTAATTGACTCAGCATTCTAAAGAAAGCTCGCGTGGTGCACGAAATCACGCCATCGTGTCATAGCGATCAGTGCAGTAAGTTGTTCCACGATTATGCTACGCTACCGATTTAATTGCGACCGGGGTCACACAAAAAACCGTGACGGTATCTAGACAGAGTAGGGATGAGGCGTGGATGCGCATTGCCCTAGACGAGGCCGCAGACGCCGCCACCGCCGGGGAAGTGCCAGTCGGCGCAATTGTCGTGCGCGACGGAGAGGTGATTGCCCGCGCCGGAAATGCGATGATCACTGCCGGTGACCCGACGGCGCACGCCGAGCTGGTCGCGATTCGCTCCGCGGCCGCTGCCACCGGTGATCCCCGTTTGACCGGCTGCACTTTGTATGTGACGTTGGAACCCTGCGCGATGTGCGCCGGAGCCATGGTTCTCGCGCGTGTTGACCGCGTGGTGTTTGGTGCGTGGGACAATAAAGCAGGGATGGCCGGCTCGGTCGGCGACCTGCTGCGTCACCACCAACTCAACCATCGCCCAGAAGTCGAGGGTGGAGTCTGTGCCGACGAATGTGGTGCGCTGCTCACGACGTTCTTTCAGGCGAAGCGATCGTAGGTCTAAGAAAGAGACAAATTACTGTTTCTGGATCCGTGTAATTTTACCGCCGTGAGAGATCGTAGCGACGGGTGGCAACGGCATATCGCTCATCTCCGACGGGTCGAGCCCCTGCGCGGAACGCAACTGCTGTAGTGAGAGCGCAAGGGCACTCCCGGTGGTAAAACTGTCGTTCACATTCGTATTGACGATATAGCCCATGTCGCCAAGTACGCCGATGGTCATCGCGCTCAACGGCATTTGGAATCCCACCGGCCCAATGAAGCCGGTCATGAGTTCATTGGCAAAGATCGCTCGGCGCCAGTGTCCGTCCCGCGTTCCGGCGCCTCCCAGATTTTCCAGTGGAATGGCGGGAAGGCAGATTCCTGCACCACCGCCCGACGCCTGACACCCGAGTATTCCCTGCATCCCGGTGTAGGCCGTCAGCGGCGTGGCGGCGTTGACGATGAGTCCGAACCTGCTCCAGAGCGTGCCAAAGCCGAACACGTGCTGCAACTCGTGCAGCACCACCTCGTCGAGCCGGCCATCGTTGACGAGGCCTTGAAAATCCGCAACGTCGAATGTCATTACGCCCACCACCGGGAGATTCGACGGATCGCGAATGTAACAGGGTCCGGCACTGCCAATGATTTTTCCGACACCATCGATCGGTTTTACCGTGGCAAAGATGATCACGTCGGACACGGTCTCCGTGAGTGGCGACACTCCGGTGACGCCACAATTAGCGGCGACGTTGAGGTTGAGAACGTCAATTGGTTCGAGCGCGCCGGTGATCATCCCCTGCGCGCGCTGGACGGCGCGAGTGAACGCATTCTGAATTGACGGGTCTATGGGCGGTCCAAAAAACCGGAGTGAGGGATTGAAGCTCGTCGTGACGGCGGCGATGACCGAGGCAAACAAGACTCCGGACGTCGCCGATAGCACTTGCGGAATCGCCAGGTTGCCAAGCTTCCACTGGGGCGCGGTTACGCTTCCATTTGCGTCGACGACAACCGTCGACGACCCATTCAGCGAGCCACCACCGGCGCTCACGGTGAACACCACGCTACCGGTGGACACCGCATTGCCATACTGATCGGAGATTTTCAGTACCGCCGGAACTGCCAACGCCGTTCCGGCGAATGCCGACTGGTTATTACCGCTAATGATCGTGAGCGTCGCTGGAGCGCCGGCGGTGCCCGTGGCTGCAATCACAACCGGTGGCAATCCCGCGACCGTAACGGCGACGGTATTGAGTCCCGCCGTTTTGCCCAGCGTCCAGCTCCCGATTGGTGTTGCACCCTTGACTGATGCAGTCGGTGCCCCGGCAAGTGTACCGCCACCGGCGGTGACCGTCACACTGACCGCGATACCACTGAGTGAATTGCCCGCCGCGTCCTGAACCGTAAACGTCGGAGCCGAAGGAAGGGCGACACCGGCGGTGCCGCTGAGGTTCGCGATGATTGCCGCGTTCACGGACGCAGGCTTCACGGCAACCGGGCCCGTGTGGTCACCGGTAGCGCAGCTGGCTATTGCTAAGGTGACGACCGCCGCAACTGACAAACGCAGGGAAATCATCCCCCAACCTAGCCGATTCGGCGATACTCTGCGCGTTGACTCCGGCTCTGCGGGCCGATAATTTCAACGGGCTGGGAGTTTAAACGAAACAATCCCGGACAGGTGGCCGAGTGGTTGAAGGCACCGGTCTCGAAAACCGGCCTTGTATATAGCCCAATAATCGTAAGTGCCGCAAATACAACGACTTAGATTTTTGACTGGTTTTTAGCTCCGTTCTCGCCGACGTAATATATCACATACGATGCCACATACCCAATGACCGCCCATTATCAGCCCGTTCTCGCTGAGATGGGCTGATTAGAAATGTGGGAATCTTCGCTATTGCGTATCGTCCGCAAATTTCTTAAATTAATGGACAAGGCAGGCACAGCATTTCCTATGTGCGAGGCATCAAAATGAACAGCGGAGATGGGCTGGAAGAAGTTGTAATGCCGGATCCAGATGAGGTCCCGAGGCGCGTTGAACAGCTCGGCATGACGGTCGGCATTTTGGTTGACGCAGTGCGACGAGGACAGACCTATGCGGATTTCGGGACGGC
>JANYBD010000271.1 GCA_025360995.1 Gemmatimonadota bacterium
GTTCGGGGGCTTCGTTTTAAATTGGTGCGGGTCCGGTTACGGCTTGATTCCCGCCGCGGCATCAGGAGCACCGGTCATCCATTGCTGCATCGGCAGTTTTCTCTGTCGCGGATACACTTCATCGAGTGTGCTGGCATCGAACAGACGGCCGTTCTTCATCACCAACGACACCGAGTTTGTATTCCGGATATTCACCAGCGGATCACGGTCGAGTACAATGATGTCGGCCATTTTCCCCGGCTCAAGTGAACCGATGTCGGAGTCGAGTCCAATCGCTTCGGCTCCGACGATCGTTGCGGCACGCAGTACATCGTGCTGCGACAACCCGCCGCTTTGCAGCAGCCAGATCTCCCAGTCCATGCCGAGACCCTGCAGCTGCCCGTGACTGCCCACTCCAATGCGGCCACCGGCGGCGACTGTCTTTGCGACATCCTCGGCATGTTGCCACATCGCGTACTCTTCCCGAAGGGCGAATCCGGCTGGTCCGGGTGCGTTGCCGACACCGCGGCGCCGGATCTTCGTGTCAATGTCCACCGGATGCGTGAAGTGCATGAGCTTCGCGTCAGCGAGCAGATTCTCGGATTGATAGAACCACCCTTCGCCGAACGGGCCACCGTATTCGACAATGAGTGTCGGCGAGTTGGTCACCTGCGTTCCCTTATACCACTCAAACACATCATTGAACTTCGGCGTAATCGGCAGCGTATGTTCGATGCCAGGATAGCCGTCAAGCCCATGCGTAATGTTGAGTTTGAAATCGAGACCGCCTTCGGTGGTTGGCATCAGGCCGAGTTCCTTTGCGGCCATGATGATCCACTGGCGCTGCTGGCGGTTACCCGTCATGTACATCTTGAGCGTCTTGGTGTCGTAATACTGTGCGTACTTTTTGAGGATCGTGCGCGCGTGATCGAGATCTTTGACCTGCTCACTGATAAAGACACCGGGGCCCGTGGTGTAAATGCGCGGGCCGACCACTTCTCCCGTTTCGACACGGTCGCCATACGAGAGGAAATCGGTGCTCGCCGTCTGTGGGTCACGTGTCGTGGTTGTGCCGAACGCCAGCGTCGCGAGGTACTGCCACACCTGATTCGTATGGATTGATGGCGTGAGCCACTGCGGATGATAGTGCGTATCCACAAAGCCCGGCAAAACGGTCTTGCCACTGACATCGATAATCTTCGCGTCGGACGGCACCGTCACTGCACCGCGCGCGCCAACGGCAACAATGCGATTGTCCTTCACGAGTACATCGGCGTTCTCGATAATCTCCTTGCCCTTCATCGTGATGGCTCGGCCGCCACGGAGCACGACGGTGCCGCGCGGGGTGTCGCGCATCGCGTTGACGACGACGCGTTGTTCCACCGGCTTGTAGCCCGGTTTGTTCTTCTTAATTGAATCCGCTTTTGCCGTCGAGTCCGCGCTAGTCAGGACAGGGGGCGCGGGTGGCGCGAGCGGTGGTGTGGCGGTCTTTGCAGCCGCTGCGGTACTATCGCGTTTTGCGGCCGCCTTCACTTTAGCATCTGCTTTGAGTGAATCCTCAACCACTTTTGCCCGGTCGAGGTCATAGGTCCAGAGTGCGTTGGCCAGTGACCACATCACTTTACGGCCGTCGCCACTCCATGTCGGGAATTCTCCACCGACGTCATTCAGTTTTTTCACTGGAACTGCGGCGGACGCCGGATTGGCAATCGACACCGTTGGCGCGGTGGCGCCGACTTGCGGCACGGAAACGGTATAAATGTCCATGCCAACCATGGCGAGCGCCTGGTCGCCTTTCGGTGCCATCACCACGATCGAAGCAGCGGGCGGCGTGGGCGGATTCGGCTCTGTCGGTTCTTCATCGCCCAAAAAGAGCTGCGCGGAGCGACCGCCAATGGAGTGGCGCGATTCGCGCTCGACGAGCCCGGCGTCCAGCGTCATCGGCGTACCGGCACCGCCAGCGTTCGGCGGGAGTGGGCCCGTGACTTTCAGGTGCGACTTCATATCGGTGCCGTCCCAGCGGAACGACACGAGCCCGTCACGACGGCCATACGCGAAGATTCGCTCTGGGTTCGTCGTGAAATGCGGTGTACCGAGTCCACTCGTCGGCATAATGAGTGTCGTTGATCCGCCAGTCGCGGGAATCCAAACAAAATCTGCCGCGGCCGGGCCGAAGAACGCGGCGCCTGCCTCCTGCATCTCGCGCGCTGCGGCGCGCACGGCGACAATCCGATCGCCGGCCGGTGACCAGGCGACTTCGGTATAGAGGCCCGGCGACTGGGTGAGTTGGGTGATCGTCGCCTCAGTTTTCTTCTGTGGCCAGGTGGCACGCATGATCTGTCCGCCCTTCCCGTCGTTCCAC
>JANYBD010000280.1 GCA_025360995.1 Gemmatimonadota bacterium
TGGGGCTGGCACCTACTTTGACGTGCGCATCCCCGGGCTTGAGATGACGGTCGTCGCCGTGAGTGGCAACGAAGTGCAACCGGTCGTGACCGATGAGTTTCGTTTGGAGATCGCGCAGACGTTCGACGTGATCGTGCAACCGACCGAGTCGCATGCGTACACGATCTTCGCGGAGTCGGTCGATCGCAGTGGCTACGCCCGTGGAACCCTCGCGCCGCGGACCGGAATGTCCGCGCCTGTTCCTATGCGGCGTTTTCGGCCGACACTGACGATGGCCGACATGGGCATGGCAATGGGCGAGATGGCAGGAATGGATATGCCCGGCATGGCGCGTATGACGAGCACGTCTGGCGCGAGCGGAAAGCCCGACTCGACGAGCCGAACCATGCCTAGTACGCCAAGCATGCCGGACATGCCGGACATGCCGGGAATGACAAATGCGCCAGCCGCCAAGGCGCCGGTCGGACCAACGCACTTCCGCGCGCCAGGTACGTTGCCCGACCCGGTGGAGCACGGCCTCGAGACTCACGGGCCGGGCAATGCGGCCGTGCCCATGGTCACGCGCAGTCAACTCGCCGAGCCGGGGACCGGTCTCGGGACCGATGGCTGGCGTGTGCTGGTATACACCGATCTTCGGTCGTTGAAACCCCAACCCGATGCGCTTCAACCGCCGGTGGGAGAGATCGAATTCCATCTGACCGGTAACATGGAGCGGTTCATGTGGTCGATCGATGGGGTGAAGTTTTCCGATGTTAAGGCGCCGACGCGTCTCCGCCAACACGAGCGCGTGCGGCTCACCATGGTGAACGACACGATGATGGCGCATCCGATGCACGTCCACGGTATGTGGATGGAACTCGAGAACGGAACTGGTGCCAATATTCCGCGCGTCCACACGATCAACGTCAAGCCAGCCGAGCGGGTTTCCGTGCTGATTACACCGCGTGACGTCGGCCGCTGGGCGTTCCACTGTCATGTGCTCTATCACATGGAAATGGGCATGTTCCGTGTGTTCGAGGTGACGCCGGCCGGGACGATTGGCGCCGGCACACACGGTGGGGCACCATGATGGGACAACGGCTGCGTGCATTCGTTGGGCGTCTCACGTGCGCGCTTTTGGTCCTCGGCGCGGCGACGGCCCGCCGGTCCGCCGCGCAGGCGGGTGACTCCATGCCCGGTCACGGTGCAGGCACCATGGAGCTCGACCGCGTCGTGCGAGCTTTTATGCTTGCCGACGTGCTTGAGTACGAGGCACGCAGTTCCCATAGGTCAGTGCATTTCGAGGGGCTGGGCTGGATCGGCGGCGATTACAATCGGCTTTGGCTGCGAGCGCTCACGGAGCAGCCGACGGATGGGGGAACCGGCGACTATCAGATCGACGCGCTGTATGGCCGGCTGATCAGTCCGTTCTGGAGCGCGCTCGTCGGAGCGAGAATCGACAGTCGCCAGTGGGCCGCGCGACGCGTCACTCGCGGGCTGCTCGCGATCGGGCTCGAAGGGATTGCGCCGTACTGGTTCGAGATGGAGCCGACGGTGTATGTGAGCCAGAACGGCGACGTCTCCGCACGGGTCGAGATGGCGACCGACATCCTTGTCTCGCAGCGGCTCATTGTGCAGCCGCGACTGGAGATCAACGCGACTGCGCAGCGCGTGCCGCAGTTCGGCGTCGGTTCCGGCATCAACGATGTGAACGTCGGATTGCGCGTGCGCTATGAGTTTAGCCGAAAGTTTGCGCCGTATCTCGGGGTGAGTTGGCTCAGCCGCACCGGCGAAACCGCCTTGCTGGCTCGCCGCGCGGGCGAGATCGACGGGTATCGAGTGATCGTCTTCGGGCTCCGGGCGTGGCGGTAAGCATGCGTCCCCGTGCCGGATCGTATTTGGCGAACGGTTACAATATCACGCATGTCGAGGTGCATTGTATGCGAACGATTTCCAGCATTTTCATCACGATCGCCGTCGGTGTGTCGCGGCTCGCCGCGCAAAATCCGGGTGTCATCGCGAACATGCCAGGCATGAATATGCCGGCGTCAGATCATCCTATGGGAGAACGCGCCGCCACGCTCAGTGGTCCAATGGGAAGTCGCGGGGCGAGCGGCACGGCGTCCCTCACGAAATCGGACCTGACGATCACATGGAGCGGGGATCAGCCGGGGAGCAGTCGAGGTTGGGCATTGCATCGCGGCTCATGCGGGCACGATCAGGGGATGATCGGCTCCGTGAGTTCCTATCCCGCACTCTCCGTTGACGCGCACGGCAGTGCCGCAGGAGCAGCGCACCTGGAGTATCCACTCAGCAACGGCGTGTCGTATTTCCTCGCGCTGCATGCAGCCGCAACCGATAGCATGTCCGCGATCATCGCATGCGGCGGTTTGGCGGCGCATCCGATCACCATGAGTCCGACGGAAATGGACTCGATGCCGATGGGTGCAATGCCAACCACGCGGGGCGTGGCCGTAGATAGCGTGCCACCTCAAATGATGCCGATCTTTATGCGTCTGATGGCCGACCCGGTGATCCGCGAGCGCGTGATGACGGACCCGACGCTGCAGAGGATGCTGTCGCGGATGGGACTAGACTCGGCGATGTCGATGAAAATGCCGGGGATGCCAGGCATGTCTGGCATGCCCGAGATGCCGGGCATGTCAATGTCCCCTGCGGCCTCCTCACCGAAGTCCGCGTCGAGATCGCACGTGACGCCGAAGTCATCTAGCGCGGCCAAGGCGCGGCACACGGATCATCCGTCCGCGCAAAAATCGTCAAGCACACCAAAAACGACCGCCAAGTCGTCGACCACGAAACCCGCCGCCAAAAAAGATTCGATGCCGGGTATGAAGATGCCGCCGGGGACGAAAATGCCGGCGGGCATGAAGATGCCCTGACCGTCCGTCCCGGCGCCGCTGGTCAGTGCTTCGGGCTGACGCCGAACACGTATGTCGTGCGCGAGATCATCCATTCATTCGGAGCGCCCGGACGCTTGCTGACATACGCAGCACGCAGATTCCACGCACCAGCTTTGGTGAGCGCCACATGGACCACGCCCGCATCGTCGGCGACGAGCGATAACGACGTGTTCGTCGCGGCCGTCACTCCCGCGGTGGTGTCCGCAGCCGGCCCGGCAAAGATCCCGATGTTCGGAATCGCTTTGCTCAGCCCCACAACTTTCACGTGAAGCGTGTCGCCCTCGTGTAAATGGGAGGGATCATTGACCGGCACGAATTCCAACGGCAGCCCCGTGCTCATTGTAAACGCACGCGGTCCGCCCCGGCCCACTTCCACCACGGCCTCCGCGTAAGAGGTGGCGTGGTAAACGAGGCTATCCTCACCGGTCAGCGCACTCTCGCGCTCAAGCCGCGAGGCTTCGGTTGCGCCGCCCTCGGACTTGAGGAAGCGCAGCATTCCGGCAGCGGTCGAATGCGTGGGAGTGGACGTCAGCGTCACGGCGACGACGTACTGACCCGCAGATGGTCGCTTCTGATGGAGTCGAAGCGAGGTGCCCTCAACGCTCATCTCGGTGATCTTGGTCTGCGAGCTCGCGCCGATAAGCCGCGCATCAGCGATCCGATTGGGTTGCACAGCGGTTCCCGCTGGGAATCGCGTCCCGGCGCGGCCGCTGAAATGCAGCGTGGCGTCCCCGGACGCGGTGAAGATGTCGGGAATGATCCAGAAATCGTGCGCGGCGGCGGTCGAAACAACGAGTACGGTGGCGAGGATCGCCGGTAGCGCGACGAGTAGAGTGCGACGCTGGAAGCGATGTGAGTAGGAACCGCGGGTCATGTGATGCCTCGTCGGGGTGAGAACTGCGTACCAAACGACTAGGAGCATACCTTGTGATTTACGTGATGTAAAGCGGGCCCGCCGCTCGCCTCTCTACGAAGGGGCTCCCCGTCGGGAACACGGTCACACTTTGCGTGGCGATATAGAAGGCATCTCGGCCCGGTACGCAATTGGCCGCGACGCGCGTGAGCGACCGACGGGCGACGACGAGCCGATCCGGCGGTGCGCGCGAACAAGTCGTCGCTGCGCCGAGTCGTGCGGCGCGACGAGCAGCGTCGCCTGACAACGCCCTCGCGAGGAGCGCGAGACCAAAAGAACGGCTGTCCTCTTTGGCCGCTGTCGCGGCAAGTATCGAGGGAGCGCGCGACGTCACGGTCGGCGTTTCACGCCGATATCGAGTGGGTAGCACACGTTGATGGCGCGTGCGAAACTCGGATTCACGACGCATATTGTCAGCGAAACACGACGTGGGCCGTAAACCTGACCGGGGGAATCGAATGACCGTTGTTTCCTCATCCGGATCTCCCGACACGCACCCAGCCGCCGTCGCCCTGCTCATCGCACGGTGGCGTGAGGATCGAGCGGGAACATACCAGACGTGGTTTCTCTGGAATGAGCGGCTCAAGAACTTCCGCTCGATTCGTCGCGGGCTTGTCGAGGTTGTTGCCGAGATCAACGCGGGCACGTTCGGGTCGGCGTACAAGGGTTCATCGCTTGAGACGGTCGTCGGGTCGATCGCGGAACAGCGACCGATGTTCAAGGGTGCGGACCATGCGTGGCTGTGGAAGCCGAAGCTGCGCATCCCGGACATCTACGAGAGTCGCGGGAATCAACTCGCGTTCGCTCGGTTCCTGCATGCCTGCGCCTGCTGCGATACCGAGCCACAAGTGCTGGAGGCGATTCGCGCGCTCGATCGATGCCAGATTAAAGGGCTCGGGCCTACGGCGGCAAACCTCCTCTACTTTCTGCACCCGACGATCACGCCACCGTTCAACACGGCGATCGTGAACGGGTACAACGCGCTCACGGGCGCGCGCGTCAAACTCGGGCGGTGGGACGAATATCTAGCGATGCGGCAGGGCATCTTGTCCCTCAACGCGAGATATCGCGAGCTGTTGTCGAACGATCTGGGGGCGGTCGCCGGGCTGCTGTTCGATATCGGCTCGAAGCGATACGCGGCGCCGCCGTTGAGCGATGACGCAGAGGCGCAGGCATCGTGGCGGGCGGATCTTGCCAAGGTCCGTGACGAAGCAGTCCAGGCGGACAAGTCGCTCGCGACTGCCCGCGAAGGTGATCGGACGCACACGGAAGTACAGGGCTGGCTACGCGATCTCGGGCACGCGCTCGGATTCGACGTCTGGATCGCGAGCAACGATGTCGGGCGGGCGTATGGCGGCGGGCGACTTGGCGAAGGCTGCCTCCCTGCTCTGCCAACCTCGCTGAGCAGTGCTCCAGGCGCCGACGCGATTCGCTTGATCGATGTCGTATGGTTGGAACGTGGCTCAGGGCGCGTTGCCGCCGCATTCGAGGTCGAACATACGACGTCTATTTATTCGGGCATCGTCCGACTGCTCGATCTTGCGCTCGGTCCCGCGCAGGAAGCGGCGCAGGGCCTATTCTTGGTGGCACCCGATGCTCGCGAGGATGACGTTCGGTCGCAGCTTGCGCGACCGGCGTTCAGCCGCGTTGCGGATCTGAACGTGCGTTTTCTTCCGTACGGAGCGCTTGAGCGTCACCGGGAAGCGATGGCGAGATTTGGTCAAGGAATGCGGCCCATCGACGCGCTGGCAAAGGTCCTCTAGGATTCGAGCGCGATCATGGTTGAAGGCAACGACGCGTGACGGCAGTCTCCCCCGGGCGTTGGAACGTTGCTCCACAACCGTCGACTCCATCCGAGTGAGGCACCCTACCATCGCCCCTGAGCTCCGGTCGGATGCGGCTTATGACTCCATGCGCGCAGACAGCGATGGCGTCTGCAATGATCGGCTCGCGGAGTGGTGTCGCGCGGATTGATCGATTTATAGTTCGACTATTCACGGCCGCGACACGCTGGCGGCAAGCGAAGCATCCTAAGAAAACAACGGTTCCCCCGTGCCTCCGCTGGATCCCTGGATCCCCCGCGTCACGCGCCGCGCTGCAGGTATGCGATCACCTCCTTGATGGGAGATCCCATCTGACCACGCGCGAACGTGCAGGTCGTGCCGCGCGGCAGGAGCGACACGGCGACGACCCGCCCAGCCAAGCAGTGCTATGTGATCGTGCGACGGGCCGACGCTGACGTTTGGACGGACTCGATCGCAAATCGATTCCCCTCGGTGTCTTGACACAGGCCGAGTCGTTTATTGCCAGCGGCAAGCGATGCAATGATTACTCGCCCACGCTGTTGACTCACGCGGTCCGTCATACCGTCGAGCGATGTGACCCGGAAGAGGTTCGTGACATCCGTATCGCGCGACGTTCGGCGGCGGATGATTGCGTGCACACCGCCCCAATCTCCGATGGCGGCCAGCGAGAATCGGCAGGTGTCGTCCGCGCAGGTCTCCACCTCACATTCAAAGACACGCTCATAGAAACCGGCAGCGCGCTGCAGGTTATCGGCAACAACTATGATGAGCTCGCTCGGCGACACCGGATCGTCAGTCACCATCAGCCCTCCGCGCCTTGAGAGTCCTCGCCATGCGGGAGATACAATTGGCGACCGGCATCCGTTGGCCAGTTGGCTCATCGCGGATCTGTCGCAAGCGTTTGCGTCAGTGCCTCCAAGCCAAGGTGCACCGGGGTGCGTGCCGTGCCTACATCCCACGGATTCGAAACGATGAATGCGCCGGCGCGATCGTGCAGCGCACAGGCTGGCTCGTCGAATGCTCAACGGGAAACTCGCCCACGTGCTCAGAGCGACGCCTTTCTCGCCCAGTTGCCGCGCCATGCTTCCAGTAACAGAACGAGTAACCACACGCACGCACTGAGACATCGATGCGAAAATCGCATCCGTCACCTAACCATGCGTGTATATTCACGTTGAAGTGACTTAGCGATCTTGTCTCCACAGCTCGAAGTCCGCGAGCCAGAGACTGCAAATCTCCCATTCGTCGGTTCGATTCCGACCGGCGCCTCTTTGAAACTTTGTGTTGAAACGGATTTGATGCGTGGTGCGGAATGTCCGTTGGGCGATTTAGTCGCACTAAGATTTTTTTTTCACAACATCGCCACAGGCTCTTGCATCTTGCAGGCGAATAGTTGTACTGTAGTGTGCATCGACCTGTGAGTCGTCCGGGCGCAGCGGGGCGATGATGCAAACAAAAGGCCGGGAGCTCGCGAGAGCTGCCCGGCCTTTTGTTTGCTGAAGTTCGTGCAGCGGTCAGCGCTGGCGTATGGCCCATTGCGTGGCCCACGCCGCGAGTCCGTCTTCTGTCATCGGACGAGCGATGAAGAAGCCCTGCATGACATCGCAACCAAGTTCGGTCAGCAAATCCCAGTCGGGGCGCTGTTGGACGCCTTCCGCGACCGACACCATCCGCAGGCTTTGTGAGAGCGCGAGGCTCGCCTGAACCACGGCGCGTTTCGCTGCAGACGTTGCGCATCCATCAACAAAACGGCGGTCAATTTTCAGTTCGTTGAACGGAAGTGACTGCAGTTTGACGAGGCCGGATTGCCCAGTGCCAAAATCATCGATGGACAGGCGGAACCCTTTGAGGCGCAAACGTGTGGCCACATCGATCATTCGGACTGCATTGCGCTCAATCTGGGTTTCAGTAACCTCGAGTGTGATGTGGTCGGGGCTGACATTCGCATCCTTCGCCAGCGCTTCGACCTGTTCGGGAAGATCGAGGCGGTCGAACGCGCGCGGAGAGAGGTTGATGGCGATGGAAAGTGGCTGTCCCGCCGCCGTCCATCGGCCAGCGCACGCGATGGCTTCGCAGAGGCAGAACTCGGTGAGCATTGCACTGTAATCGTCCGACTCTTCAATGATCGGAATGAACGCGGAAGGCTGGAACAGGCCAAGCGTAGGGTGCTTCCAGCGCACGAGCGCCTCCGCGCCGGCAAATTCACCGCTGCGAAGGTGGACCTTCGGCTGATACATCAACGTCAGCTCTTTGCCGATGAATGCCGCGCGAAGGTCGGATTCAGGCGCCAGGGGCGCTCCAAGCGCGCTCTTACCGGGAATGTTCCGGATTCTGGCCAGCAACGGCTCAAGCTTCTCGATGGTGAGTGGCTTCGGCACTGTGCCGAGCAAGTGCAATCCCTGGACTTCGGCCAGCACGCCTGCCGTTTCAAGGATGCGCTCTTCCTCAACACTCATGATCACGAACGCGGATTCGAGCCCGAGCGCAGAGAATGCGCGAATCGTCTCGATGCCGTCGCGTCCGGGCATCCGGAGGTCGCAAAGAATCAAATCAAACCAGCTACCCGGTTCGGTGACGGCGGCCAGAGCTTCGCGGCCGTCGGCGGCGTCGACTACGTTGGTAATCCCGATCCGTTTCAGGACCGAGTGCACCCAATTGCGCACGTGCTCCTGATCGTCGATGACCAGGACGCTCAGAAGCGTATTGTCGCCAGTTGGTGTGGTCATCAACTCGTCAGCACATCACGCACCTTGGCCGTGATCTGCTCCACTGTAAAGGGTTTTTCAATGAATGCTTCCTTGCCGCGGATCAGCCCCATTCGCGCAACCTCGTCGTCGGTGTAGCCGGACATAAACAATACACGAGATCGCGGGCGGGCGACAGAAAACCGGTCAATAAACGCCTTGCCACTCATTTCCGGCATCATTACGTCACTAATGACCAAGTCGATTGGGCCGATGTGCTCGGCGGATATACGCATCGCTTCGCCGCCGTGGCCCGCTTCGAGTACTGCATACCCCAGGCGGGTGAGAATCCGGGAGAGGGTGGAGCGAACGGCCGGCTCGTCCTCAACAATGAGCACGGTTTCAGTAGCGGCTGGCGTGGTCATATTGGGTTTCGCAACCGCGTGCACAACGGCACTGACCGGTTCAGCCACGCGTGGGAAATAAACCTTGAATGTTGTGCCAGCCCCCGGCTCGCTCTCCACCCACACATGTCCGCCATACTGTTGTACGATTCCATATGCCGTCGATAGTCCAAGCCCGGTTCCTTCGCCGACGGGCTTGGTGGTGAAAAACGGCTCAAAAATGTGTGACAGGGTGGATTTATCCATCCCGACTCCGGTATCACTGACCGTGAGCAAGACGTAATCTCCCGGTACCACGCCGCCGTGCTGCCCGGAGTGCTCGAAGTCGAGTGTCGCGTTTTCAGTGGCAATCTTGAGTGTCCCGCCAGTGCGCATGGCATCTGCGGCATTGATCGCAAGATTCAAAATCACTTGCTCAACCTGGCCGGCGTCCACCTTGACAGTGCCAAGATTTGGATCGAGGCGCACACTGTGCCCCACCTCAGCCGGAAGTACCCGGGCCAGCATGGATTCCATCGACGTGACGATCTCGTTCAGGATCACCGGACGCGGCAACACCACCTGTTTTCGACTGAAGGAGAGCAGTTGGCGGGCAAGTGCAGCTGCGCGGTCGGCGGCGCTGCGGATTTCCTCGAGCTCCTCTCGTGACTGCCAGTCGGCTGGCATGTCGAGCAGAATCAAATCGCAGTAGCTACGGATGACGGTAAGCAAGTTGTTGAAATCGTGGGCCACACCGCCGGCGATGCGACCCACCGCTTCGAGTTTCTGCGCCTGACGCATTTGCTCTTCGAGCAACGCGCGTTCGGTGACGTCAATAGCAACAATCGCCGCGCCCAGCACTTCACCTGAGGATGTGCGCACGGGATAGAAATTCAAGATCATTTGCAGCGTACGTCCTTCGGGCTGATTTGATGCCGTACTGGCGTGTATGTCGAGCACCGGTTCGCCCGTGGCGATCACCCGTTTCGCAAATTCTTCGGCCTTGTCCGCCAGGTGCGGTGACGACATTTGTCGTAGCGACAGTCCCGCCAACGATTCGAGTGGAATCCCGCGCATGCGCGCCAACGTGGCGTTCGCCAAGACGATGCGCAGAGTGAGGTCAAGAAAGACAAAACCAAACGGGGCGCTAAGGACGGCAGAATTGAGCAATGCCAACGCGCGTTCGCGTTCGGCGGCGTGGCGGACGACTTCAATGCGCACTGCCGTCTCGGCGGTCATTGCCTCGGCAAGCTCGGTGTTGTTAAGTTCGAGATCTTCGATCTTCCGTTCCAACTCGCCGGCCTGTGCCTTTAAGCGTCGCTGTTGGTTTGCGAGCATCGACGCCTGCGCTTTGAGCTGCTGCAGAAGCGACACGAAGCCGGCCACGGTGATCGATAATGCCAGACTGAACAGCAGCATCCACGGCTGTAATTTTTGGTGAAGCAATGCCAGTGTCACCGTCGCAACAACGGCTACAGCGAGCCCAGCCCAGCCCGTGATTCGATTGCGGCGAGCCGCGGGAATCACCGGATGCACTCCGGACCCACCATCGTCGTCGACGGCGATCGCCATGCCGCTTCCCCGTTTGCTGCGGATACCAACAATGCCCGTACCATTATGAGTACTACTCGCTGTGGTTCCGTCTGGCGAGGGGGTCGCGGCGCAAAATCGTCACGCAGGGTGGCTGGCCGGACCGCCAGCCACCGCGTGCCCGCCGCGCACCCACTCGGAATAACCGCCGGACAAATTGATCACCTCTGACCGGCCTTGTGATAGGAGGATACTTGAGCCGATTGCCGAACGGGCTCCGCCCTGGCATTGGACGACAATTGGATTCCCGGTCGGTATTTCGGCGATGCGCTCAATCAGTTGACCGAGTGGAACATGCAGCGCGCCGGGCAAGTGTCCGTGA
>JANYBD010000030.1 GCA_025360995.1 Gemmatimonadota bacterium
CCGCCCCCTCGCCCGACCCCATCCCCGCCGCACGAAGTTCAAGCCATCGGTGCACGAAGTTCGAGCAACCGCTTGTGAAGTAAGCCCCAACCCAACTAGTATCGATCTCATGTCCGGAAAAACCGACCCAGTCGACCCTCCCTACATCGCGCCCAACGCCAGTTCGGCCGGCACGATTGTTATCGCCGTGATGATCTCCATTGGCGCGCTACGACTCGGCCGCGATTTGTTGCTGCCGGTCGTGCTCGCGATCCTGCTCGGCCTGTTGCTCAGCGCACCAGTGCGTTGGTTACGTCGATGGAGAATCCCCGAACGGGTCGGAGCCGCGCTGGTGGTATTCGGTGCGGTCGGTATTGCCATTGGCGCTGGCGCATTGCTCGTTAACCCCGCCACCCAATGGATCTCCCAATCGCCGCGGGCAATTCAAAAAATCAACGCGAAGCTGAAAGGCGTCACGCAGCCTATCGCCAAGTTGGGGGAGACGGCCTCACAAATGGGCACCGTGTCTACCAGCGATGCCGCGTCCGTGAAGATCGAAGCCCCCGGACTAGTGGAACGCGTCACGGCGCAAGGCTTGCAAGCGATTCCGGTCGTCCTCAGCGTGGTGTTTCTGACCTATTTTTTGCTGGCGAGTGGCCCGATGTTCCGCAGAAAAATCGCCAAGATTTATCCTGGCCGACACGATGCCGCACGGCTGGAGTCGATACTCAATGAAATCGAGCTCGTGACATCGACATACCTCGCCACCACGACGATGATCAATTCCGTTGTCGGAGTGCTGACGGCGCTGGCGATGTGGGCGGTCGGCGTTCCAAACTGGCCGCTCTGGGGAGCGCTCGCGGCCGTGATGAACTTTATCCCGTACCTTGGCCCCTTAGTAACAGTCAGCGCGATTTCCCTTGCGTCATTTGCGACGTTCGATCAGACCTCGCGTGCGATGTACGCACCAGCGCTTTTTCTGGTCATCCATTTGACAGAAACCAATTTTGTCACGCCAACGTTGCTTGGACGCCGACTTCCAGTGAATACGCTGGCCATCTTTATGGGCCTGCTCTTCTTCGGCTGGATGTGGGGTGTGCCCGGCGCCGTAATCGCGGTTCCCCTCACGGTCGTGCTTAAAGTGGCCTGCGATCACCTTCCCGCGCTGAATGACGTCGGGGAATTGCTGGGCAACTGACCCGAGCGCCGCTGGTGGCAGGGGACGGCATCGCCTAGTTTCCGATTAATGCATCGCCGCGCCGTTTCACTTTGTCTCCTCCTCTGTTTCGCGCTCACGTTTTCTTTCGCCCGCGCCCAAGCACCGATGGCCGTGCCCGCGAAATCCAAATCCACGCGGGCTGTAGAGCCGGCGATCGCCAACTATTTGTCTTCGCGGATCAACGGCAAGCGCCTCCCATACGGCGACAGGGCCACCGACGACAACGGAGTGCAGTATAGGGTCGAGTTTGACGAGATGATCCTCAGTATCCGCGCGAAGCACGAGTTTCGCGCGTCGCTGCGTTACCGGCAGACGCTCGCTGCGAAGGGTCAGATGATCGGACGCGACCCGCTGCAGAAGATGACCGTGTATGGTACGTGGACGACGGCGGGTAATTTAATTCGATTTGTTCCCGATCCGAAGCGCGGCGGCGAAGGGCTCCGCATTCTCAACGGCACGTTTAATGGGGGAACGATTGAAGTGCCGTTCGACTATCGCAATGGCTCCGTGTCGCGCCGGGCGAACGTCGTCGTGATTCGCAACGACAACATTATTTAACTAGGTCACCGCGTGCACTTCTCATTTCGAACATTTCTCGCGCCTGTGATCGTCGCCGGACTGTGCACAACGATGGCAAGTCGCGGAGTGGCGCAATCCGGTCCGGCTACGAGACATCTCGCACTCGTGCGGGAGCGATTCTCCGGCGCGAACGCCTACGAGACAGTCGCGTACCTCGATCGATTCGTGCGCTGGCCCGGCAACTCCGGTTTCGATTCCAGTATCGCGTACGTGGCGTCGCGACTTGCGGCAGCAGGATATGTCGAGCAGTCCGCGGCGAAGCCGGCAGATCGTATGACATATCGCATTGAGCGATACCCGATGGCGACACCGGCGTGGGACCCGCGCGACGCAACCGTGGGCATTGTCGGCGCAGGCGGACGGTTGACGCCGGTGCTCGCTTTCGCCACCAATCGTAACCTGCTCGCGCAGAACTCGTTCTCGACACCCGATGGCGGAGTGGACGCCGAATTGGTACGGATCACCGCGGCATCACCGACATCACCAGCGGCACTAGTGTCGGCACTCGAAAGAGCAGACGTCAAAGACAAGATCGTGATGATCGATGGCGGACTCGGGAGCGCTTTCAATCAAGCCGTCGTGAAGTCAGGGGCCGTAGGCGTGTTAGCGTATGCGATGCCGGCATATACTCAACCGGAAAAGCACCGGACATCTATTCAATTCACCGGCATCCGATACGACAGCACGCACAAGGGCTGGGGGATGACGCTGAGCTACGCGGCGCGTGAGCAGTTGATCGCCGCGCTTGCGGCCGGCCCGGTGAAGTTGCACGTGATGACAAAAACGCTGTTCACGGCGCCATCGACAGAGTTGACAGTTGTGGCCGAGATTCGCGGTCGCACGATGCCCAACGAACGATTCGTGTATAGCGCGCACGTCCAAGAGCCCGGCGCGAACGACAATGCTTCCGGCGTTGGCACACTCACTGAGATGGCGCGCGTCGCGGCCGATCTCGTCAAACACAATCTCGAAGATCCAAAACGCACGCTGACATTTATTTGGGGACTCGAAATCACGAGTACCCGCCGATTCCTCACGCAAGACAAAACCCGCGCCGGCGGCATTCGCTGGGGCATGAGCCTCGACATGGTCGGAGAGGACACCAAGAAAACCGGCGGCACTTTTCTCATTGAGAAAATGCCCGACCCCAGCGCGATCTGGACGCGTGGTGAAGATCACCACACCGAATGGGGCGGCAGCGTGATGACCGAAGCGCAAATGTTTCCCCACTACTATAACGATTTTATTCTCAATCGCTGTCTGGATCAGGCCAAAGGTACGGGTTGGATCGTCAAGACCAACCCGTATGAAGGCGGCAGTGATCACACGCCATTTATCACTGCGAAAATACCCGGACTACTGCTCTGGCATTTCACCGATGTCTATTACCACACCGACGGTGATCGCCTTGATATGGTTTCGGCTGACGAGCTCCGGAATTCCGGCATCGCCGCGCTGATCAGTGGATTGACCATTGCCACGGCTGACGGCCAAACGGCACGCGCGATCATAGGCGAAGTCGAGCAGGCGGCGGTCACACGCCTGCAGACGGAGCGGGCACTGTCCGCCGACCTCGTCACGCGCGGCGGAGATCCCGCCACTGAAATTCACATTCTTGAAACGTGGGGCCACTGGTACCGGGACGCGCTCCAGACAACGGACGACATCGAGGTGGGTGGATCGAGTCCGGAAACCAAGGCCGCAATCACGGCCGCAGTCGCCCGTGTCCACGTGGCCACCCAGAAAGCCGTGAAGTCACTGAAGCTCGAATAGCGACTATTGCACAGACTCGATTCACCCTTCAATGATCGCCCCCATGCCAAATTCACTGAAAGTTTACGCCGTGCTGCTGGTTCTGCTTCCCCTCGGCGCCTGTATGAAAACGCCGCCGCTCGTCGCTCCCGACCTCGTGCGGGCGTCGGCGACCGTCGGGCCCGACAGCTTTGTCGTGCACGTCCGTGGGTCGAAGGGAGAGTTCGATATCAAGGTGCACCGCGATTGGGCGCCACGCGGCGCCGACCGTTTTTATTATTTGACCCGGGCCCACTACTATGACGGCGTGAGATTTTTCCGGGCGGTCGACAATTTTGTCGCACAGTTCGGCATCAACGGCGATCCGGCGGTAAATGCCGCGTGGAAATCGTCCGCATTTCCCGACGACAGTGTGCGCCGTAGCAACGTGCGCGGCACGGTTTCTTTCGCCACGGGCGGTCCCAATACGCGTACCGTGCAACTGTTCATCAACTATAAAGACAATGCGCGCCTCGATCCTCGCGGGTTCGCCGTGTTCGGCCAAGTGGTGACGGGCATGTCCGTCGTCGACTCCCTGTACAAGGGCTACGGTGAAGGTGCTCCGCGCGGTAAAGGTCCGGATCAGGACCGCATCGAAAAAGAGGGAAACGCGTACCTCATTAAGGACTTTCCGCTTCTCGATTTTATTATCACCGCACGCGTCACTGAAGCGTGGCCGAAGTAAATGGCAGATTCGGTCGAGGGCCCCTCTTCGCGAATTGATGACAAGAACGACCTCGGCTTCGGCTCGGTCGTCTCGAATGACAGCAGCCAGCGGCTGCTCAACAAGGACGGCACGTTCAATGTGCGGCGCGCCGGACTCGGGTGGCTTGAATCGCAGAGCTTGTATCACGATGCACTAAACCTCACCTGGCCGAAGTTTCTTGGGTGGGTCACACTGCTGTACGTCGTCCTCAACATCGTTTTCGCGGCACTCTTTTGGCTGTGTGGCCCCGAAGCGCTGATGGGTGCGGCACCGCGCGGCATGGGCGGATCGTTGTGGCGCGCATTCTTCTTCAGCGTCGAAACGTTCGCGACAATTGGCTACGGAGAGATTAGTCCCGTCGGATTCCCGGCGCACATGGTGATGGTGGTCGAGTCACTCTTTGCATTGATGAGCCAGGCATTGATCACAGGACTGCTCTTTGCGCGCTTTTCCCGCCCCCGAGCGGCGATTCGCTTCTCCAGTCATATGGTCGTTGCGCCGTTTGCAGGCGGTCGAGGGCTGATGTTCCGGATCACTAACATCCGTAGCAATCAGATCATCGACCTGCAGGCGCGCGTGACGTGCAGTTGGAAGGAACCCGGTTCAAAGGGAGTGGGCGGCCGACGGTTCCAGTTGCTCACGCTCGAGCGGTCACAGGTCATTTTCTTTCCGCTCGCATGGACGCTCGTGCATCCGATCACCGAGGACAGCCCGATCTTTGGGCGCTCGGACGAACAATTGCGCGACTGCGAATACGAATTTCTCGTGATCATTTCCGGAACCGACGAGACGTTTTCGCAACAGGTCAACACGCGCACGTCGTATCGCGCCGACGAAATCGTCTGGGGCGCCAAGTTCCGCAATATTTTCAATCCGCCAGACGCACAGGGATTACTCAGCGTCGATGTCCATCGCCTGGACGAATACGATCGTGTCCCGTTGCCGGCCGCATGACCACCTTTCTCGATTTCACGCATGTGTGGGAGCCACGCGACTCACCGCGCACACTCCTGATGCTGCACGGTACTGGCGGCGATGAACACGATCTTGTGCCGCTGGCCGCCCTACTCGACCCCAACGCCAATATCCTGAGCCCACGCGGTCAGGTGCTGGAGAATGGGGCTCCACGATTCTTCCGCCGGTTGGCCGAAGGAATTTTTGACGAAGCTGATCTCCGCTTGCGGACCGCCAGCCTCGCCAACTTTGTTACGGCCGCAGCGGCCGAATACGGTTTTGATCCGCTCCAGGTGACCGCGGCCGGATTTTCCAATGGCGCCAACATTGCGGCCGCGTTGCTGTTGCTGAATCCGGGCGCCCTCAGTCGCGCCGTGCTCTTTCGTGCGATGGTTCCGCTTATCCCCGAGGCGCCGCCCGCACTCGCTGGCACGAAAGTATTTCTTTCTGCGGGTCGCACGGATCCGTTGATCAAACCAGAAAACAGTGAGCGCCTGGCGACGATGCTGACGCACTACGGCGCCGATGTCGAACTACACTGGAGCCCGCTCGGTCACACGCTCGGCAAACAAGATGTTGCCGCTGCCCAGGCGTGGCTCGGTTAGCCAACTACCCCGCGTGACCCGTGCGCGCGACCGTGTGGCGGGGATGATGACGCTTCTTCGCAGCCGCCGCGCGTTTTTTCAATTCGGCCTTCGACAGCGGGGCGAGAATCGTTCCGCGGCAGCTCTTGGCTCCGCAGCGGCATGCGTAGAGCTGGAACTCCTCTTCGTCCGTCTCGGAGCCATCGCGCGTGTAGGCATAGTCATAGAGGAGTTCTTCGCCCTTGACGATGTCACGAATCGCTTCGATGAAGACGCGTGACTTTTCAATCAGCGCTTCACAGTTGGGCGCACACGAATGATTCAAAAAGCGTGCATCATTGCCATGGACCGCGGCATCAATCACCACCGACCGGTTCACCGCGAACAAAAATGTGTGGTGCAGGGCGTGCTTCGCATCGTCGTATCGCGAATCGGCCACGGCATGTGAGACCCGTTCGCCGAGATATTCCATCAGCCGCTCGCCTTTTTTGATTGCCCGTGTGGCGAACCCGCCGCGCCCTGCAATTTTCGAAGATTTGATCTTGTATGCGTTTTCTGCAATCACCTTTCCTTTACTGCGCGCCATCCGATTTCCATCCCAAAGTAGAAGTTTCTCAGTGGAGCCGGCTCAATCGTGCGACCCCCTGCACCGTTGAGCGTGACGGCTCCCACATACGACTCGCTAGTCAAGTTATTCACTGCAACGAACGGCTGCAGGTGCAGATCGTGGACCTTTCCGCTCCACGACGCCCGCACATTCACGACGCCGCTCCCCCATCCCTCGATCCGCTGCGTGTTCCGATCGTCGGCCCACATTGCGGAACTTAGCGTATGATCGACATCAATCGACGCGCCCTGCCAGTGGGCTCGCATTCCCAATCGGACAAAATGATCCGGAACACCGGCCTGGGTGCGGCCATTGAGCGTATCCACCGTCGCACCGTTCTGTACCCGATAGTCCGTAAAGGTATAGCTGGAGACTGTCCATGCGGCACTGAAGTCGAGCCAACTCGCTGCCCGCGCCGTCAGCCCGAGTTCGATTCCGTCGTTTTGGGTGCGGCCGGCGTTCCGGAAAAACGCCCGACCATTCGTCTCGAGAAACTGGATGATCGCCCCATCAGCCTGCGAGTGAAAAACGCTGACATTGTACGTCACCCGGGCTCCAAAGGCGCCACGCGCGCCTCCTTCCATTGTTCGCTCATGCTGTGGTCCCAGCGCGGAATTAAATCCGCCCAGTCCGTCCGTGCGGGCACCCAATTCTGTAGTCGTCGGAGTCTCAAACGCCGTGGAATACGTCGCGTATGGCGTCAAAGCATCGTTGACGATGTATGTCGCGCCAATGTGCCAGCTCGGTGACGTCATCGTACGGGACGCGGAGTTGTCGATGCCATCGGCCATGAAATGATCGCGGACGTCGAAGGTGAGCTGGTCGTACCGCACTCCGGCACTCACCGTCATGGGCGTCACCGGTTTCCATTGCAACTGCGCGAACGCACCGATGGCCGTCACGACTTCATCCTGAAATACCAAAAGGGTGTCCGCAACGGCGACGGGACGCCCTCCCGAACTCCGACGGTTACGCCGAATATCGAACGACCGTTCGTAATCGAGCCCGCCGGAAAGTCGCGGGGCGCCGTAACAATCACAAAGCGTCCGTGAACCATCCAGTCGCACTCCCGTCACCCAGCGATTAATCGTCGAGTAGATACCATTAGTCGCTCCCACCGGTGCTGGCGGTGCTGTCGCCAAGGCATTGTCGACGAAGCGACGGTGCACGAAAACCACCGCCGACCACTCGCCGGAATCGTCCAAGCTGTGGTGTACCCGAAATGCATACTGCTGTTGTGAAACTTCGCGGCTCGCGCCTCGCCGAATATTCACGGCCGAGGCGCTGTCGCGGTTGACCGCGTACTCGGCGGCCGTCAGTGCGCCAGGATTCAACGCTTTGGGGATATCTGCCGCGCTCACACTGAGTGCCAGCGTAGTCGTGGCGTTCAACGCGTAGTCGAGCGAGCCAAGAATCTGCCGGGTATCTGAGCGATCGTACTGACGGAATCCGTCCAACGTCGTGCGCGACCACGAAAGTGCGCCGACGAGTCCGCCCACTCGTCCCGACGTGCGCTCCTGCAGCTTCGTCATACCATAGGAACCGCTGGTGATTCGCACCGACGCCCCCAGCGGGTCCGGTGCCGACCGGTCGGTACTGAACGAGAGGACGCCGCCTGCGCCATTTCCATACAGCGAAGAAGCCGATCCACGGAGTACTTCGACGCGCGAAATATTCGCGAGATCGATGTTGGTGAGCTGACTCTGCCCATCGGGGAGCGACTGCGGCACACCATCGAGCAACACTTTCACACCGCGCATGCCAAAGTTTGCCCGGGCGCCCGCGCCGCGAATCGATAACCGCTGATCAATCGCATAGTTGTAGCGATTGGCGACATATACTCCGGGAATGTTTGGCAACGCCTCGTCGATCCCCAGTGTACTGCGCGCGCCGCCGATCTCAGCTTTGGTCTGCACGCCGAGCGCCCAAGGCGTCGTTTGCGCTGTCTCGTCGCTCCGTGCGACGCTCACGCGTACGCGGGCAAGTTTCCGGGCGGCTGCGGAGTTCTTGCGTACGGAATCTCTCGCCGCAGAATCTGGCCGTGTTCCTTGCGCCACGAGCGAAGGAACGGAGACCGTACATGCGACGAAAATCACGATTGGAATGACGGAGCGAAACCGTTTCCGACCGATCACCAAAAGTGGAACCCGCAATCGCGACAGGGAGTTCAGCGTAGCCTCGGTCAGCGCGGAAGGGCGAAGGCAACGACATAGTCGCCCTTGCCAAATTCGTCACCCCCTCCAACCGCAATCACTACGAACTGCCGCCCGGTTGGTGTCAGTTGATACGTCATCGGTGTTGCCCGTGCGCCGCCCGGCAGTGGACCTTTCCAGAGTTCCTTTCCAGTCGCAACGTCGAAGGCGCGCAACACATGATCGAACGTCCCGCCGATAAAAACAATTCCACTGGCAGTGACAATCGGACCACCAAGATTTGGTGTGCCGAGTGGAGTTTTAGAAATCGCACTGAGCTCCGGCTTGAGTGTGGCCGGGTCACCGAGCGGCACCTCCCACGCCCGTGCACCGGTTGCCAAGTTGATCGCAACGAGCGAACCCCATGGCGGCGGAATGCATGGCAATCCATTCGGCGCGGTGAGCATTCGACGGCGCATAACATAGGGCGTACCGTGCATCCGCGTGTATTGATCGCCGAGCCGTGAGGAGTTCTGCCGGGCTTGTGTTGAGTCGAGTTCATCCAAATGAATCAGTTGCACGTAAGCCGCAATGCGATTCACGGGAACAACGGCGATCTGACTGGCCGGATCGAATGCGAGACCACCCCAGTGCGCGCCGCCAATATTTGATGGCATCACCAGTGATCCCTCAAAACTCGGCGGTGTAAACGGACCCTCATTTCTCAGTGGGCGGATTTGCGCGAGGCAGGCTTCACGTGCGTCGGGCGTCGGCGCCCACACATCATCGACTGAGAAGCGCTGCGGACTGAGCGCTGGAATAACCGTATTGAATGGTTGTGTCGGCGACGCGTGCTCTCCGAAAATGCGACTCGCGGGCACCGGACGCTCCTCAACCGGAAAGACTGGCACGCCGGTGCTGCGATCGAGAACGAACAGTTGGCCCGATTTTGTTGCCTGCAACACGACGTCCACGCGACGGCCATTGTGCACAATCGTGACTAACGATGGCGGCGAGGCCACGTCGTAATCCCACAGGTCGTGATGCACGGTCTGGAAGTACCAGACGACTTTCCCCGTCGACGCACGCAGCGCGACGATGGAGTTTGCGTACAGGTTGTCGCCCGTACGCTCGCCACCGTAATAGTCAGGACTTGGGCTTCCTGTCGGCACAAAGACCAGATCGCGTGCTGAGTCCGCGGCAATCACCGACCAAGCATTGGCCGCGCCCGTAGTATGCGCCATCGCACCGCGCCAACTGGCCCAGGCCTTGTCTGTGGAATCGCGCGGAATCGGATCCCAACTCCAGCGGAGTGCGCCGGTCTTCGCGTCGTACGCGCGTACTTCGCCACTCGCGGCGTTGGTGCGATTATTGTCCGCCACGGCCGATCCGGACACGATCATTCCGTGAATCACGGCTGGCGGTGATGTCAGCGCGTACTCTTCGGCGTAATACGGCGAGTTGTGCAGACCATCCTTCAGGCGGATCGTGCCGCCTTTGCCGAAGCGGCGGCAGAGTGCGCCGGTTTTGGAGTCCAGTGCAATAATCCGCGCGTCGACTGTGCTAAGAAAGATGCGGCGCCGGCATAAACTTCCCGCCGCCGCCGACGCGTCAAACCAGGTGGACACGCCGCGATTGGCAAAATCGCCCCAATCCCCTTGACGGTCGGAATGGCCGTCGTATGTCCACAGCGCTTTCCCCGTTTCCGGATCGAGCGCAATTGCCTGACCGAATGGTGTTGATAGAAAAAGCATGCCGTCGACCATCAGCGACGTGGCTTCGAATTTGGTGGTCTGCGGCGTCACCACTTCGGCTTCGCCAGTGCGATATGTCCACGCCACGGTCAGCTGCGAAACGTTGTCTTTCGTGATTTGCACGAGCGGCGAATACCGGCTGCCGAGTGCATCGTGGCCATTTGCGACCCATTCGCCGGACGAATTCGTTGCCGAAGACTTGGCGTTTGACTGGGCGAACAGTTTGTGCGTTGGAACAGCTGACAATGCCAGGCCAAAAAGCATCAACAGTTGAACAACACGACCAACGGTGCGGACAAAACGCATAGGGCTCTCGAATCCTGACTAAAGGTTCCAAAACTTAACAGCTATTGCAAAATTCGCATTGGGAACTTATGCATTAATCGTGCATAATCTCGCAAAATCCATCCCTGCACCCAACCGTAGGGTTGCGCACCCTACCCTCGTTGTCGAAACGATACCGACGTTTCGTCGCGCCCAGCTTCTGGACGTCCTTCAAATCTGCGCGCTGGTGAATGGATACGCATCAGAGAAACTGATGTTGCCGCGAACTACGGAAGAGGTTGCGCTGGAGCTCGACAATTATGTGGTAACGTCAGATACCGACGGTCGGGTGCTCGCGTGCGCAGCGATATACGAATACTCGCCCTCGGTCGCCGAGCTTGCGTCAGTAGCCGTCGACGAAACCATGATTGGCAACGGGCTCGGCACTCAAGCGGTGCTGGCCGCGGAGCGACTTGCGATAGGACGAGGATTTGAAGAGCTGTTTGCGATGAGTCTGGCTGGAGCGTTCTTCGAATCGTTGGGCTATGCGGAGACGCCACTGGCTGGGTATCCGGAAAAACTTGCGCGCTACGGGATGCTCGTCGCCTCTGGCGTTGAGATCGTGCCCAAGCGGTGCTACACGAAAACGCTTGTGGTAGTCTAACTCTTAAGTCCGTGCGCGGGGCGGGTTCGAGACCCTCGAACCCGCCCTGCCTGCTTTTTGTGTCATACGCGGGTTGCGTTCCCGGTGAGTGTGCGCGGCACTCCCGCAAAGCGAGAGAATCAACTCACAGTGCACACAGGTGCGAGTCCAGGTCGGGCGAGGGCATTCGCTCCACAGGGCCCCGTGGCTGCCGTGTGCCATGGGCCAGTTGGCCGATGGCATACGGATGCCACATGCAGGCCCGAAGGAGTGAACGCGCTCGCCCGACCGCGCAAAAAACGCAAAAAACGGGCTGCACGCTGCTCGCTGAACGATCGCGCTGTCAGTTACCCACGCGCTCCACATCGGGTGCCAAACCAAGAAACCGTTCGATCGAATGCACCATCCGACGGCCAAGCGGCACGTGCGTGGCATCGCGCAATGCATCGCGCGTGACGCGCCGCCACTCGCGTTGCATTTCGGCAGCGTCGGCGAAGCGCGCATCAGGATCCGCCGCCAGGCCGCGTCGCAAGAAATCCGCCACCTCGGGATGGAAGCTGGAAAAATCCACTTTGCCCGCCAACTGCGCC
>JANYBD010000036.1 GCA_025360995.1 Gemmatimonadota bacterium
ATCGACTCGCCATTGGCGATCCGGGCCTCGAACTCTGCGACCTTTACGGGGTCATCGGCTGGCACATCGGGCTTGGTGACCATACCGGAAATCTAGGGGCCTGAGGTGGGGTTCGACAATCGAAAATGGGTGCTATCTTCCTTCATATGACACCCAACACCAGCTCCCAGCCCACTGCCAGCGTCGGTACCGTCTCGGCACAGGTCGCCGACGGCATCGCCACGGTCAGTTTCGCCCATCCCAAGGGAAACTCGTTGCCTGGAGCCCTGCTGCAAAAGCTGGCGGCAGAAATCACCACCCAAGGTGCCAATCCCGCCGCGACGGTGATCGTGCTACGCAGTGAAGGTTCGGGCCCATTTTGTGCCGGAGCCTCGTTCGAAGAGCTCACGGCGGTCACAGATGCGGCTGTGGGAGCGAAGTTCTTCGCAGGATTCTCAAAAGTTATCCTCGCGATGATCCGAGCCCCCAAATTTGTGATCACCCGAGTGCACGGCAAGGCGGCAGGCGGTGCCGTCGGATTGATCGCCGCGTCAGACTATTCGCTAGCCGTGAATTCCGCGCAGGCCAAACTGAGCGAGTTGGCGATTGGCATTGGTCCGTTTGTGGTTGGCCCGGTCATCGAAAAGAAAATCGGTCTCGCGGCGTTCAGTGCGATGGCCGTTGACGCCGATTGGCGCGACGCCACGTGGTGCGAGCGTCACGGTTTGTATTCGAAGGTTTATGACATCGCACCAGCACTGGATGCCGCCGTGGATTCATTGGCAGTGACGCTGGCGAATTCGAACCCCGAAGCGATGGCCGCACTCAAAAAGCTGTTCTGGTCCGGTACTGAAAAGTGGGATACGCTTCTTGCCGAACGCGCAGCGATGAGCGGGTCTCTAGTTCTCTCGGATTTCACCCGTAGCGCGATCGCGCAATTCAGGAAATAGCGCGACGCCGCCCCATCATTACGGAACCCGATTGGCAGACCAGATGCCGGACGCGGCGTTACACGTCGCACTCGTTACCAATGCGTATGTCCCGCTTGCCCTGGTGACTCCCGAGGACAACGTGGAGATCTGTCCGCTGATCGTGATGTTACAACCATTGGTATTCGCGGGGATGCTACCCGAGATCGCGCCGGTACCTGAAACTGTACCGCTGGCGGTATTGGTTGATCCGGAAATCGCCGAAGTGGTTCCGGAGAAAGCACCGTTGGCCACTGCAATCGAGATGGTCCCCGTCAGATTCGATCCGTTGGACTGACCGCCGCTCCAACTCCCCGAATAGTTTCCGTTGTACTGACCAACCCCGACAGTGGAAAAGGTCGCCTGAGCATCCAAAAAGGTGTTCTGCGTGACTCCGTTGAACACCGCGGAAATGCCCATTCGTTGACTTCCCGTGTTGTTTCCGAGAGTCCAAAAGGTCTGCGCGGTGCCATCAGCGGCCGTGATTGCAGTCGCCGGATTGGCCGAGCCACCATTCTGCGCCGTAAACGTCACCGTCGCACCAGCGAGTGGACTGCCATCGTTTGCGCCCGCACGAACAACTATGGGATTCGCCAACGAAGCCCCGACCGTGCCACTCTGCCCATTGCCGGAAACAACATTAATTGTCTGGATGACCGGTACCACCACCACCGTTACCGTGTCGGAGACGCCGCTGCCTGCCGCTCGCGCAACAATCTTTGCCGTGCCCCGCGTACGCCCGAACACCATGACGGAGTTATCGGTATTGTTCCCCACATCGGCAACGGCCGGATTCAACGAGATCCAGTCGAAGAGAGCTCTCGGCAGTGCTACGGCACCGAAAAAGGCCTGCGCAGTAAGTGTAGAACCCGACGAATTGCTCGCGACGGTCGCTCCGCGTGGCGAGATCACCACCCGTGTAGCATTCGATCCTGGGCCGACATACACCGCCTGCCCCGCTACCGTCACGGCTCCGCCAGAAATCTGACTTGATGTGAATTGCGCGGGTCCGATGTTATACGTCGTATCGCCGGCGGAGTTGATTCCCTTCACGACGACTTGATAAGTCGAGCCTTCTGCCTGGATCGGAAACGTGGCCTTCACCAATATGGAATCGACGTTATCGCCTTTATTATCCACCGAGCTAAAGGGGATTATAGTCGTCGAGATCTCCTGCGTACGCGTCGACGGCGTGGCGGCCTGAGAATTGATGAGTGCCACTACGATCTTGAGGTTGACCGGCTGATCGAATCCGTTATCGCCGCCACTGGTCGTCTGAAAGAGTGGCTTCAGAACGATGCTACCAAATCGCGCGTTGTGGAGCCCGGTCGCGTCGCGACCGCAGGACGTTGCCGCGACGGCTCCAATTGCCACCGCGGCGATCATGCGAACGTTGGGTCGCCGAATGAAATAGGACGTCGACATAGGGCTCCAGAGCGGGAGAATTGCTGCCCCAATATTGGGGCCAACCGTGCCAGCCGGCAAGTTGGGGCCGCCCGCCAACTGTAGGGTGGCTGATGCACGCGATACATTCCAGAGGTAGTTCGAACCTAATAATAAAACGAAAAGAGAAATTTCCATGCGTATAGCAGTTCCACGAGAGCGCGCGCCGCGCGAGGAGCGAGTTGCGCTCGTTCCGGAAAGTGTCGGCAAACTGATCAAGAGTGGCGCGACGATCATCATTGAACACGACGCCGGTCTCGCGGCCGGTTTCCCGGACGCCCAGTACGAAGCAACGGGCGCAACCATCGCGGCAGATTTCGCCACCACCGTCGCAAACGCCAATCTCATTTGCAAGGTGCAGCCTCCGACGGCCGCCGAATCGTCGCAATTTCCTGATGGTGCGGTGCTAGCGTCGTATTGGCAACCTGCGGGCGCGGCCGATGCACTCTCTGCACTGAATGCCCACAAGGTGAACACGCTCGCCCTGGAGCGCGTACCCCGTATTACCCGCGCCCAATCCATGGACGTGCTATCGTCGCAGGCGACGGTGTCCGGATATCAAGCGGTCCTCATCGGCGCGAGCGCACTTCCAAAAATGCTTCCGATGCTCACCACCGCTGCGGGCACGCTCGCTCCGGCCAAGGTGTTCGTAATCGGTGCCGGGGTTGCGGGGCTTCAAGCGATCGCCACCGCAAAGCGTCTCGGCGCTGTTGTGAGCGCTTTCGACGTGCGGGCCGCCGTTCAGGAACAGATTCAATCGCTCGGCGCCACGCCACTGAAAGTGGATTTAGGCGGAGACGCCGAAGGCGCTGGCGGCTATGCAAAAGCTCAAAGTGCCGATCAAGCCAAGCTCACGCAGGAAGCCATCGCCAAACACATCGCTGGCGTCGACCTGGTCATCACCACCGCCGCGATCCCAGGACGAAAGGCGCCTGTTCTTATTGACGACGCCGCTGTCCGTGGAATGAAAACCGGTTCGGTGATCGTCGATCTGGCCGCCGAGACGGGTGGGAATTGTGCGAGCACCAAGCCGGGCGAAACGGTGGTCGTGAATGGCGTGCGGGTCATCGGCCCGTTGAACCTCCCGAGTCAGGCCGCGTTCCACGCATCGCAGATGTTGAGCAGAAATATTCTGACATTGATCCAACACATTAGCAAAGATCCGAAAGACGCTGCGCTGGTACTTGATCCAAATGACGAGATCACGGGCGCGATGCTCATCACCTTCGAAGGTCAGTCCCGAGGCCAGTCGCCGTCATGATTCAGATCTTTCAACTCTATGTATTTATTCTGGCCGGCTTTATCGGCTTCATCATCATTCAACGCGTGCCGCCGTTGCTGCACACGCCACTGATGTCGGCAACGAATGCCATTTCCGGCATCTCACTGGTGGGCGCGATCGTCGCCGCGGGTGGGCAATACGGCAGGTTGTCGACCGTCCTTGGATTTCTTGCGGTAGTGTGCGCGGCAACCAACGTTGTTGCCGGATTCCTGATCACCGACCGGATGCTGGCAATGTTTAAGGGAAAACCAGGCGCGCCGGGAGCGAAAAAGTGATTGTTCTCCCGATGCTGCAAGAAGTGGCTCAGGCGACCACCGCGATGTCCACACGCGATCTGATTATTCAGCTGTCGTATCTGATTGCCTCTATCCTGTTTATACTTGGCCTCCGCTCGCTTACCCGCCCGAACGACGCCCGGCTCGGGATGCAGCAGGCCGCCGGCGGCATGTTGTTCGCGGTGATCGGCACGCTGCTCAATTCGAATATCATCACGTATCAATGGATTGTGATCGGGCTCGTCGTTGGTGCGGCGATTGGCTATCCGATGGCAATGCGCATCCCGATGACGGCGATGCCGCAATTTATTGCCTTTTCGCACGCGTTCGGCGCAATGGCGGCGACGCTTGTCGGCATCGTCGAGTACCGGGCCGCTTGGGTACCAGACGCTGCCGGTGCAGTGGCGGGGCTCTCTGGCGGCCGCGCGGCCGCGCTTGGATTTGAAGTGCTATTCGGCGCACTGACGGTGACAGGTTCGCTCATGGCATTTGGAAAGCTGCAGGAACTGATCACCGGACGGCCCATCACCTTCAAGGGTCAGAACGCGGTGAATCTGACATTGATAGCCGTGGCGTTCGGGTCATTTGCCATGCTGATCATTCATCCGGACAGCGCGGTCGCCTTCTATATGATGGTCGGTCTCGCCCTCTTTCTTGGCATATCGATGGTGCTTCCGATTGGCGGCGGCGATATGCCGGTTGTCGTATCACTACTTAATTCGTACGCCGGCCTGGCAGCGAGTGCTACGGGGTTCGCGATCGGCAATAACGTATTGATCATCGCTGGTGCGCTCGAAGGCGCCAGCGGATTCATTCTGTCGCTGCTGATGTCCAAGGCGATGAATCGGTCGTTCGCTAATGTGATCTTCGGTGCGTTTGGATCGGCGCCGGCGAGTACCGGAGCGAAGTCCGGTGAGGCACGTGAGGCTAAGACCATCACACCCGAAGACGCGGCTGTGCAACTCGCCTATGCGAGTTCAGTGGTGATTATTCCCGGGTATGGCATGGCGGTCGCTCAGGCGCAACACACCGTTCGCGAGCTGATGGAGCTCATCAACAAGAAGGGCGGCGAGGTGAAGTTCGCGATTCATCCAGTCGCCGGCCGCATGCCTGGACACTTGAATGTCATTCTGTCGGAAGCCGGCATTGATTACGGCGCGTTGCTCACGGACGTCGACGACGCCAACCGCGTATTGCAAACAGCAGACGTCGCGATGGTCATTGGTGCGAATGACATTGTGAACCCGGACGCTGAAGAGGATAAATCGAGTCCGTTGTTTGGAATGCCGATTTTTCGGCCGTGGACTGCGAAGACTGTTTTCGTGATCAAGCGCGGCAAGGGCACGGGCTTTAGCGGTGTGGAAAATCCGTTGTTCTTTCGGGATAACACGCTGATGTTATATGGCGATGCCAAAGGAGTCATTGGGTCGCTTATTAAGGAGATAAAGGCGTTGGACGAAGGGCACTAGAGGTTCAAACCTTAGGCAATCCGTGCCTGTCGAATCTCTGGCACCTTGTTCGCCGTAGGGGTGCCGGACCCTTCACCCCCGTGCCCAATGCCTAACTCCTCCTCTCGATTTTTTCTTTTGACGTTCGCCGCCGTTATGTTCACGGCATCCGCGCACGCCCAGACTGAACGAAAGACACTCTCTGGCCAGTCGATTGCCGTGTACAACATCGCCGGTAAAATCAGCATCGAGCCCGGAACTGGAAGTGACGTAATCGTCGAGATCACTCGCGGCGGACGTGACGCTGCGAAGCTTTCCGTATCCGTCGGTGATATCAGGGGCGCAAATGCGCTGCGCATCATTTACCCTGACGACGATATCATCTACCCGGCAATGGGCCGTGGGTCGAATTCGGGCACGCGGATCAACGGCGATGGTACGTGGGGAAATGACCATGGAATCTTCGGCGGGCATCGAGTGCGCGTCCGTGGTAGCGGAAGCGGCACTGAGGCGTGGGCGGATCTTCGAATCCTTATCCCGGCCGGAAATCGGGCGAGCGTCAATATTCTCGTGGGCGAACTGTCAGCAAATCACGTCAATGCCGATCTGCATCTCGAATCGGGGGCCGGCGGCATTCGGACCACCGACACCAAAGGTGGTCTGCATATCAGCTCGGGCTCAGGCGGCATCGATGTCCGCGATGCGTCGGGCGACGACATCGGACTCATAGTCGGATCGGGTGGAATCGTACTCAACGGTATGACCGGCCGAAACCTGAAGATTGAATCGGGTTCAGGAACCGTATCCGGAAGCAAACTGTCGGTGGACAATTTAGATATCGAAACGGGTTCTGGCGGAATTCGTTTCGACGATATCAGCGCCACCGGCCGGGTAAAACTGGACGCCGGCAGCGGCACTATCCGTACGAGCTTCCTGAAATCCCCAAAAAGCATCGACGTCGACGCCGGTTCCGGCGGAGTGACGCTTGCCCTGCCCGCCTCACTCGGCGCCGACGTTGATATCGAGACTGGCAGCGGTGGGATCGACTCGGATTTTGCCGTGACATCAAACAAATTCGAACGTAACCATCTCATCGGGCGCATCGGCGATGGATCCTCGCGGATTCACGTCGAAAGCGGATCCGGATCGGTACACCTCAAGAAGCGCTAGCGGCTGGCGTTATTTGATCCACAATGAAAGCGTAGCGAAACGCTTGCTCTTTTAATCTTTCATATCGTCCAGTGGACCCACCATGTCCGGCACCCATGTTCATTTTGAGTAAGAGCGGATTCGTATCTGTTTTGTAAGCGCGGAGCTTGGCCGTCCACTTCGTCGGTTCCCAATACGCGACGCGTGAGTCGTTGACGCCGCTGGTGATAAGAATGCGAGGATAAGCTTTTCGTTCTACGTTGTCGTACGGCGAGTACGTCTTCATATAGGCGTACTCGTCGGCGTTTTGTGGGTTGCCCCACTGCTCCCACTCCTGCGCCGTAAGCGGGATGGACGCGTCGAGCATAGTATTGATCACATCGACGAACGGCACGTCGGCCACCACGGTGTGAAACAGATCGGGTCGCATGTTGAGAATCGCGCCCATCAGCAGGCCACCTGCACTGCCACCATTCGCCGCCAACCTTTCTGGACTGGTGTATTTCTCCTGCACCAGAAATTCGGCGACGTCTATGAAATCGAAGAACGTATTCTTCTTATTCATCATCTTGCCATCGTCGTACCATTGACGCCCCTTCTCCTGGCCGCCGCGCACGTGGGCGATCGCGACGACGAACCCGCGATCTACCAATGAGAACCATGGCGAACTAAACGTCGGCTCCATCGTGTAGCCGTATGACCCATAGGCGTAGAGTAGGAGCGGACGTTGGCCGTCGCGCACCAACGGCGTTTTGTACACCAGAGAAATCGGCACCGGGACGCCATCGCGCGCCGGCGCATACACCCGCTCAATCGCGTACTGC
This sequence comes from Gemmatimonadota bacterium, assembly GCA_025360995.1. GTDB lineage: Bacteria > Gemmatimonadota > Gemmatimonadetes > Gemmatimonadales > Gemmatimonadaceae > Fen-1231. The sequence goes on from JANYBD010000036.1 coordinate 7,369, forward strand.
GTCTCGTCGTAACCTCCGAGCACTTCGGTTTTCTTGATCAGTGTACGGTGCCGCGACTGCATGTCGTAGTCAAACACTGAGAACGGTGTGATCAACGATGAATACGTGAACCGCAGCATGTGCGTGTCGAACTCGAGATTGCCGGTGAGATCGACGCCGTAAGCGGCCTCGGGGAATTCGATATAGTGCGTCTCGTTCGCGCCGAGAGCTGTGATGCGGAGTCGGCGGAGCCCGCCCTCGCGTTCCTGAACCACAATGAAACGTTTGAAGGCGCTCACATCCTCGACAAACACGTCGGCGCGATGGGCAAGCCACTCCACCCAAGACTCCGGGCCCGGATTCGCGATTGGCGCCCGCATCACCTTGAAGTTCTGCGCGCCATCGTTGGTGAGGATATAGAACCAGCCATCGCCAGCGGTCACTTCGTACTCAATGTTCGGCCGCCGCTCCGCAATTCGCTGCGGTGCCGAATTCGGATGCGCGGCGTCAATCACCCACGTTTCACCGCTCGTGAAGCTACCGCTAGTAATCAGAATCCACCCCCCACTCTCGGCGCGCTCGACACTGACATTGAATAGCACGTCGTTGTCGTGATATACGGAGATGTCGTCATCGATCGAGTCGCCTAGGCGATGGCGCCAGACGCGGTCGGCGCGCTTGGCACTGTCGGTGGTCAGATAGAAGAGCGTTTTATTATCGCTCGCCCACGCCAAGCCAAAGCCGAGATTAGTTAACCTGTCAACTAATCGCTCGCCGGTGCGGAGGTCGATCACCTGGAGCTCGAATTCTTCGTAGCCATTGGTATCGACGAGCAGCGCCAAATAGTTGTGGTCCGGGCTCACCTCGAAGGCGCCGAGCTGATAGAACGCAAATGGTTTTGCGGCGGTATTCTGATCGAAATAGATCTGTTCGGGTGCCGAAGTCGAGCCATGCTTTCGGCAGTAGAACGGATACGGCTGCCCTGACTCGGTGCGGGTATAGTAGAACCAGTCATCGTGCTTGGCCGGCGGCTGGCTATCGTCCTCTTTGATACGGCCGAGCAATTCGTCATAGATCGTTTTCTGCAGGGCCACCGTGTGCGCCGTCATCGCCGCCGTATAGGCATTTTCGGCGTTCAGGTATATGTCGACCTCGGGATTCTCGCGGTCCCGAAAGTAGGCGTAATCGTCGGACCGCAGCTCGCCGTGGAGTGTTTCGGTGGTCGGAACCACTTTGGCAACGGGCGGCGTGAAGTCGGCAGTCACTTTAGAAGCGGAGGTCATACGAACAAGATATCTTTTGGTATGCCCCGAAACGACTCTCCCGGCGCCAAACTACTTTCCACCTGGCGCAAGCTGTCCCCCTACCCTGGCGGACTCTGGCTGTTCACGCAGATCGTCAAGCGGATGATCCCGTATACCGGCTCGGTGTCGCCTCGCGTGGAAGTCCTTGAGCCCGGGTACGCCAAGATTTCGATTACCCAGCGTCGAGCACTCGAGCAGCACTTGGGCTCGATTCACGCGATTGCTCTAATGAACGTCGCCGAATTTGCGAGCGGCGCGGCAATGACCACGGCGCTGCCGCCGGGCTATCGGGGGATCGTGACCAAACTTTCCATTGAATATTTCAAGAAGGCGCGGGGCAAAGTGACCGCCGAGAGCCGGCCTGAACTGCCAACTCACATTGAGGGCGAGCACGACTTCTATTCCGACCTGACGGACGCGGCGGGTGACGTAGTCGCCCGGGCGACGGTACGTTGGAAGCTCGGACCGGTGCCGACTAAATGAGTGAAATCACAGCGCCATTTCCTTCCACCGCGTTCACCCGGCAGGCCGGGATTGACGTTCCGCTCATCTGTGGTCCGATGTATCCGTGCAGCAATCCGGAACTGGTCGCCGCCGTCAGTGAGGCGGGAGGGATTGGCGTGATACAGCCGATCTCACTCACGTATGTGCATGGTTACGAATACCGCGCGGGACTGCAGTTCATCAAACAGCTCACGAAAAAGCCGGTAGGATTTAACGCGTTGATTGAGCGGTCATCGGAGCTCTATCACCAGCGAATGATTAAATGGGTCGACATCGCCCTCGAAGAAGGCATTCGATTTTTCATCACTTCGCTTGGCAATCCCCGCTGGGTGGTTGAAAAAGTGCATGCGGTTGGTGGCATTGTGTATCACGATGTTACCGAGATGAAATGGGCGCAGAAAGCGATTGATGGTGGCGTCGACGGGCTCATCGCCGTGAACAGTCGTGCCGGTGGCCATACGGGCAGCCGTTCACCGCGTCAGCTATTTGATGAGCTTGCGACATTTGAACTGCCCCTGATCAGCGCTGGTGGCGTGGGAACGGCGCGCGAGTTTGTGGAGCAGTTGGCGATCGGCTATGCCGGCGTACAACTCGGTACTCGATTTATAGCGACTCCGGAATGCAAGGCGAGCGACGCGTATAAAAAGGCGATCGTCGATTCCACCGAGGCCGATATCACGCTTACCGAGCGGTTGACCGGTGTCCCGGTGAGCGTTATCAACAACGCATACATTCGCCGGATTGGTGGCAAAGCGGGGCCGTTCGCGCGTTGGATGCTCAGAGGTCCACGCACGAAGAAGTTGATGCGCACGTGGTTTGGCCTCAACTCCGTTTGGCGGCTGAAGGCGGGATTAAATAAGGAGAACGGCGCAAGTGAGTACTGGCAGGCGGGTAAAAGCGTGGCCGGCATTCACGACGTGCGGTCGGCGGCCGAGATCGTTCACGAGTTCGCGGACGCCTGGCGGGACTAGGCTCGCACTCTCTTGCGATCTTGGGCGTTCGGCATTCGGCATTCTGCTTTTGTGCGTGGCCAGTCAAACGCATTCACTCCTTCGGGCCTACAAGTGGCTCGCCCATCACGGGCAGTTCCCCCAGTGCTTGATCCGTGTTGATCGCTTGGTAAATCCGTGAAAATCCGTGGCCCAGCCGTTTTTCCCGGCATCACAACGAGGCAAGCTGCGGCACTCGATCTTGGCCGATGTCGGTGAGGTTTCTTAAAACGGCTTTGCCACGGATTTACGCGGATAACAGAACGGATCAACACGGATTTTTCTGGGGGAACAGCAGTTCGCCCATCACAGGCAGTTCCCCCAGTGCTTGATCCGTGTTGATCCCTTGGTAAATCCGTGAAAATCCGTGGCAAGGCCGTTTTTACCGGGCCCGAACGCGCCCACATAACTACCGAGGGTCCAACTTGCCACCCGCGTTGAGAATGTCGAAGTGCATGCGGTGTTATGTAGCAATGACTTAGGCCCTTGCGTATCCTTACAGCATATTGAGAATGTCATTAGAGTCGGGAGTGAAACTCTCCGCTGGAACTCTTGGCCCGTCTGTTCCGTAAGGAAATCAAATGCCACAGAAACAAGGGACCGCTCAAGCACCGGCCAAGGCTGGTGCTCTCATTCCCCCGCCGGCCGTTGCACCGCCTGCGGCGCCTACGAAATTGACGGTGCGCGAAATGCTCGCGCTCCGAGACGAGTTGGCCTCCCAACTCACGTCGGCACTTTCTCGGCGCTCCGATCTGAACAAGCTGTTGCAGAATCCCCTCGTTGCCAACCGCCCTGGGCTCGAAGTTCGCGTCGCGCAATTAGACAACCGAATTAGTGAGATCGAGGAGCAGATTGCGGTCAACGGACGCAATATGACTTCGGTGCCAAATGCGCTGGCCTTCAACACCGGCACCGGCACTCCATTTGGAAATTCAGGTTCGTCTCGCCTCGGTGGCGGTCAAGTCACGGCACTCACCATGGTCTTTTTTGTTCTCGTACTCTTCCCGATCGCCATGACGTTATCTCGCCTCTTATGGCGCCGAGGATCCCTCAAGCAGGTCGCCGGCCCATCACGCGAAGAGACCGCCCGCCTCGACAACATCGAGCGCGGCATTGAAGCGATCGCGATAGAGATGGAGCGGGTGTCGGAGGGGCAACGCTATGTGACAAAGATTCTGAGCGAACGACAACCTGTCCGCGAGGTCAGCGGAGGCGAGCGATAAAGGAGTCAGCACCGCCAGGTAAGTGAGCGCCCAATTCAGTTAGGGAGTAATCACCAGACTCGCGCAGTTGGTGACGGTCGCTACATCAGGAGCCGTTGCACAGATCGCGACACCGGAGGTCGTAGCCAACGCGGTCACTTTGCCCGTTGCGTCGACGGAAGCGGTCGAAGGACTCGCGCTAGACCACAGAGCGGACCGATTACGGGCGGGATTTCCACGAGTGGTCTTGAGCAGTGCCGTAAACTGCACTGAGGTTCCAACTTTTGTGGTGGCGACTGGCGGGCTCACAACAACAGACCCCGAAACGTTGCCGTCGACAATGATTTGAATGTTTGCGGACGCCCTGCCATTTGCCGCCGTGATCGTTGCAATGCCAGGCCCAATCGCCGTCATCAAGCCGGAAGCACTTATCGTGACAACATTGGTCTGTGTACTCGACCACACCACCGATGCGTTGATTGGAACGCCACTCGCATTGAATGTCCTGACGTTCCACTGAATCTGATCACTTGGGAATATTCCTCCGCTCAGATCCGCGTCTGTTGCGGCCTCGATCAAGCCGACAGATTCCGGACCCGTGGCCCCGAAGCACCCGACCAGTGAAACACACAGTATGGCAAAAAACGCACGTCGCATGAATTGGATCCCCGTGGAACTACTTAATGATTTTTGCGCCTGTCAGCGTGGCAATCGCGCCCAGCGTCGTCTGGGCGGCGTTCAGGCCGAGCCGAAAGTCTTTGTCGGTATACGTGACAAACAGGTCGGTCACTTGGTGCCATTGCGGATCCCAACCGGCGCCGATCTGCTCACCGCGCTGATTCTCACGCAAACTAATCGCCGGAACGATGTCCTTAAACGGATCGGAGTCGGTGTTGGTCATATGCGGGCCGACCGATGCCGGATAGTCCGTCGCGAATTTTTCGTTGGCCGCCAGCAGGATCCAGGCCAACGCCTGCGATCCGGCCGATTGCTTCGATGCCATCGCAAACTCGATATTCACGTCTGCTTCGGGACGCTGCTCCTTATGCATCGTTCCATCTGCATTCGGCATGCCGTGATCAAACAGCATCATATCGTGCTGAATCATCCCGAGCCATTTGGGCTCCGGATATTTCCCGGATCCCTTGGGATTTTCAATCCCCTGCAGTGACTGGCGCTGCACAACAT
>JANYBD010000037.1 GCA_025360995.1 Gemmatimonadota bacterium
TGCCGTGGTGTCGCATGGGGCGTCGACGGTGACCGGTGGTAATGCCGTGCTAGCGCTCCGGCCGTCGGAAAATCCGGTGCACAAGAATGTGGTGTACTTCGCGTGGCCATTCGCCACGCCCAGCGGTGACATTCAGGCCTATGACTTCAGTGGTCGTTTGGTGTGGCGTTCGGCCGTTGCGACGGGCGGCACGATTGCCTGGGATCTCAATGCGGCGCGATTGGCCAACGGGGTGTATGTCGTCATCGCCCGGAGCGGCGGCCAAACGGTTCGATTGAAATTATTCGTCGTGCGGAACGGATCATGATTTGCGGCGTTGGCATTGACCTCGTCGAAATCGCCCGCGTCGAAAAAATGTTCGATGGGAAAGGCGATCGCATGTTGCAACGTCTTTTCACGGCCGAGGAAGTGGCATATGCGAAGGCCAGGGCCCGGCCGGCCATGCATCTGGCGGCGCGATTGGCGGCCAAAGAAGCGGCGTTCAAAGCACTTTCCGGATCCGACGAGGCCCGGCTCATTGGTTGGCGCGAGGTCGAAGTCATCCCTCACGAGAACACCGCTCCGACGCTCCTGTTTCATGGACGGGCGGCGGCGCGCGCTGCTGCCCTCAACGTGGCGAGTGTTTGGGTATCGCTGACCCATACTGACACGACGGCATCGGCCGTGGTCGTCCTCGAACGACTTGGTTGAGTTCGTAGCCCGGAGAATAGAAGAGGACGGAATTCGGGTTGAGCAGTAGCGTGGGAATCCGCATCCCGAGTATCTTACTTTTATATGCTTTTGAGAATGATTCTCAACCGACACATCTCGGCCATTCTTCTGTTTGTAGCTACGCTGGCTGGTGGCCAGCAAGAGCCGCTAGCGAAACGGCTTGCCGCGATTGTAAGCGTGGCGGTGGCGGAATATTCCAAGGGGATTGACGCCGAAGGCCGCATCATCGCTTCAACCGAATTGGATGAGGCCGCCGGTTTTCTGCGCGATGCCAAAAACGTTGCGCAACTTCTCGATTCACCCAATGCGGCATCCGCCAGACTTCTTCTCGACTCGCTCGCAGCCGCGTCGGCGCGTCATGCAAGACCCGCCGAGCTCAACGCCCTGAATTTGAAGTTTGCCGCCGCCCTTGGGGCCGCCGGTGCACTCGATCTCCCGACCCACCTCCCCGATGTCGTGCGGGGCAAACAACTGTTCGCTCAATTTTGCGCCGTATGTCACGGGGCAACTGGTGCCGGAGATGGCGCGCGTTCCGCCGAGTTTAAGCCGCTGCCGGAGCCGATTGGAAGCGCTGCGCACATGCATGACGTTTCTCCAGCTCATATCTATCGGGTTATTTCGGTTGGAGTGCAGGGGACGATGATGGTTGCCTGGGCGCCGGTGTTAAGCGTCGATGATCGCTGGGCTCTCGTCTCATTCGTCGATGCCCTTCGGGCGACCGATGCGTCTCGGGCGCGTGGTGCCGCGGTACTGGCTTCGCATTGCGCGTCTTGCGCGTCGAGCACACCGCCGCGTGCCAAAACTGTTGCTTGGGCCGCAGAACAAAGCGATGATGCCATCGCCGCGGCGATTGCCGCCGGCGATCCGCTCACAGGCATGTCCGACGGCGGCAAACTTAGCGATGCCGAACGCAGCGACGCCGTCGCCGCGTTCCGGGCGACGCCCGTACTAACGGGTGCCTCGAGTCCCATTGCGACTGCCGGCGATTCGCTTGATACGCGGTCCGTCGCCCGCCACGTGGTTCGCCTGATCGACGACGCACTTGCCGCGGCCCGCACCGGGAAAAAATCAGAAGCCGGCGATCTCGCGTTTGATGCGTATATCGCCTTCGAGCCGTTGGAAGGGCCGGCCCGCATGCGCGATCCCGGGCTTGTCGCGGGGATGGAACGGCACTTCGCCGATTTCAAGGGTGCGGTGAAAGCCAACGATCTCGCGGCCGCCGAAATGCAGCGCAACCGCATTGAACAAGGCATGCCGGCAGTTCTTGAATTGCAGATTCCGGATTCCACGGGCTGGGGCGTATTCCTCGAGTCGCTCCTGATCATTCTGCGTGAGGGCTTCGAGGCGATTCTTGTGGTGGGCGCTGTCGTGGCATTTCTGATCAAGACCGGGAATCGCGCCCGGTTACGCGACATTTGGTGGGGTGTCGGCGGCGGACTCGTCGCGAGCGCCGTGCTGGCGTTCTTCCTCCGGACCGTACTGGCAGCTGTGCCGGCGTCGCAGGACGTCATCGAAGGCTTTACGATGATGATTGCCGTGGTCGTGCTCTTTTCAGTGAGCTATTGGCTGCTATCCAAAGTGGAGGCCGCCCAATGGCAGAAGTTTATTCGCGACAAAGTGAACGACGCGCTGTCGCACGGTGGACGATTTGCGCTTGGCTTCGTCGCATTTCTCGCGGTGTTTCGCGAGGGCGCCGAAACGGCACTGTTCTATCAGGCGCTCTTCACCCGCGGAACACACAATATCATGCCGGTGGCGATGGGATTGCTTGTCGGGGGTGCCGCGCTGGCCGTGATTTTCTCGCTGTTCTATCGTTTTGGCGTCAAGATTCCCCTGCGCCCATTTTTTGCCGCCACCAGCGCTCTGCTCTACACGATGGCGTTTATCTTCGCGGGCAGGGGATTGAAAGAATTACAGGAAGGGAATGTCGTTTCTCAAACGCTTATTCCTGGGTTCCCGCACATCGAGTTTTTCGGCATCTACCCAACTGTTGAGACGCTAACGCTGCAAGGAACCCTGCTCGCGCTACTCCTGTTCGCTCTCTGGCGAACACTCGCGCCGGCGGCTGCCGATCCGAGAGACGCGGACGCCGAGTATTCGGGTGAAGCCATTCCGACGGAGCTGGCGGAACGACTCACCGAGCTGCAAGCCACAGCGCGGCGATTGCAGGATCGCGTGGATTCACTCGAAAAAGAGATCGAGCACGACTCCAAGTCGCTCGGTAAGGGCGAATCGCACCGATCGTAGCGAGGGCTAAGCCGACGCGTAGATCCCCGGCGCGCCGTTCCGCACCTGACTCCGTTTGGCCATCCACAATGCGCCGCACGCAACAAAAGCGATTGCGATCACTTGGGCCATTGTCAGCACGCCAAAAAAGCGATCGTCTTTCGCGCGGAAAAACTCTACAATGAACCGTTCCGTTCCCGCCATCACGCAGTACAGTCCGAACAGCCACCCCTCGGCGTGCTTGTGATCGCGCAGGCGCCAGAGCACGGCAAACATCGCGAGGCCCATGGCCACTTCGAACAATTGTGTGGGATACACAGAAACCAATTCCGTCAACGGATGTCCCTGCAGTGCCCGCACCTGAAAGGTCTGCATCAAGTTGAACACGGTCGACGGCGGATTCCCCTCGGGAAATGCCACGGCCCAGTGACTGCTCCACGGCCGTCCATAATCGTCGCCCACGGCCCAACATCCCGTGCGGCCCACGGCATATGACGCGGCAATACCAATGCCGGCGGCATCACTGATGCGCACAAATGGAATTTTCTTGTACCGGATGACACCGTAGGTGCAGGCAATGCCGCCCACCAGCCCGCCCCAAAACACAAAGCCGCCGCGACTGAAGATATCCATCACATTGCCCATCAGAATCGCGTAATAAATTTTCGCGCCCAGCAACCCGCCAACAACCGCACCGACGGTCACATCCGCCATGGCCAGCGCCGCTGCACCCTGGCCCCGGCGTTGCAGTTCTTCGGTGGCTACAAGCTGACCAATGAGAAACGCGAACAGCATCGCGATCCCGAAACCGGTGAGCGGCGGCAACGCACCGAGCCGGATCGCAAATTCGTGCACGATGATAAACGGCGGATGCGGAGTCATGGTTTCTTCCTGAAATTCTTAGGGTGTGGCGGCGCCTGATGCACTAGCAATACTAAGCCCCGGCAGTGACTGCGATGCAAATGCG
>JANYBD010000045.1 GCA_025360995.1 Gemmatimonadota bacterium
AATTCGGACGACTCATCGGCAAGGTCGGCGAATATTCCGCCGGCGGCGATGGTCTGGCCGGCCCGTTTTGGGAATTGCTCGATTGACGTGTCGAGTACCTCGCGCTCGATGCGACCCTCCGCGACGAGCAGACGCTCACGCAACAACCCGCTCTTTGCGTCGAGCCGAAGCAGGGCGATATGCGCGTCGCGATCCGTTTCCGCGAGTCCCTCGGCGAGGGCAACGAAAGCCGCATCGAGGTCGGTCGCGGCACTCAGCGCGTGCGCGAGCGAGGCGAGGGTGCGTGGAGGCATGGGCGGGATGAAAAAAAGCGTGCCCGGCAGCAGGCGCGCGAGGAGAGGCGAAGGGGCAGACGTAGGTTGAGCAATGTTAACAGATTCCGCAATGAGCGTTGCTTGAAGTCACCTGCGACTGCGGCTAGCTTTTAGACGATGGCGGGACGTGTTCTGCAACTCGTTTTGCAATACGATGGCAGCGATTTCGCCGGCTGGCAGGTGCAGACGTCGGAGCGCACAGTGCAAGGCGTGATGGAAGGGGCGCTCACCCGCCTCTGTGACCATCCAGTGCGGGTTACGGGCGCGGGACGGACGGATGCGGGGGTGCACGCGCGCGGCCAGTCGGCCGGCGTGGAGGTTCCCGAGCATTGGACAGCAGAGAAGCTGCGGATAGTGCTGAATCGCCGACTCCCTGCCGACGTCTGGATTGCGCGGGCATTTGAGATGCAGCCCGCGTTTCACGCCCGGTATAGCGCGACCGGACGGTGCTACAGCTACACGGTGGGGCTCGACGAGGCTGCGCACTCCCCGTTTCGTCGGCGGTGGGAGTATGCCGTCGCTAATGAACATCGGGCCCTCGACCGCGAAGCGCTGGATTGGTGTGCGGAGCGGACGCTGGGCTCACATCGGTTTCACGGATTCGCTGTGCGTGGAACAGCGCCGGCGACCGACGAACACCGGTGTGACGTGCGGCAATGCCGTTGGCGCGAGTCGCCAAATGGACTCGTATTCGACATCGAGGCAAACCGGTTCTTGCATCACATGGTCCGTTTTCTTGTAGGCACAATGCTCGATGTGGCGAGCGGCCACCGACCGCGTGAGGCGTTCGCCGAACTGCTTGTGGCACCGGCGAACGATGCAGTATCGCCGCCGGCACCGCCCGAGGGACTCTGTCTTGAACAAGTCACTTACCCCAGCGCCCTGTATCTTTCTCCCTCATGAAAATCTTCCTCGCAACAGCTTCGCTCGACGACATCCGGTGGGCTACCGCGGCAGGGCTCATTGACGGCATCGTCGCTACCCCAACGGTCATTCAGGGCGAACTTCCGGGAGCGGATGCTCGTGACGTGCTCACAGAAGTTGCAAGAGCAACGTCGCTTCCGCTCTGCGTCAGCGTGCCCGCGATCGGCGCCGCCGATATCGTGAAAGGGGTTCGAGATCTCAAAAAGATTACCGAACACCTGATTGTCGCGGTGCCATTTATTGAAGACGCCGTCCCGGCTATTCACAAACTCGCCGCTGACGGTGTGCGGGTCGCCGCCACGCTCATCTACTCGGCCGCACAGGGTATTCTTGCCGCGAAAGCGGGAGCAACACTGGTCACCATATCTGTGGATGCGCTCGAGGCGGTCGGACAAAATGGAGAAAGCGTTGTGCGAGAGTTGCGCGCCGCGTTTGACCACGGTGGGACCGAATGCGACATCGCGGCGGCCGGCCCTGCGAGTGCAACGAGCTTCGCCGCGTGCGCCGCGGCGGGTGCGGACGTGGCCATTGTCACGCCGCCAGTGCTCCGTTCCCTGCTGCAGCACCCGCTCACTGACCGCGGGCTTGATCGCTTTCTCGGTGACATCAGCCGCCGCGCCAAGCCCCGCCGCGCGCGATGACTATGCGTCGTCTCACTCCCCTGTGTGCGGCGCTGTTGCTCGCCGCGTGTGAAGGGGCGACGTCGCTTCCGTCGGTCGCGCAAACCCCGCGCCAAGTCAATAGCGCACCGGTGCCGATTGCTTCACAGCGGCGCACGGCCATCACAGAAGCGGTGGCGAAGGTCGCGCCCTCGGTGGTCACGGTGCAAACAGAAGTGATCCAGCATGTGCAAGCTTCACCATTCGACATGTTCTTTGGACGCCAGTCGGGCGATCAAGTCCAGGCCGGGCTTGGCTCGGGCTTCATCGTGCGCGCCGACGGAATTATTGTCACCAACGCACACGTGGTCGCGGGCGCGACAAAGATCGTCGTCGCGCTACGAGACGGCACCACCTACGCGGCACAGCTCAAAGGCATTGACGAACAAAACGACCTCGCCGTCCTCAAGGTCGATGCCAAGAACCTCCCTGTTGCCACGCTCGGCACATCGCGCGGCCTCCTGATCGGCGAATGGGCGATCGCTATCGGGAATCCGTACGGCTTCTTGCTCGGGAATACCGAGCCGAGCGTCACGGCCGGCGTGATTAGCGCAACGGGGCGCAATCTGACGGCGCGCGCCGAAGGTCAGGGTGTGTACGTGGACATGATCCAGACTGATGCATCGATCAATCCCGGCAACTCCGGCGGACCGCTCGTAAATGCGATGGGCGAAGTGGTTGGAGTGAACAGCTCCTTGTATTCGCCGGGCAATAGCAACGGCGGATCCATTGGATTGGGGTTCGCCATCCCCATCGATCGGGCGCGTCGTGTGACTGAGGACTTGCTCGCGCACGGGAAAGTGCGTCGTCCCTGGATCGGGGTCAAAACAGAATTGCCGCAACAAGGCATTGGTTCCGGCGATGCGCTCACCAAGGGCGCGGTGGTGCGCGCCGTCGTGCCGAGTTCCCCGGCCGCTACGGCGGGGTTGCAAGCCGGCGATGTGATCCTGCGGTCCCGTGATCGCACGCTGCACAACGCGTACGACTGGGAGGCCGAACTGCTCGAACTTCGCGTGGACGATCAAGTGCCGCTGGTCGTGCGGCGGGGCGGCCGCGAGTTCCGGGCAAATGTGCGGATCGCCGACCAGCCCGAAGTCAACGCGCCTCGCGTTGCCGTATTGAAAGAACTCGAACTCATCACACTCACCCCGGCGATACGCGCTGAACGCGGATTCCGACGTGACCGAGGGGCGCTCGTTGTGAAAGTCAGCACCGGGGTGGCCGAAGCGCTGGGTATCCAGGCCGGCGATCTCATTGTGCAGATTAACAACACACCGGTAACCGAAGCGCAGCAGGTAAAAAACGGACTGGAAAGCCTTAGCGGGCGCGGCGTCAATCGCATGTATATCGAGCGGAACGGGCAAATTTTTCCTGTGGATTTTCAGATCCGATGACCTCCCACGACACGTACAGTTCGCCGCTTGCCGAGCGATATGCCTCGGCCGCAATGCTGTCGCTCTGGTCTCCGCAGACTCGCTATGGTCTGTGGCGCCGGCTATGGCTTGCGCTCGCCGAATGCGAACAAGAGCTGGGTGTCGATATTTCTGCTGCGGCGATTTCCGAAATGCGAGCCCATCTCGACGACATTGATTTCGCGGCCGTGGCAACATTTGAGAAGCGATTTCGTCACGACGTGATGGCACATGTCCATGCGTTTGGTGACGCGGCGCCTGCCGCGCGCGGTGTCATCCATCTCGGCGCCACCAGCGCGTTTGTTACCGACAACGGCGATTTGATTCAAATTCGACGCGGCCTCGAGTTATTGCAGGCGCGGCTGCACGCCGTCCTCGCCGCGCTCGCGTCGTTCGCCCGTCAGTGGCGCGCCGAACCCACGCTTGGGTACACGCACCTACAACCGGCGCAACTCACTACGGTGGGCAAGCGGGCCACGTTGTGGATGCAGGATCTGGTGATCGACCTCGCCGATCTCGACTACCGCATCGCGAATCTGCCGTTGCGCGGTGTCAAAGGCACCACCGGAACGCAAGCCAGTTTCCTCGCGTTGTTCAAAGGGGATCATAGTAAGGTGCGAGAACTCGATCGTCGCGTTACCGCGGCAATGGGGTTCCGCGGCTCCATCGCGGTCAGCGGCCAGACGTACACGCGCAAACTCGACGCGCAGGTACTGAGTGTGCTGTCGGGCATCGCGGCGAGTGCGGCGAAATTCGCAAGTGATATTCGCATGCTTCAGGCGTTCGGTGAGATCGAAGAGCCGTTCGAAAAAGAACAGATCGGATCGAGCGCCATGGCATACAAGCGGAATCCGATGCGCGCCGAGCGGATTAATTCACTCGCGCGATTTGTGTTGTCGCTCGAAACGAATGCCAACCAAACCCATAGCGTCCAGTATTTTGAGCGCACGCTCGACGACAGTGCGAATCGCCGGCTGGTCGTTCCCGAGATGTTTCTTGCCACCGATGCGATTCTTATTTTAATGGAGAACATCGCCGCAGGGCTCGAAGTGCATCCCGCGCGCATTCGGGCTCGCGTCGCCGACGAACTCCCATTTATGGCGACCGAGGCATTGCTGGTACGTGCAGTGGAAGCCGGCGGTGACCGTCAGCAGGTGCATGAGGTGATTCGCGTGCACAGCATCGCCGCGGCCCGGGCGATGAAGGATGACGGCAAGGCCAACGACATGTTGGTGCGCCTCGCCGGCGACCCGGCATTTACTGTGCCGCTTGATGATGTTCGCGCGGTGACGGACCCTAGTCATTTTATTGGGCGCGCCCCACAGCAGGTGGATGAATTTCTCGCCGAAGTATTCGAGCCGCTTTTGTTGTCGCCCGCACGGATGCATATGCCGGCCGAACAGGTGCGGGTATGACGGCCGTCGTCGGCACCACGGACCTGCCGTTGGAGCGCGTGCGTCGCGGCAAGGTGCGCGATGTATACGCGGTCGGCAGTGATCGACTGTTGCTCGTCGCCAGTGATCGGGTCAGTGCATTTGACGTCGTGATGCGGGAGCTCGTGCCGTTCAAGGGTGCCGTGCTCACGCAGATAACCGCGTGGTGGCTGCGCCAGCTCGAAGATGAAATCTCTCATCATATGCTGACGGCCGATGCCGACGAGATCATTCGCGAAGTGCCGATGCTCGCGGCGCATCGGGGCGTCCTTGCCGGCCGTTCCATGTTGTGCCGGCGTACGGACGTGTTCCCGGTGGAGTGTGTCGTGCGCGGCTACCTGTCCGGATCGGCGTGGAAGGAGTACAGCGAAAGTGGAACGCTGGCTGGTGAACGACTGAGTGCGGGATTAACCGAGAGTGACCGCTTCGATCCGCCGGTCTTCAGTCCGGCCACCAAAGCCGAGACCGGCCACGACGAAAACATTACGATTCTCCGAATGCGCGAAGTACTTGGAGCGACGACCGCGGACGAACTCGAACGACTCTCCCGTCGCGTGTATTCCCGCGGCCGCGATGTCGCTGCGGATCGGGGAATTATTATTGCCGATACGAAATTCGAATTCGGCGAAGTGGACGGCGACATCATTTTGATTGACGAAGTGTTGACGCCAGACAGTTCGCGCTTCTGGCCCGCTGATCAGTACGTGGCTGGTCGCACACAGCCGAGCTTTGATAAACAGCCATTGCGCGACTGGCTCGACGCCGAACGCCGGGCCGGTCGCTGGGACGGCAATGCTCCACCGCCTGCACTGCCCGACCTGGTGGTCGCGGCCACCAGGGCACGCTATCTCGATGCCTTTCAGCTTCTGACAGGCACGCCACTCAACACGACGGAGCTGTCGTGAACGTTGCCCGGGAAGGTCTTCCATTCATTTTCGGTGCGCTAGCCATTGCCGTGGCTGCGTTTGTCGTCGCGCTCACACGACGCTCCTGGCCGCTCTGGCTTCTGGCCTTGCTGCTGACGGTGATCGCCCTTTGGGTTGCGTATTTCTTTCGCGATCCCGAACGGATGGGCGAGCGCGGTGATAAGCTGATCATTTCTCCGGCAGACGGAAGAATATCGCAAATCACGGAGGTGGAGGAACCCGCATTTATTCACGGACGGGCGATCCGCATTTCGGTGTTTATGAATGTCTTCAACGTTCATGTCAACCGATATCCGATCAGCGGACGCGTACGATATCTCCATTACAATCCTGGGAAGTTTTTGAACGCCGCGTCGGAAAAGTCGAGCCTCGAGAACGAACAGATGTCGGTGGGCCTTGAATCCAATGGCCGCCGAATTCTGGTCCGTCAGATCGCCGGCCTCATTGCGCGCCGGATTGTGACCTACAGCAAGGATGGCGACGTGGCCCAACAAGGAAGCCGGTTCGGCCTGATTCGTTTTGGCTCGCGCGTCGATGTGTTCATACCGCTCGGCAGCAAAGTGCTGGTGCGTCTCGGCGACAAACCAGCGGCCGGGACAACCGTCCTGGCGGAGCTCCCGTGATGCGCCGCCCCCACCTGCCCCGCCCCAGAATGGTCATGCTGCCCAACGGCATGACGCTGGCGAATTTGTTTTGCGGCATTTACGCAATCGTACAGGCTGCGCGAGGCGATTACAGTTTTGCCGGCGGGCTGATTATTCTCGGCGGCGTATTCGACGCGATGGATGGGCGAATCGCCCGTGCCACCGGTACCGGCAGCCGGTTCGGCGAAGAACTCGACTCATTAGTAGATGCCATCTCGTTTGGATTGGCACCCGCCCTCCTGATGTATTTCGCCGTCTTGAACAGTAAGGACGGGTTTGATTGGGTTTTTGTCTTTCTGTACACGGCGTTCGCCACCATGCGACTGGCCCGATTCAATGTTGAGCAGGCGGGGCGGGCCAAACAGTATTTCCATGGACTGCCAAGCCCCGCAGCTGGTATTACGCTCGCGTCGTACTACTGGTTCAGTCAGACTTCTATTTACACGCATACCATTATTGGGAATTGGCCTTGGACAAACATGGTGCGGGTGCTGATGGTCGTGCTGGCATTTCTGATGATCAGCAACGTGCCCTATCTGGCGTGGCCGACGTTTAGTGTGAAGACGCTACGCGGGTTCCTTGGACTTGTAGCCTTCATCGGACTGGGCGTCGGACTTGTGTTCCTGCCGAAAGAATTTTTCTTTCCTGTCGGACTTTTCTATGTCCTCGGGTTTCTGGCGATCGCGGCGGTGAGAGGGCTATTCGACCTTAAGCCGAAATTCCGAAGCGCGACCGCCCACGAGACCACGTCTGCCTATGACGATGGGATCGATGAATTCGACGACGATGACGTCAGCCCGTATCTCGAAGATGATGACGATATCGAATACGATGCTCCGGTTTCGCGACCAGCCGCATCTGCCGCATCAGCCGCGGCTCCGTCGCCCCATCGGGCAGCGCCACCTATCAGTCGCTCGCACGCACCGGTGTCTCGACCCGTGCCGCCAGCAAGCCGCCCCGTCCAACAGCCCCGACGGGTTTCACCTGTCGCGCCCTTTGGCGCTGCCGCTGGTGATGGCGGCGTGGTTGAAGGCGCACCAGACGCGTCCGCAGATGCACAGCGCAAACGTCGACGGCGGCGTCGCAGCCGGGGCGGTCGCGGTGGTGGCAATACCGGAAGTTCCACTGACGGCGCGCCTGACAGCGGACCGCCCATTTCCGATCACGATTCACATCAGGATTCTGCTGAATGACGCGGTTCCGAGTTGCAGTCCAAATAATTCCGCGCCGCGGCCTGCTCGACCCGCAAGGAAAGACCGTGCGTGATGCATTGGTCACGCTTGGGTTTGGTTCAGTCAGTGACGTTCATGTTGGCCGCCACATGGTCGTTGAAACCGATGCGAAGGACGCTCCGGCAGCTGAGGCCTCCGTTCGGGCTATGTGCGAGCGGCTACTCGCAAACCCGGTCACGGAAGATTTCACCATTGCTGGCGTGGTCGCCGCATGAAAGTCGGCATTGTGCGCTTTCCCGGATCGAACTGTGACGAGGACGCGCTGCATGCCGTCGTCGATTTTCTCGGTGAAACGGCCGTGATGTTGTGGCACAAGGATCATGACTTGCACGGCGCCGACGTCGTGATTCTTCCGGGCGGTTTCAGTTACGGCGACTACCTCCGGGCTGGTGCGATTGCCCGATTCAGTCCGATTATGCAGGAAGTCGCCGCACACGCGGCGCACGGCGGCCCCGTGATCGGTATCTGCAATGGGTTCCAGATTGCCTGTGAAGCTGGCCTCCTGCCCGGGGCGCTTCTGCGCAATGCTGGCTCGTATGTTTCGATGCCGGTGATCATCCGGACAGAACGCACGGACACCAGCTTCACCGGTGCGTCCAGCGTCGGGCAACTGTTACGCATGCCAATCGCCCATGGCGAAGGACGCTTCACGGCAGATGAGGCCACTCTCGATCAGTTGGAAGCCAATGGACAAATTGTTTTTCGATATGTAGATGCGCACGGCAATGCCACTCCGGAGTCGAATCCGAACGGAGCCATGCGCAACATCGCCGGCGTCACGAACGTCGGCCGCAATGTGGTAGGACTGATGCCTCACCCCGAGCGGGCAATGGATCGCGCCCTCGGGTCGCAGGACGGCGTCGTACTGTTTGAATCGTTGCTCGTCGCCGCAAACGTCTGACCGGAGAAAATTCATGCGTCGCATAGGATCGTTTTCCCTATTTCTTCCGCTCTTCGCGGCCTCAGTGGCCGCCCAGCACGTCGTCGACCCCGGCATGTCGAAAGCCCAGGTCGTGGCGCAACTCGGGAAACCCGCCGTCGAACGGTCCGCCGGAACTTCGATGTATCTGTTCTATAGCAACGGCATGCAGCGAGCGGTCGGCATGAATGACATTGTCGTACTCGACAACGATAAAGTCGTGGATGCTATTTTTCGCTCCAGGGCGCGTTCATATAGTGGCAAGAGTTCGTCGCCCGCATCGCTCAGCGCGGCCACTGCTCGCAAAATGGTTCCCACAACCGCTACGAGGCCGTTGGTAGTGCCGGCGCCGGCAACTCCAACTCCGACTCCGACTACCGCATCCAAGCCGCTCCCGGCGGCCCATGCGCAGCAATTAGACGTTGCCAAACCGACGCCGCAAGCGCGCTCGGCTATCCGCGACCAACAGAAGGCCGCGGCCGAGAACGCTGTTGCAACCCCAGTCGATCCTAAAACACCGGTCAAGCCGGACCCCAAAGCGCCACCAGCGCCTCCTGTCAAACCCTGATTTCGTTTCCCGCCTCAAGGACCCTACGTCGTGACAGCAGTTCCCCGCCCCGGTGATCCCGTCATTACACCGGCGCTCGTCGCCGAACACGGACTCACGCAGGACGAGTATCAGCGCCTCGAACGCATGCTCGGCCGTACGCCAACGTTCACCGAGCTCGGAATCATCAGTGCGTTGTGGAGTGAACACTGCTCCTACAAACATTCGCGACCGATTCTTAAAACGCTGCCGACGACCGCCCCTTATGTATTACAAGGACCAGGAGAAAATGCTGGGGTGATCGCCATCGGCGATGGTCTCGCTGTCGCCTTCAAGATCGAGTCACACAATCATCCATCGGCAGTTGAGCCGTATCAGGGCGCGGCGACGGGAGTCGGAGGGATTCTTCGCGATGTATTCACCATGGGTGCCCGGCCCATCGCGATGTTAAACTCGCTGCGCTTTGGATCGCTCGACACACCACGCGTCCGCTATCTGGTCGGCGGCGTGGTCAAAGGAATTGGCGATTATGGCAACTGCGTTGGCATTCCAACGGTGGCCGGCGACGTAATGTTCGACGCTGCGTATGAGGGCAATCCGCTGGTGAATGCCATGTGCGTGGGCATTTTACGCGAAGAAGAGTTGATCCGTGCCAAAGCCGAAGGCGTTGGTAATACGATCATGGCGGTCGGCGCCCGCACCGGACGCGACGGCATTCATGGCGCCTCATTTGCGTCGGAAGATCTCTCGCACGAAACCGATGCCAAACGGCCGCGCGTGCAAGTCGGTGATCCGTTCACTGAAAAACTGCTCCTCGAAGCCACGCTTGAGTTGATCGGCAGCGGCCACGTTGTCGCCATTCAGGATATGGGCGCAGCGGGGCTTACGTCGTCGAGCGCCGAGATGGCCGAGCGCGGAGAAGTTGGCGTCGTCATCGACACACTGAAGGTGCCGGTCCGCGAAGAAGGCATGACGCCGTATGAGATTCTGCTTAGTGAATCGCAGGAGCGGATGCTCGTGGTGGTCACCCGCGGGCGCGAAGATGAGGTTCGCAAGATTCTCACCAAGTGGGACCTGACCGCCGAGGTTATTGGGGAAGTGATTGCCGATCCGGTCTATCGCGTCGTCGAGGGCGATCGGGTTGTCGCGGAGTTCCCGGGAACCCGTCTCGTGACGGACTGTCCGCAGTACCATCCGGAAGCAAAGGAAAGCGATGCAATCATCGCGCTCCGCAATCGTGATGTGCATGCAGTTCCCGAACGCGCAGAGGAGCGCGATCCGGCGTGGACACTCACGCGTCTGCTCGAGTCGCCGACGATTGCCAGCAAGCTGTGGATCCACCGCCAGTACGATTCGACTGTCCGTGCAAATACACTCGTGGGCCCGGGAGCCGGTGACGCTGCAGTGGTGCGCGTGCAGGGCACCAGGAAGGCATTGGCGCTTAAGACGGACTGCAATGGACGCTATGTGTATCTCGAACCGCGCACCGGCGGGCGCATTGCCGTCGCTGAGGCAGCGCGCAATGTTGCCTGCGTAGGCGGAAGACCGATGGCCATTACGAATTGCCTGAATTTCGGAAACCCCAAGCGGCCGGACATTTTCTGGCAGTTTAAGGAGGCCGTCGGTGGAATGGCCGAAGCGTGTACGCTGCTTGGCACGCCGGTCACTGGCGGCAATGTCTCGCTGTACAATGAAAGTCCGATCGGCGCAGTCTATCCCACACCGGTCATTGGAATGGTCGGTTTGGTGGACGACATCGATCACGCCACGAGGATGACCTTTAGCGCGGTCGGCGATTCGATTGTGTTGCTTGGTGAACCTACGAATGAGTTGGGAGCCAGCGAGTATCTCGCATGGATACACGGCCTCGTCGCCGGTGCACCGCCGCGATGCGACCTCGTCAAAGAACGCGCACTTATCGAAGTACTTCTGGAGAGCATTCGTGGCGGGCACGCCCGTTCGGCGCATGATTGTAGCGAGGGCGGCCTGGCCGTCGCACTTGCTGAATGCGCGATGTCAAATCGGGAATTTATGTTTGGTGCGAACATTGACCTTTCGACTTGGAAGAAGTTGCCGCTGCGAGCCCTGCTTTTTGGCGAGGCACAGGGACGCGCGATCATCTCCACGTCCGCTCCCGCCGCAGTGTTGGCGATCGCCGCGCACCATGGCGTCCCGGCCCAAACCATCGGCACGGTCCAGTCGGCAGCGCATGGGCTCCACATCGTCGTTGGTGATTGCACTTTTGATATCCCGCTCGGCGGTCTGTCCGAGGCGTACCATGAAGCAATCCCGCGGGCCATGCGGCGCGCGCCTGCAGAAACTGTCTCAAGCGAACTCGCTGCCGGAGTGCTGTCCTGATGTGTGGAATTTTTGGAGTGAGTGGCCATGCCGATGCAGCAGCGCTTACCCATATGGGGCTCTATTCACTCCAGCATCGTGGTCAGGAGTCGGCGGGCATCGTTGCCGTCGGCGAAGGGGGAGCACACGGATTGCGGGCCATGGGGTTGGTCGGCGAGAAATTTGGCCCCGACGCGATAGCCGGACTTCCCGGCCCCACCGCGATTGGCCACACCCGCTATTCAACGGCAGGCGCGTCCACACTGGAGAACGCCCAACCGGCACTCGTGAACTTCAAGGGCGGACACATTGCCCTGGCGCACAATGGCAATCTTACGAATGCCACGGAAATCCGCGTGCAGCTTGAGTCGATCGGCTCCATTTTCAGTTCGACGATGGACTCTGAAGTCATCGTGCACCGGCTGGCGCGGTCGAATGCCGCGTCGCCGGAGCTGCAGCTCGCCGAGGCACTGGACGGTGTTGAGGGCGCGTATTCGATCCTCGTGCTGATCAATGACACGTTGCTCGCCGCGCGCGACCCCAATGGGTGGCGGCCGTTGGTGATGGGCCGATTGGGCAATGCGGTCATCTTTGCATCGGAGACCTGCGCGCTGGATATTGTTGGCGCGACGATCGAGCGAGAGGTTCTTCCCGGAGAAATCGTGGCGGTTGATGCCGCTGGCATCCGCTCCATTCAGCGCCCGGCTGCGCCGGTGTTGCACAAATGTGTCTTCGAATACGTATATTTTGCCCGTCCGGACAGTCAGATTTTCGGCGGCTCTGTCGATCGGGCGCGCCGCGCCCTGGGCCGTCAACTGGCCATCGAGCATCCCGCCCTCGGCGCTGATTTTGTTTTTGCCGTTCCCGATTCGTCGAATGCTGCAGCGCTTGGCTACGCCGAAGCCTCGGGACTGCGACTGGAGCATGCGCTCATTCGTAATCACTATGTCGGCCGTACCTTTATTCAGCCCACACAACAGGGTCGCGACGCCAAGGTAAAAGTAAAGTACAATCCGGTCCGTGAAATTTTGCAAGGCAAAAGCGTCGTGATGGTTGATGATTCCATCGTGCGCGGTACGACCACCAAGGGTTTGGTCGCGCTGGTGCGGGCCGCCGGTGCGCGCGAGGTGCATATGCGCGTGTCTTCTCCACCGATTACGGGACCGTGTTGGTATGGCATTGATACGCCGGACCGCGATCAACTGATCGCGGCGCGCCTCTCCACGCCCGAAATCGCCAAGGCAATCGGAGTTGATACACTCGGATATATCTCCCTCGACGGAATGCTCAATTCCGTACCTGGCGGACCGACCGGCTTCTGCGATGCGTGTTTCTCAGGGAACTATCCGACGAAGCCACCTAGCGTGGCGCAGAAGAATCGAATGGGCGGACGTTAACTTCCGACGCGCGCTGGATGCCGTGCTGACCTCGGGCCGCGCTACGGGACCGTGATTGCTGGGCGGGGAAACTTCTCCGCTCGCATCGCCGCCTGATACGCAAACGATGCCAGCACCACCGCTGCCTGCTTCAATTCTTCCGGCTTGACCCGCTCGTAAGAATCCATGTTCGTGTGGTGCATGCGCGTGTCGTATTCTGTGTAGTCTTGAATCGTATTGAATCCCGGCAGTCCGAGTGCCGTAAACGACAGATGATCGGTGTTGCCGATCTTCTCGATGATATTGCGCCGGCCGCCAACATCCTTGAGCGGCGCGAGCCAGGTATCGAACAGCGCCTTTGCCTCGCTGTTCCCCTCGCTGTACCACCCATAGATCGGCCCGGTGCCAGGGTCGTTGTTCAAATACACCGATAGTTTCTCCCGGGCCTTCGCATTGGCAGCGCCCGCGTAGTGTTCTTGCACATAGGCCTTGGAGCCGAGCAATCCTTGCTCCTCTCCACCCCAGATAGCCGCGCGGATAGTACGCTTGGGCTTGATTCCAGACGCTTTGAGGATGCGCATTGCCTCAATCAATTCGGCGACTGCATCGGCGTTGTCGCTCGCTCCAGTGGCCGAATGCCACGAGTCAATATGCGCTCCCAGGAGCACGACCTCGTCGCCAATCATCGGATCGGTGCCGGGGATTTCCGCGATC
>JANYBD010000059.1 GCA_025360995.1 Gemmatimonadota bacterium
TTCAAGAAGAAGTGCGAAAAAGCAGGGATCCTCTCCGATCTCAGAAAGCACCGCCATTACGAGAAGCCGAGCGAGAAGCGCAAGCGGAAAATGAACGCCGCCACGCGTAAGAATCGTCGCACACGGACTGCGTAGGTGGCAGCACTGACGGACCGGCTCCGCGAAGAGCTCAACGCTTCGCGAAAGGCCCAAAACAAGGCTGCGGTACTCGTTTTGGGCTCCGTGCTGGCAGACATCGAGAACTTTCATACCGCAGCGCAACGCGATGTGACTGACGCTGATGTTATTGACGTGCTTCAGAAGGCGATCAAGCGACGGCGCGAATCCGTGGAGGCCTTCGATAAAGGGGGCCGCACCGAGCTAGCGGCGCAAGAACGATCAGAGATCGCCACAATCGAGAAGTACCTTCCCGCGCAGGCCAGTGAAGACGATCTCCGCGCCGCAGTTCGGGCCGTGATTGCCGGGGGCGCGACGAATATTGGTGCCGTGATGGGCAAAGTGGTTTCGCAATTCAAAGGTCGTGCCGATGGCGGCGTTATCAGCCGCATCGCTCGAGAGGAACTGGGCACGCCGGCGTGAACCCTCTAGTGGAAGTTGAACAAGCCCGACTGAGCGATTTCGATCGCGAGGTCGGGCTTTTTCATTCCCAGGTGCCGCTGCCGGCTGTCCGTTCGCACGCGCTGGTGGTGTTGGAGTTTGCACGGGCGCTGGATATCGTCGCCGGTTATGCGTCGAGTGATGCGGGCGCGAACCGCGTCCGCATTTTGGAGCCGATGATTGACGCCGCTGCCATAATCTCGGAACACGCGAGAGTCGAAGCGGCGCGCGCCCTCGTCAGCAGTGAAGGCGGTTGGACGATGGAGCCAATCCCCGATTTAGTTGCGGCGCTCGCGCGCCTGCGCGTAGCGGGATCATCGTGGACGGGACTCGAACTGCGATCCGCGGTCACACTGCTGGTGTCATCGCGGAAAACGCGCGACGCGTTGCTCGATACCAAGCGCGACGAAAAAGAAAAATCCGCACTCTTCCCATTGGAGATCATCGCGTTTGCTCTGGTCAGTGATGTGACCACTGAACGCGAGATCGATAGGGTAATCACCGATGAAGGCGTCGTGCGCGACGATGCGTCCCCGGCGCTCCGTAAATTGCGGAAGGAACTTCGCGGCGCGGAAAGCGATCTTGTGCGCCTCCTTGAACGGCTGATGGCTAAGCTCGAAACGAATCATCGCGTGGACGATGCTTCGGTCACGATGCGGAATGGCCGCTATGTGATTCCAGTGCGCCGCGAAGGGCGGAGTGCCGTCGGCGGCATTGTGCACGATACATCGCACAGCGGCAGCACCGTGTTCGTCGAGCCGCCTGCAGCGGTCGAAGCAGGGAATCGCATCCGTGAACTCGAATCGGAAGAGCTGCGCGAAACCGAACGGATTTTGCTCGAAGCCACCGAACGGCTGCGCCCCCGCCGTGACGAACTGCTCGCCACGCTCGCGGCATTGGTCACGCTGGACTCGCTCACGGCCCGGGCCCGCTATGCGCTGGCCTTCAGTTGTTCGCCGGCGGTGCTCAGTGCACCGGGTGAGGGATTCGCGATCCTCAACGGGCGGCATCCATTACTTCTCGCGCGCGACCGCGAGGCCGTGGTGCCATTCGATTTGCGAATGGACGGTGCCGAACGCACGCTCCTCGTGTCCGGACCAAATACCGGTGGCAAAACCGTCTTGCTCAAAGCACTCGCGCTCATCTCTCTGCTCGTCCAGTCCGGCATTCCGGCGCCGGTCGGCCCGGAGAGTCGCGTCGCGCTGTTCGATCAGTTCTTCGCCGACATCGGCGACGAACAATCGATCGAGGCATCGCTTTCGACCTTCAGTGCGCATCTGCGGAACCTCACCGAAATCATTCACCGCGCCACCGATCAGTCGCTCGTCCTCGTCGACGAACTCGGCTCTGGCACTGATCCGGTCGAAGGGGCCGCGCTCGGTGGTGCGATTCTCGAGACGCTCACACGGCGTGGCACTACAACCATTGCCACGACGCATTTGGGCGCGCTGAAGGAACTGGCGCAGGAAGTGCCGGGAGTGGTGAATGCATCATTGCAGTTTGATGCGGTCGCCCTGGCGCCCACATACACGCTTATAAAGGGAATTCCCGGTCGCTCGTACGGGCTGAGCATCGCCCGCCGGTTGGCGATGCCGGAAGAAGTATTGGAACGGGCCGAAGCACGCGTGCCGCAGGGCGAGCGCAATGTGGCCGCACTGTTGGAAGATTTGGAGCGGCGTCAGAAGTCCCTGGATACGAAGGAATCGGAAGTCGCAGTGCGCGATGAACAGACGCAGGCATTCGCGTCGCAGCTCGCCGAGCGTGAGTTCGCGCTGAAGGAACGGGAACGCGAAGTCGAACGGGCGGCGCGCCAGGATGCGCGGCGGTACGTCCTCGATGCGCGTCAAGAGATCGAGCAGACGATTCGCGACTTGAAGGCCGCGGGCGCCGATCAAATTGCGACCGCTGGCGCCGAGGCTCGACGTGTCGCCGAACGTCGCGCGGCCGACGAAGGGTCGGCATTGGACCGGCTTGAACGGGAACATCAACTCGCACGAGGCGCGGGTGCAAAAGTCGTTGGCAACAGCACGGAAGCTGGCGCGATAGAAATCGGCTCGACTGTGGAAGTTTTGACAATCGGCGGCAAAGTGGGGAAGGTGGTGGAGTTTCGCGGCAGCGATGTCACAGTGGTCGTTGGCGCACTCAAGCTCACCGTGCCAATGACGTCAGTGCGCCGTGTAGCCAAACGCCGGCTCGCGGCCGCCGAACGCGCCGAGCTGGTGCCGATGATGGGTGACCAGCCGGAACTCGAAGTGAAGCGCGAAGTGGACGTGCGCGGCATGCGCGTCGGTGAAGTGGACGACGCCGTGCAACAAGCCGTGGATCTCGCGGTGCGGGGCGATTTGCCTGTGTTGACGATTATTCACGGCAAGGGCACCGGCGCGTTGCGCGAACGGGTTAGCGCGCTGCTCAAGGGAGATAAGCGTGTCCGTGATTTTCGTCTCGGCCTGTGGAACGAAGGCGGCGCCGGCGTGACAATCGTCACCCTCTCGGAGACCGCGTGATTCCCGACGAGGTGGTCGAACAGGTGCGCGAGGCCGCGGATATTGTCGCGATTATCGGCGAACATGTGCGATTGAAAAAAACCGGCTCGGTGTATCGCGGCCCTTGCCCATTTCATCAAGGAACAAACAATAATTTTTCCGTAGTGCCCGGCAAAGGGTACACCTGTTTTGTGTGCGGCGAGAAAGGCGGCGTGTTCAACTTTGTGCAGAAACGGCTTGGATTGAATTTTGTCGAAGCCGTGAAATATGTCGGCGAGAAAGCCGGGATCGAAGTCATCGAGGTGGACAAGCGGCGCGAAGGGCCGGACCCGCGCGAACCACTTTGGGAATTGAACGCGACTGTCTCCGCCTGGTTTACCGAAATGCTCTGGCAGAACGCGGTTGGTGCGCACGCGAGGGAGTACCTGATCAAGCGCAGCATTACACGAGAAACGGCGGACCGGTTTGCGCTCGGATTTGCCCCCCGTGAAGTCGGCTTGATGCGTGAGTATCTCAACGGACTGGGTTTTGATGACCAGCGGTTGCTCGATGCCGGATTGTTGGTCAAACGGGAAGAACAGGATGAGGCTCGACCGCGGTTTCGGGATCGGCTGATTTTTCCGATTCACGACACAACCAGCCACACGGTCGGCTTTGGTGGACGACTGCTCGGCCCAGGTGAGCCAAAGTATTTGAATTCGTCGGAGTCGGCCGCGTTTTCGAAAGGGAAGTTGCTTTACAATCTTTCGTCGGCGCGCAGTGCGATTCGTAAAGACGAACGGGTGATTCTCGTCGAGGGATATTTCGACGTGGTGCGGATGGTGGATGCCGGAATTGAATCGGTGGTTGCGCCGATGGGCACGGCACTAACTGATGGCCAGGCCGAACTCCTGGAGCGGAATGCGAAAACGGCGTTTCTGCTCTATGACAGCGATGCGCCCGGACAAAAGGCAAGCTTCCGGGCCGCTGACGTGTTGCTCGCGCGCGGCGTGACGGTGCGAATGGTAGTGCTTCCGGACGGTGAGGATCCGGACACATTCGTGGCAAAGTTCGGCGGTGCGGCGATGGAGAAATTGTTGACCAACAGTCTCGACGTATTCGATCGCAAGGTGCAACTGCTTGAGCGCGGCGGTTGGTTTGCGGACTTGCAACGCAAGCGGCGGGCGCTTGATGCGCTGATGCCGACGATTCGCTCGACGAAAGATCAGATCACTCAGGAGTTGTATATCGCACGGGCGAGTGCGGCGGCCGGGGTGGATCGATCGGTATTGGTCCATGAATTGTCCGTGGTGACTACCGGCAGTGGCCGAGGCTCAAGGCCGCGACAGGCGCCGCCACCGCCGCGTGATCGGGATCCTGACGCTCCGCCGCCACCGCGCCCGTTGGGGCCGTATCGCGGATCGTCCCCCGAAAGTTCTGCGGAACGCGATGTGCTACGGGTGATGCTCCTGCATCCCACATATATAGAAGAGATTATCGAGCGCGTCGGGCGCCTCGACGACGACGCTGGGTCGCATCCGGAAGTGGAGATTGACGAACAGGATCCGCGCGGCGCGCTGCGCGACCCGGTCTTCCGGTCGATTTACGATGCGATCGCCGAACGGGGTGCGGAAGTGTCAGCCGAACAATTGTCCGAAGCGCTCGACGAGACGGCCGTCGGCGTAATCGATGCGCTCCTTGCCGAGCCCGGCGCAGTCATCGACCCGCGCGCCACGATTGACGGTGCGCTCCGATTACTCAAAGAACGATTGATGCAGGACAAACTCGGTGAACTCGAGCGGATGACGCCGCTGGCGACCGGTGCGGAGAAAGATTCGCTCCTGCGAGAGTCGGAGATTATGCGCCGAGAACTGACGGCGTTGGGCGGCAGAAGTTGGAGAAGTGTGCGACGCATGATCGAGTGATTGTGCGGGTAGTCGAGGGAATCGCGGTGCAAGAGCAACAGCAGGTTCACGAACAATTATGGTGGAGGCTTAGTGTCGACGGATCTTGATGCGTTATTGAAGTTGCAGGAAGACGATGTGATCATTCACGGGCTGAACGTGCGCCTCGCGGAATTTGAGCCACGTATTCGTGAGCTCGATGTGCGGCGACAGCGGTCGGTGGACGCGGTGGAGCGGTCGAACGCCGCGGTCGTGGGGGAGGAAAAGAAGCAGGCGTATTTGAAGGATAAAATTGCCGAGCACAAATTACTGATCGAGCGCAATCAGACGCAGATGGACGCGGTAACGAATATGAAGATGGCCACGGCTGCAATCGCGCAAATGGAGGCGGCCAAGAAGATCGTCGCCGGTGAGGAAAGCGATCTGCTGGGCCTCAACCGCCGACTCGAAGAAGTGCGCGCGGTGTTGAATTCGCAAAAAGCCGAACTCGAAAAGGTCGAGGCCGAACAAGAAGCGGCTCGCACCGAAGTTGCCGGACAACGCGCCGAAATTGATGGCGAACTGGCGGTCGCGCGGGAGAAGCGGGCGAAGTTGGCCGAGGCGGTGCCGACTTCGTTGCTGACGAAATACGACAAGATTCGCAGCCGCAAGCGGGTCGAAGCGGTATTTCCGATGCGTGATATGTCGTGCGGGGCGTGCGATACGGCGATCCCGATGCAGCGGCGACACGTGATGAACGCCACCGGCGCGATTGATTTGTGCGAGGCGTGCGGCGTGCTGATGTACTTCCCGGGGTGAGCAGGCGCGCCGATAGCCGCTGGACGGTTGGTCCAGCGGCAGACGAAAAGATGGCGCAAACGCTCGCGGCGGCGGTCTCACTCCCGTTGCCGTTGTGTCGGCTGCTGGTGCTGCGCGGGCTTGCCGACCCTGCGAGTGCAAAGCGCTATTTGCGTCCGCAGCTCGATCAGCTAAACGAACCGCTATTGCTCAAGAGTATGGGTGAAGCGGTTGAGCGCCTGGCGCGGGCGATTCGTGGCGGCGAGACCATTCTCGTTCACGGCGATTACGACGTGGATGGAATGTGCTCAACATCGCTCATGACCCGGGCGATTCGCACACTCGGCGGGCGTGTGGTTCCATTCATTCCCGATCGGCGCACGGATGGATACGATCTTGGGCCGGCGGGAGTCGCCGCTGCGGTGGCTGCCGGAGCCACTGTGGTGCTTACCTGTGATTGCGGGACGAGTGCCATTGATGCGGCGCTGAGTTTGCGCGCCGCGGGGATTGATCTCATTGTCAGCGACCATCATTTGCCGGGCGGGCCGTTGCCCGCGGCGGTTGCGGTGCTCAATCCCAGGCGCGCTGACGACGAATCACCGGACAAAGATCTCGCCGCGGTCGGTGTTGCGTTCAAGTTGGCGCTCGCACTGACTCGTGAATTGGGTGGCAACGAAAATGTTGTGTTCAGTATGCTCGATCTGGTGGCGCTCGCTACGGTTGCCGACGTTGCTCCGTTGCGCGGTGAGAATCGTGTTTTTGTTCGCCGCGGATTAGCTCTACTAGGCGAGTCGAAGAGCGCTGGACTGCGGGCGCTGATTCGCAGTTCCGGACTCGACGGCAAGGAAATCACCGCCGGACGCGTGGGATACATTCTGGCGCCGCGGCTCAATGCGCTCGGTCGGCTCGACCGGGCGTTGCGCGGTGTGGATTTGCTGTTGGCGGACCGCGAAGACGAAGCGAATTCGATCGCCCGTCATTGTGAAGAGCTGAATCGCGAGCGGCAGGAGTTGGATCGCAGGATTCTCGATGAGGCACTGCGACGTGTTGATAAAATGGATCTGACAACAACGTACGGCATTGTGTTGCACGACAGCGATTGGCACCCGGGCGTCATTGGAATCGTCGCGTCGCGATTGGTGGAGCAGACGGCGCGGCCGGTGTTCATGATCGCGGTGCACGATGGGATCGGAAAAGGATCCGGTCGTTCGATTCCTGCGTTTGATTTACACTCGGCGCTGGATGAGTGCGGCGATCTGTTACTCAAGCACGGCGGCCATCGGGCGGCCGCCGGGCTCACGGTTACCGAAGCGCAGATTCCGGCATTCGTGGATCGATTCAACGAAGTGGCTCGGGCGCGGTTGACGGCGGACGATCTGGTGCGCGAACTGCGCATTGATCTTGAGTTGTCATTGGCAGATGCAACGGACGAGCTCGAGCGATTGTTGCGGCATCTCGAACCGTTTGGCATCGGTAATCCGGGGCCGATGTTTGCCGCGCGCCGTGTGCGGGTGGCCACTGGTGCAACGCGTATTGGCGCGGATGGTGTGAAATTCCGGATTGAAACCAACGACGGAACGATTGAGGCGGTGGGGTGGGGGCTCGCGCATCGAACGGCCGACTTGCAGAAGGGCGCTGTTATCGATGTGGCGTACAAACTTGAACGAAATGAGTTTCGTGGCAAATCAGTGTTGCAGCTCGGACTCGCCGATTTCCGGGTCAGCACGTGAGAATTATTGCCGGTGCATGGCGGGGGCGCCTCATTGCGGCGCCGAAAACAGATGCCGTTCGCCCAACGGCCGATCGGGTGCGCGAGGCGTGGATGAGCATCGTTCACGCGAGATTACCTGACGCCCGCGTGCTTGACCTCTGTGCCGGGTCAGGCGCGCTTGGGCTCGAGGCCCTTTCCCGTGGAGCGCGGCACGTGGATTTCGTCGAATCCGATCCCTGCACGATTCGCGTATTGGAAAGCAACATCGCACTACTGGGCGCCGCAGAACGCAGTAGAATTCACACGGACGATGCGATGAAATTCGCCGAGAATTGCGGTGCGGAGCCCTATGATGTGGCGTTTGCCGATCCGCCGTACCGTCAGGGTTTGGCCGTTGCGTTGGTCAAGCTCTGGCTCGCCGAGCCGTTTGCGACGATCTTTGGAGTGGAGCACGAAGCGCGACTCGCAATGCCCGATGGTGGCTCTCCTTCCGATACCCGCCGCTATGGTACATCCGCAATCACCTTTTATAAACAGTGAGTGACGACTGAATGCCAAATGTCGCGATGTACGCGGGAAGTTTCGATCCGATCACGAACGGCCACGCTGATCTGATCCGGCGCAGTCTGGCGTTTGTTGATCGGCTGGTAGTTGCGGTGGCGACCAGTGCGTCGAAGCAGCCGCTATTCACCACTGAGGAGCGCGTCGCCTTGGTGCGCGCCGCGGCGGAGAACGATCCGCGGGTCGAGGTCGTGCATTTCAAGGGATTGCTCATTGAGTTTGCCAAATCACAAAAGGTGAAGATGATCATCCGCGGGCTGCGGGCGGCGAGCGACTTTGAGTACGAGTATCAGATGGCGCTGATGAACCGGCATCTTTCGCCTGACGTGGAAACGGTATTCATGGTACCGTCGCTCGATACGACGTATATCAGTTCCAGCCTAGTGCGCGAAGTCGCCCGGTTTGATGGTGACGTGACGAGTTTGGTGCATCCTGTGGTCGCGACCGCGCTCAAAAAGAAATTCGCGGGCATGCCCGCCACGTGAGTTTTCTCGACCAACTGGGCGCTCGGGCGGCGCGGCTCGGTGCGCGCGTCGCGTTCTCCGAGGCCGCCGACCCGCGGATACTCGAAGCGGCGGCCCGATTGGAACGCGAGGGTGTGGCCACACCAGTCTTGGTGCTCGATCCGGCCGCAAAGCAGGGGCAGGCAGCTGCCGTCGCATCAGGGCTTGAATGCATCGATCCCGCCACTGATCCGCGTACTGATACGTTGGCGGCGCTGCTCGTTCAACTCCGCGCGAAGCACAGCCTGAGCATGGATGATGCGGCGCGACTGGCCCGCGATCCGCTCGTTTTCGCGACGTATTTGTTGCGGACTGGTGACGTAGACGCATCAGTTGCCGGTGCCGTGCGCGTAACCGCGGACGTGATTCG
This sequence comes from Gemmatimonadota bacterium, assembly GCA_025360995.1. Classification (GTDB taxonomy): domain Bacteria; phylum Gemmatimonadota; class Gemmatimonadetes; order Gemmatimonadales; family Gemmatimonadaceae; genus Fen-1231. The sequence goes on from JANYBD010000059.1 coordinate 8,886, forward strand.
TTACGCGCTCTGGCTGATTGGCCCGGCGCCGGGCGTGCGCACGGTATCGAGTGCGTTTTATTTGTGCGTCCCGGGATTTCGGAACGGCGCGGCAATGGCCGACACGGAAGTGTTGACCTACACCGACTGCGCGGTCGTACCGCAACCGACAGCCGACCAATTGGCCGATATCGCGATTGCTGCCGCCGATGCGCGGCGGGTGATTGTCGGCGATGAGCCGCGGGTGGCGCTGTTGTCGTATAGCACTAAAGGATCGGGCGGCTCAACCGGCTCGATAGCCTTGGTCCGCGAGGCGTTGGCGATGATCCGCGAGCGGGCACCAAATCTTGCTGTTGATGGCGAGTTGCAGGGCGATGCCGCGTTGATCTCCGCTGTAGGGGAACGCAAAGCTCCAGGGAGCAGTGTTGCTGGCCGGGCAAATGTGCTGGTTTTCCCATCGCTCGACGCTGGTAACATCGCGTATAAGCTGTCGGAGCGGCTCTCCGGCGGCTCGGCGATCGGCCCAATCCTTCAGGGAATCGCTAAACCGGTGTCGGATCTCTCGCGCGGCGCCGATGCGGACGCCATCTTTCACGTCGCGGCCATTATGGCGCTCCAGAAACGCCCCTGATGCACGGAGAGCAGCAACAATGAGCTTTACTGCTTCGAAACAAGGCGACATCACGATCATCGAAATTGAAGGCCAGCTCATCGTCGGCAATCGCCAGGCGCTGAAGCAGATGGTCCTCGACGACCTGGAAAAGGGCACTCGCAAGGTGCTCGTGGATTTCGCGCGAACCGGGTACATCGACAGCTCCGGACTCGGCGTGCTCGTTTCGCTCGCCAAAAAGATCCGTGAAATGGGCGGTGAACTGCGGCTGGCGAATCTTAGCGACGATTTGCAGACGCTGTTCGAGCTCACGAAACTCGATACACTCTTTCAGATTTCCGAAACTCGCGAGCGCGCTCTCGAGAGTTTCTAGAGTGGACGTGCGTTCCGCTGAACAGGCGTTGGATATTCGCATTCCCAGCGATGTCCAGTACATCGAAGGGATTGTGCAGCAAGTCGTGCGACGTTGCGAGCTACATGCCTTTCCACGTCGCCACCTCGCGCTCAATGTGCCAGTGGCGCTGACCGAAGCCCTGTCGAATGCGATTCTGCGCGGAAATCTCGACGACGCTGCACGTTCCGTTCACGTTCACGCCGAAGTGGACTCGAGCCGGCTCGTGCTCGAGGTCCGCGACGAAGGGCAGGGCTTTGACCTCGAGGCCTGCACCGTCGACCCGACGACGCCCGACCATATGATGCTGGAGGACGGTCGCGGATTGTTTCTAATGCGCCGGCTGATGGACCACGTCGAGCGATTTTCGGATGGTGGCAACGTCGTGCGGCTGATTCTCCTGCGCGGCGTCGCGTGAACGATCTGGAACGAGCGCAACGCGAAGCCGCACTCGCCGCGGAGCAACTCGCCGAGAGTTGGGAAGAAATCAATCTGCTGTATTCGATCGGGGAGATCCTTGGCCGCACGGTGAAACTTGCCGACGCAGCGCGGACGATTCTCACCGAGATCACGGAGACGGTCCGGGCGGAGTTGGCCGCCGTCTTTGTCCACGATGCGGCGCGGGGTCTCTTGCAGCCGGTCGCTGTGCTGGGCGCGAATATGGCGTCAGTGAAGGCGATCGCGATTGACAACGATTCGAGTTCCATCGCGGCCGTGTTTCGCGCCCGTCATCCGGTTTTGGTCGCCGAGCACGTGGTTGGCTCGCCGGACGACGGTGCGGTACAGCGGGGCGCGTTGTTGGCCGTGCCGATCATTTGGACGACGCCGCAGGGCGGGGTGCCGCTCGGCGTACTAACGCTGAGTGGGCGAAAAGTGGGGCAACCGTTCACGGCCGGTGATCAGAAGCTTGTGGCTGCGATCGCCACGCAGATTGGCACGGCAATTCAGATTGACAATCTGGTGCAGGCGTCGATGGCTCAGGAGCGCCTCGCCCACGAAATGCAACTCGCGCACGATTTACAAATGCGACTATTGCCATCGCCCGATGTGGTGGCGCCGCAGGCTACGTGCGCCGCACGGGTAGAGCCGGCGCAAAGTGTCGGCGGTGATTTCTACCATCTATTCAAACTCTCCGAGGGGCGGACGGGTGTGCTCATCGGTGATGTGTCGAGTCACGGCTATCAGGCGGCGTTGATTATGGCGCTGACAATGAGTGCGATGGCGATTCATGCACAGGCGACGGCTGATCCGGGAGAGACGGTAGTAGCGCTGCTGGCATCGCTCAATGATGAACTGCGGCAGACGGAAATGTTTCTCTCGCTCTGTTATGTAGTGATTGATCCGGCCAAAGGTGAACTGCGATACGCCAACACCGGCCATCCGCACGCGTTTGTCATTGCGGTTGATGGCACTGCCGATCGTCTCACGGCCAATGACCCGCCGCTCGGGCTCGGATCGAGCGCACCGAAATCGGTCGCGCGCCCTTGGCATCGCGGAAGTGATTTGTTGTTGCTCTTTACGGACGGCATTAGCGATGCCCGGGACGACATTGGCGCCGTGCTTGGTGAAGCGCGTGTTCTGGACGTGGTGCGGGCGCGACGGGCCGAAGCGCCTTCGCGGATTGTGGATGGAGTGTTCGCGCTGCTCGAAGGCCACATGGGCACCGTCCCGCCGGCCGACGACCAGGCGCTGGTGGTGCTACGCTCGTGAGCCGGCGTCAGGGAAGAAGGGAAACGCTCGAACCGAAATCGCCGAAAGAAAAATTTCCGCACGCCCGCAAACGGCTTGGTCAGCACTTTCTGACTGATCCGCGGATTCTGGGACGCATCGCGGACGCCTTGAACATTGAACCGACGGATACGGTTGTCGAGATTGGACCGGGGCGAGGATCGCTCACCGAGCAATTGCTCTCGCGCTGCGGGCGACTCATCGCGATTGAACTTGATCGTGATCTCGCGCCAATGTTGGCGGCGAAATACGCCGGTGATCCGCGCGTGCAGGTGATTCAAAACGACGTGCTGGAAGTAGATCTGGCCGCCGCCGCCGGTAGCCCGTTTCTGCTCGTGGGGAATGTGCCATACAACATCACCACGCCAATCATTTTTCACGCACTGCACCGCCCAAGGCCTCTGCGAGCCGTGTATCTGGTGCAGCGCGAAGTCGCCGAGCGTGTCGTCGCGGCGGCAGGGAGTGAGGCGTACGGGGCATTGTCGGTGAACGTGCAGGCCGTGGCGCGCGCCGAGTTACTGTTTCGCGTTGCGGCCGGTGCGTTTGTGCCGGTGCCGTCGGTCGAGAGCGCGGTTCTTCGAATTACCCCGCTAGAGACTCCGCTGATTAGCGCGGAAGAAGAGGAAGCGTTCCGCGCGATGGTGATTGGAGCATTCGGATTTCGCCGGAAGCAGATGATTCGGGTGGTGCGGGAGTATTGGAAGTTGGATGCAGT
>JANYBD010000065.1 GCA_025360995.1 Gemmatimonadota bacterium
CCGGATTGAGGTTCGTGTTTTGACGCAGCCGCCGGCAACGGCGAAGCGTAGCGACCGGCTGTACGATGACATTGCGACGTATACGGCAATCAGCCTTTCGCTCTTCCCCGTGCTCGTGTTGTTGCGCGCGTATGAGTTCACACTGACACGCTGATCGCTCAGGGAGGGGGGAAGTAGGCTCTGGCATCCCGCTGGCCCGGCCACAAAGTTACGTTCCTCAAGCGGCATGATCGTGTCGCTGCCCTTCTCCCGCTCAGGATCGCGTGAACGACGGCGTCACCCCACCGTCTGGCAACGCCCCATTACAGGCCGCGCTCGCCGCAATGCAACTGCGGTATGTTGAAACGAGCCGCGGTGCCGTACGCGCATTCAGTTTGCTCGGTGAGCAACTGGCAGGCGCACCGGATTCGCTCGATCTCCTTACCGCCCTGCGCCGCGAACTGCATCGGGTGCATGGCACCGCGGGCAGTCTGGGTTTTCACGAAGCAGGGCGGATGGCGGGCGCGATGGAGGAGCTCAGCACGCGGTGGACCGACGATCCGTCGCTCGATCGTGATGGCCGATCGGTGATCGTCCTGAATTTCGCCCGCGCGCTTGGCGCCGCGATCGCTGACCCCGCCGATATGATGCTCGACGCGCCGAGACGTATCGTTCTTGTGAGCCTCGCCGACTCCGTCGCGGAACGACTGGTCGCTGTAGCGACCCAACGAGGGTTCGCCGTCGAGCGCATGAATGAGGAGAGTTATCGCAACACTCTGCCTAGTGCTGCGCCGGCGCTCGTCGTCGCCAGAGAGGCCGCTGCCGATACGGTCGCGACCGCCACGCCAAGCGTACCGACGCTACTTCTTTCCAAAGGAAGATCGACGGTAGCAAACGTATCGGCACCGGGCGTCCAAATGATCCCTGAAGGGACCGATCCCAACGAGATGATCGACTGGATCGAGTTCCTACTCGAGCCCGGCAGTGCCGGACGCGATACGGTTTTCGTGCTGGACGATGATCCCGTCCTGCTGATGCTGCTTCGCGTGCTCGTCGAGCGCGATGGACTTATTGCGCACACGGCGGCAGACGGTGACGCATTTCGCGCGCTGTTCGCGCTCGGCCAGCCTTCGCTCGCCGTCATGGATGTGGAAATGCCGGGCGTAGATGGCATTTCGCTCCTCCGCGAGTTACGAAACGATGTAGACTGGCGCGACGTGCCAGTGCTTATGCTCAGTGGTCGAATCGACTCCGACACGCGCACCAAAGCCTTCGAAGCGGGTGCGAACGACTATATGGTCAAGCCTTTGGTTGCCAGTGAGTTCCAGCACCGTGTTCGGCAATTGCTCGAGTCACAGCGCCAACGGCGCGTTTCAATGGGACTGCGCCCTGGGACGGACTTGTCGAAACCGGCGCGCACGACGCTAAAGCTCGAAGCTTGGGTTCAAAACCGTGGCGAACAGGATTGGAGTGTAGGCGTCGTGCGTGCGACGGCCGCTCCGCCCGCCGGAGCTGCAATTACGGCGTGGGAGCACGAGTGCACCCGCGTTGCGCGTTTGATTCGCGACGCGGGTGGTGTCGCCGGTTTCACGGATGGCAACGCGCTGGCGTTCGCCATCCCGCGCACTCCATCGGATACGGTCACCGTACTGAATGCGTTCGCGGCTGGTGCCCCGTCACTGGCGCCCGCATGGCATGCGGGTGTCAACGGCGGCGCGGCATCCGACGCGCCGCCGTTGCGGTCGCTACTCGCCACCGCCGGTGACGCCGAAATTGCCGCACGAGAGGCCGGGGTCCCTGCAATGGCATGGGACCCGTCCAGCTCCGCGCTTGCACCGGACGTAATAGTTGTGGAAGACGACCCGACGCTGCGCGACCTTCTGGCCTTTGCGCTTACGGCGACTGGAATGTCGTATCGCGCCTACGCCAATGGACCGGATGGGCTCAATGCACTGCTTCACTTCCGTCCGCGAGAACACCCGTCGATCGTACTGCTCGACGTTGATCTCCCCGGTCTCGACGGGCACTCATTGCATGAGCGCCTGCGCATCGAGCGGCCCGGTGCGTACCAGGTTGTATTCGTCTCGATCCACGGCAGTGAGACTGACCAACTGCGCGCGATCCAAGGCGGCGCCCTCGACTACATGACCAAGCCCATCAGTCTGCGGGTACTCATGGCGAAGCTGGCTGTGTGGCGCGGCCGCACGCGCGCCAAATGACGGCGCTTCTCGTTCTGATCGTCATTGCGATTTTTCAAGGCGCATTCCTTTTGATGTTGGTCGTATTCATCGGCGTGCGTCGGCAGGTGGAGCGGCAACGCCGCCAGGGCTTTCTCTCTGCTCGCCAAGCGATCAGTGAACCACTCAGCGCATGGCTGAGTGGCAGCGGCGAAATTGAGTCTGTTGTCGTCGCCTTGCGCGCGTTGCCGGCAGCGGCCGTCGTCGGTTTTGCCCTCCACCTCGCGCGCACAACTCTTCCGCTGGACGCGCGTGACGCGCTGGCCGCGTCGCTGCGCCAAGAGCCGTGGGTACGGCGAACCATCTCGCGCGCGTCTTCGCGCTTCTGGACACGGCGGCTGGACGCGGCGCGATGCCTGGCGCTCGCGGGAACTCCGGACGATAGCGCGTTGCTTGAAACGTTGCTGAACGACCCGGTGCCGGGGGTCGCGGTCGCGGCGGCTGACGCGCTTCCGCGTGTAGCAGACGCGCGGCTTGTGGCCGTCGTACTCGACCGAATGGTCTCGCTGCCGACGGTCATGCGGTTGTACCTGCAAGGCATACTGCGCGAATTGCGGACGATCGTGGAGCCCCTGCTCCTCGCGCGCTTGTCAACGCGCGCCGCGCCGCGTGCGCTCGCGCATTGGGTGGAACTGGCGGGTGCGCTCGAGCTGCCCGCGGTGTTCGATGTGGTAGCACAACTCGCCGTGCACCAGTCGGTGCAGGTACGCGTCGCGGTCGCGCGGGCATTGCGCCGCTCGCCCCGGCAGCAATCAGTCGACGTGCTGAAAATGATGCTTCACGATGCCGATCCCACTGTTCGCGCAACGACCGCTCACGCGCTCGGCGAGCTCGCATCGCCGACTGTGCTACCGGATCTGCTTGGTGCCGCGCGCGACGTCGATTGGCGTGTGAGGTATCGCGCGACGCTCGCGCTCTCCCAACTCGGCGAGGCGGGCCGCACCGCGCTACGTACGTTGCGGACCGACAGCGACCGCTATGTGGCCGACATGGCCATGCTCATCAGCGGGCTCTCCGACGGCGCACTCCTCGAGATGGTGGAAGCATGATCGGGTCGCCGATGCTCCTCGCCTTCTTCCACCGCTTCCTTTGGTGGGCCGATCACGGCGTGCTGTTCTACTTTCTGGCACTGAACTCGTTCTACGCGATGCTGTTGATACTGTCCATTCCGGAACTGTGGCGGCATTGGCGACTCGCCGACGACGAACACCTGAGCCGGCTGATCACGTCGGAGGCGCTACCCGCGCTCAGCTTGCTCGTCCCGGCCTATAACGAGGAGGTGACGATCACCGCGAGCGTGCTTTCGTTTCTGACGCTCGAGTACCCGAAGTTCGAAGTCATCCTGATCAATGACGGTTCGAAGGACGGGACGATGGACGTGCTGCTCTCGGAATTCGATCTCTACGAGGTGCCGCCAGCGTACCCCCGAGTGCTCGGGTCGCAACGTGTTCGCGCAGTCTACCGGTCGCGCCGCCATTCGCGCCTGATCGTGCTCGACAAAGAAAACGGAGGCAAGGCCGATTCGCTCAATGCCGGCATCAACGCGGCGCGGCACGAGTACGTCGTCGCGGTGGACGCCGATACGTTGATCGAGCCGGATGCATTGCTCCGCCTCGCGCGACCCTTTGTGCTCGGTACCTCCGTCGCCGCGGTCGGCGGCACGTTGCGCGTCGCTAACGGCTGCGTCGTAAAAATGGGAAGAGTGGTGGATGCGCGGGTGGCGCCGGTCTGGCTGAGTGGATGCCAGGTCGTCGAGTACCTGCGCGCGTTTCTCTTCGGCCGCCTTGGCTGGAATACGATCGGCGGCAGCCTTATCATCTCCGGCGCGTTCGGTCTGTTTCGGCGAGAATATCTGCTCGCCATCGGCGGCTACAAAACAGGAAACGTGACGGAGGATATGGACCTCGTCGTCCGTTTGCAGAGATACCTCTACGAAAACAACATCAAGGCCGAGATGCCGTTCATTCCGGATCCGGTTGCCTGGACCGAAGTACCGCCGCAGATACACGTGCTGGCGCGGCAACGGGAGCGCTGGCACCGCGGGCTCATCGGCACAATGATCACCCATCGCGACTTGCTCTTCAATCGCAAGTACGGCGCGATGGGGATGGTCGCAATTCCGTATTTCTTTTTCGGCGAGATGTTGGCGCCGCTGATTGAGCTGTTTGGTTACGTGATCACGGTACTCGCACTCGCGTTGGGTGCGGTGGATCTCCGGTTCGCGCTGCTGTTGCTGGTCTGTGCGATCGGCTACGGCTCGCTGCTCACCGTATGGGCGATCGTGCTCGAGGATCTAAGTTTCCGGCGCTATCGCCGGCGCGGCGACCTTGCGCGACTCCTCCTGTTCGCCTTCATCGAAGGGCTCGGATTCCGTCAGCTGACGGTGTGGTTCCGCCTGCAAGCGTTCTGGAAATACCTGCGTGGCTCCGATAGCTGGGGCGTGATGACGCGACAGGGATTCGGCGCTCCCAAGTAGCCCGCGGCAGCGTTGAACCTGCCGCGAGCGGGCACGATGATCATGGCATTCCGTATGCCTGAAGAGCGTCCACAACCACATTGGATCCAAGAGTGAGCAACAAGATGTCGCTAGCAACGCGGACGTATTTATATCCGGACGGAGGCGTGCCCAAACTGCGCGACAATGTTAGCGGAACCGAATAAACCGTCACGTCCCGGGACAACGGCTGGCCCACGGCCCATTTCTTCGCCTGACCCGGGGGCATGCAACCATTGTTCTTTTTCGCTAAGCCTGGCGGGCAGTGACCGGTTCGATATTGCGTCCCGTAATAATCCCGGACCACCGTACGCTGCTGATCGCGAAAGAAGCCGCCGATTTTGATGTCCTGGCGGTTGTGCTTGTCGTTCCTGTCATCCCTTTCGTTCTTGTCGTCCCTTTCGTTCTTGTCATTTTTGTTTTTCTTCCCGCGCTTGTCGTCACCCTGTTCCTTCTCTTCACGCTTGCCATCATCGCCATGACCGTTTTGACTCGGTCTTTGGGCGGTCGCTGCGCTCACCGACAAGAAAGACACAAAGACAATCGGGAGCAAACGGGTATGCAAGAGTTTATTCAGATTCATAAGTATGACCTCGTGACGATGACTGCGAATCGACTGCGGCGTAGATAATCATACCCCACCGCATGCGCGCCGTTCAATGGAGAGTTCGCGCGGCAAGAAAACGTTCGACTGCTGGCCAGACTAATCCCGGACGCTCGGCATAGGTAAAATGCGCGGCACGCGGAATCTTGAGGAGCGTCGCATGCGGAAGCGCCGTCGTCCACTCCTCGATGAGGTCCATCGGGATGGACTCTTCTTCGCCATGAACAACAAGTGTGACGGCCGACACGTTTTTGAGTGCCGCACGGATATCCCAGTCGCCGTACGACGCCATCACGGCCGGGTTCGTATGCGCGAGTCCGTACTGAATACCGTGAATGTCGGAAGCGCAGAGATCAGCGTGGATAACAGACGGTACCCGATCCGGCTCGGCGAGCCGTGGCCGAACACCGATCGCCCAGTAATCGCGACAGGCCTGTCGCATTGCATCGGAACTCGCCGTCATGTCATTGAGACGGCGATTCGCGTCTGCAAGTTTCCGAAGCTGTGTGCTGTCGAGCTTGATCTGCATGCTTTTACCGAAGCGTTGCCAGAAATCGCCGCGACGCGGTGGTACCGGTCCGAAAAAAACCATGTGGGTCACGACGCCGGGGTGCGCGATCGCGTACGTAGCGGCGAGTAGCGGGCCATACGAGTGGGCGACGAGCGTGACATGCTTCAAATGAAAGTTGTTTCGTATTGCATCCAGGTCTTTGACCTGCTGGTCTGCGTTGAGCGTCGTTGTATCACGCGGCAGCGTCGACCGGCCGGCGCCACGCTGATCGTAAAAGATCACCGTGTGATGTCTGGCGAGCGGAAGGAAATCTCCGTAGATGCTTTCTAAATCGACGCCGGGCCCGCCGTGAATGGCGATGATCGTGTCCTTCGCCGTGCCGATAGAGCGATAGAAGAGCCGTGCTGAATCGGGCGTGGTGACGAATCCTTCTTTTTTAGATAGTGCCTGCGCATGCGCAGTGTGAAACGTTGAGAGCACGAACGCAGTTGCGGCGAGCAAATTTTTAAAGCGCATGGGCGTGGAATGTCTGAAGTGTGAACTGCTCAATCAACGATACGTTGCAAATGCTTACACCACCGTACTGAATACCCGTCCTACGGCATAGGTAATCGCCATGGCGAAAGCGCCCCAAAATGTTACGCGAATGGCGCCGGTGATGGCGGGCGCCCCTCCAACGCGTGCCGAGACTGCGCCGAGTACAAACAACACGATCAGCGACGTCCCTGTCACGGCCCATGTGATCGCTGTGATGGGTACGAACCATCCGGCCACCAGTGGCAACGCCGCGCCGACTGCGAACGTGCCGGCCGAGGCGACTGCCGCCTGAAGC